>NZ_JBEPDC010000030.1:0-142380 GCF_040300065.1 Nonomuraea sp. NPDC000554 | reverse complement strand
TCGCGGATCACCGGCGCGGACTCGCCCGTGATGGCCGACTCGTCCACGGAGGCGATGCCCTCCACCACGTCACCGTCGCCGGGGATGATCTCCCCGGCCTCAACGATCACGTAGTCGCCCTGCTTGAGCTCGGGCGCGCCGACCACGTCCCAGTCGGTAGAGGTGCGGCTCTGGAGGCGCCTGGCCTGGGTGTCGGTCTTCGCCTTGCGCAGCGTGGCCGCCTGCGCCTTGCCGCGTCCCTCGGCCACCGCCTCGGCCAGGTTGGCGAACACCACGGTCAGCCACAGCCACACCACGATGGCCCAGGCGAAGAACGACGGGTAGCCGATCGCCAGCACGGTGGTGAACACCGCGCCGACCTCCACGATGAACATGACCGGGTTGCGCCACAGCGTGACCGGGTTGAGCTTCTTCAGCGCGTCGGGCAGCGACGTGAGCATCTGTTTGGGGTCGAGCAAGCCGCCGCCGACCCTGCCGTTCTTCTTCGGCGCGGGCGCCTTGCCCGGCGCTTCGAGCACGGGGGTTGACATGTTACGAGAGTCCTTCTGCGATGGGGCCGAGCGCGAGGGCCGGGAGGAAGGTGAGGGCGACGAGGATGATCGTCACGCCGACGACCATGCCCACGAACTGCGGCCGGTGCGTTGGCAGCGTTCCCGCGCTCTCGGGGACGGGCGCCTGGGTCGCCAACGAACCGGCGAGCGCCAGCGCCAGGATGATCGGGAGGAAGCGGCCGAACACCATGCACAGGCCGAGCGCCACGTCGTACCACGGAGTGTTGACCGTGATACCGCCGAACGCCGAGCCGTTGTTGTTGGAGGCACTGGTGAACGCATACAGCACCTCGGACAGGCCGTGCGGACCGCCATTGAGCATGCTGGCGCGCTGCTCTTCCGAGCTCATCGCGAACGCCGTGCCGATCAGCACCAACGCCGGGGTGACCAGGAAGTACAGAGAAGCCAGCTTGATCTCGCGGGCGCCGATCTTCTTGCCCAGGTACTCCGGCGTGCGACCGACCATCAGGCCCGCCACGAACACCGTGATCACGGCCAGGATCAGCATGCCGTACAGACCCGCGCCGACGCCGCCGGGGGCGACCTCGCCCAGCATCATGTTGAACATCGTCATCATGCCGCCGAACGGCGTGTAGGAGTCGTGGAAGGAGTCCACCGCCCCGGTCGAGGTGAGCGTCGTGGCAGCGCCGAAAGTGGCCGAGTTCGAGACGCCGAAGCGGACCTCCTTGCCCTCCATCGCCGCGCCCACCGCCTGCGGCACCGTCGCGTTCCCCGACAGCTCGAAGACGTTGGTGAGCAGGACGCTGGCCAGCGCGATGACGCTCATCACGGCGAGGATCGCGTACCCCTGCCGGACCTGCCCGACCATCTTGCCGAAGGTGCGCGTCAGCGAGAACGGGATCAGCAGGATCAGGAAGATCTCGAACCAGTTCGTCCAGGTGGCGGCGTTCTCGAAGGGATGGGCCGAGTTGGCGTTGTAGAAGCCGCCGCCGTTGGTGCCCAGTTCCTTGATGACCTCCTGCGAAGCCACCGGCCCGCCGGTGATCGACTGAGTGCCGCCGGTCAGCGTGGTTACCTCGTGCACGCCGGAGAAGTTCTGGATCAGCCCACCGGCCACCAGCACCAGCGCACCGACGAAGGCGATCGGCAGCAGGATACGGACGCAGCCGCGTACCAGATCCACCCAGAAGTTGCCGAGCTCATTGGTACGGCTGCGCGCGAACCCGCGCACCAGCGCGATCGCCACCGCCATGCCGACCGATGCCGAGACGAAGTTCTGCACGGCCAGCGCCGCCATCTGAGTCAGGTGACCCATCGTGGACTCGCCCGAGTAGGCCTGCCAGTTCGTGTTGGTGACGAAGCTGATCGCGGTGTTCCACGCGATGTGGTCGGTGACCGGCTGCATGCCCATGCTGAGCGGCAGTTTGTCCTGCAGACGCTGGATGCCGTACACGACCAGGATGGAGATCACCGAGAACGCCAGCACGCTCCGGGCGTAGACGCCCCAGCTCTGCTCGGCCTCGGACCGCACGCCGAGCAGCCGGTAGATGCCCCGCTCGACGACGTTGTGCCTGGCACTCGTGTAGACCCGGTACATGTAGTCGCCCAACGGCTTGTACACCAGAGCCAGCGCGACGATCAGCGAGATGATGAAGATCATTCCTGCGGCGGTCGTGCTCATCAGAAACGCTCCGGGAAGAGCAGGGCCGCGACCATGAAGATCACTAGACCGACGACTACAACGAGACCGGTGGCATTGACGGCGCTCACAGCCGCTCCACCGCCTTCACCACGAGCCCGAAGACCACGAAGATCGCGATCGTCAGGGCGACGAAGAGGACGTCAGCCATCCCCACTCCTCAAGTTGGACATGTTGTTCCGGCCGCGCCGATCTCGGGCGGCCCCAGGAGAGCAAATCCTGAGATTTGAGTGGTTTTGGGGTTCTTGATGGCTTACATATGGCCCGAGCGCGATTTTTAACGGCATCCCTACGTGCGGCTTCGAGCGCCGCCTCCGTGGCGTGTCTGGATCCCGTGGAAGTTCGCCTCCGGACCGTTCAGGACCTGTCAGGACCGGCGGCGACCGCTCTCAGAGGAGCAATAGTGCCCCTGAACAAGGCCCTCGGAGGGCATCCGTGGCGAGGAACGGCCGCCCGATGTTAGGTATGCCAGGATCGAGCAGGGTCATCATCCGCGTGGCGAGAGCCACGTAACCGCCGCTCGGAACGCAGGTGTGCGCGTCCCCGAGCGCCCTGGCCGCCAGGAGATCGTTTCCGCGCTCGTCGAGGCGCGGGACCCGTGATCAGCTCATGGGGCATGGCGTGCCATCAATGTGGCGTCAGCATTTCCGGCCTGAGCGTCCAGATCGCGTAGCGATCGAGGAATGTGGCCGAGGACGGTTCTAGCGTCTCTGTGTACGACTCTTCGCTGGAAGGAAGCAGATGTCAGAGCCCCGATTGTGCGTCCCCGTCACGGTGGGCACGTGCGCCTCGACCCTTCGGCTGTTCCGCACGGTCTCGGGCAAGCGGACAGCGGTCGCGTTCTCCTCGCCGCTCAAGCTGACCAAGGTGCTCGGAGCCGACCAGCGGTGGGTAGTCCTCACCGCCCCGGCGCTGCGTGGCATGATCACCGAGCTGGACGTCATCGGCATCGTCATCGACCCGGCGGGCACGATGACCAAGCCTGCGAAGCGGGTGGCCTGATGTGCGTCCTGCAACAGGACCAGGCGGGACAGGAACCGCCGGTCGCCGACGAGTCCTGCTCCGAATTTCAGCCGGCCACGGCCGCTGAGGGATCGCCTTGTCCATGCCCCCACACCGAAGGTCGCCTGTAGACCGCGGCTGGCGCCGTTACGGTCGGCTCGCCGTCCCCGGACACCCGCTTAACGGTCGTCACGGGCGGCCGGTGCCGGCGGTGTCGATCGCGGCGCCCGCCTGGTCCGCCAGGGTGACCGCGACCAGGCGGGCTTGCAGGCTTGGCTTGGCTCCTGGTGTGGGGTCCAGCATGAACCGGCCGAGGAAGCGGCCGTTTCCGAACGTGCGCAGCTCGACCTCCGTGTCGGGCAGCCCTCGCCGGTCGACGTTCCAGCGTCTGCGACCCCAGATCACGGTGCCGTCCTGTTCCAGCCGAGGGGGATGGCCGATCAAAGTGCCGTACTCGAAGTGGCAGCCGCGTAGCTGCAGCAGGTCGGTGAGCTGCGTCGTGACGCGATCGACCACCGCGTCGGGTCCCTTGGCGCTCTGGGCCAGCGTGGCCGTTTCGCGGATCTGGGCCAGATAGTCGGCGTCGGTGATGGCGATCACCTTCAACCGCCGGGCGCGGGCGGCCAGTTGCGAGACCGCCAGGCCGACGATGAGCAGCAGGACCGCGGTCTGGATGTCGGCGGGCCTGGTGATGGTGAAGCGCTGGTAGGGCTGGGTGAAGAAGAAGTTGAACCACAGGGCGGCAGAGATCGCGGCCAGCGCGCCGGCCAGGCGATTACCGTTGGCGGCGACCGCGACCACGATCACGACCAGCACGAGAGCGACGCTGGTGTTGGGCAGGGCGGCACGCCACGGCAGCAGCACCGCCGTGGTAGCCAGCGGCGCCAGCAGCGCTGCCAGGAGCGCGATGCGATCCCTGTTGAGGTAGCGCACGAAACCCGGCACCTCCGTCTACGTGTTTGCCGAGGTCAACGCCCTCCTCCTACCCAGCCGACGTCGTCCTGGCTTCCTTCGGGGCGTGACCGCGGAATGGGCGCGCCTGGGCGTTGTCATTCCGGCGCCGCACGAGGCGCCGACCGAGCAGGATCACCAGCCAGACGGCCAGCCCGGCGCCCATGGCGTGCGGGGTTCTCTCCGCGCTCATCTTCACCTCGTCAGCCCGTCGGCGATGGGGCCCAGGGACAGGGCCGGCAGGAAGTTCAGCAGCGCCAGGATCAGCGCGGCGCCCGTCGCCAGCACCACGAAGTTGATCCCATGGGTGCGCAGGGTGCCCGCGGTGGCCGCCACCGGCTGCCTGCTCACCATCCGTCCGGCCAGAGCCAGGACGAACACGATCGGTAGATACCGGCCGGCGAGCATCGCCACCGTCATGGTCAGGTTGTAGAACAGAGTGTTGCCGTTGAGCCCGGCCATGGCGCTGCCGTTGCTGTTGACGCTGCTGGTGTAGGCGTAGAGCACCTCGGTGAGGCCGTGCGCGCCATGGTTGCCCATCGAAGAGCGGCCCTCGGGCAGCGCGATGGCAATGGCAGTGAAGGTCAGGACGAGTGTCGGGCCGACCAGGGAGTAGAGCATGACATACCGCATCTCGAGGTGTCCGATGCGCTTGCTCATGAACTCGGGTGTGCGGCCGACCATGAGCCCGCCCAGGAACACAGCCACCAGCACGGCCATGATCAGGCCGTACAGCCCGCTGCCGGTGCCGCCTGGGGCGATCTCGCCCAGCATCATGGCGGCCAACAGCGCGCCGCCGCCCAGGCTGGAGAAGCTGTCGTAGGAGGAGTTGAGCGCGCCGTCAGCGCTGGCCGTCGCGGCGATGCCGAACAGGGTGCTGCCCGCGACGCCGATGCGGGTCTCGGTGCCTTCGAACTGGCCGCCGACCGCCTGCGCAACTGTGCCGGTCTGCGCGCTCTGGGCCAGATTGCCGGCGGTCAGCAGCAGGCCGAACAGGATGGCGACCACGGCGAGCATGGTCCAGCCCAGCTTGAGGTCGCCCGACATGCGGCCGAACAGGCGGATGAAGGCGGTCGGGACCAGCAGCATGAGCAGGACCTCGATCGCGTTCGTCATCGCCGAGGGATTCTCGAACGGGTGCGCGCTGCTGGCGTTGAAGAAGCCGCCGCCGTCGCCGGACAGGAGCTTGATGGGCTCCCAGGAGCCGACCGGGCCGCCCACGAGCGTCTGCGTGCCACCTGTGAGCGTCTGTACGGTCTCGGTGCCGGACAGGTTCTGCGGCACGCCCAGGCCGATCAGCGCCAGGCCGAAGACGACGGCCAGCGGCAGCAGCACGCGAAAGATACTCCGTATCAGGTCCACCCAGAAGTTGCCGAGCCCGGCCCCGCTGCGCCGGACGAGCCCGCGGATCAGCGCCAGACCCACGCACATGCCCACCGCGGCCGAGGCGAACGCCTGCACGCCGAGACCCGCCATGAGCGTCAGGTGGGTGTGGCCGATCGGCGACTCGCCCGCGTAGTTCTGCCAGCTGGTGTTGGTGGTGAAGCTGACCGCGGTGTGCAGGGCCAGATCCCACGGCATGCCCACATGGCCGACGTTCCACGGGAGCACGCCCTGGAAGGTGAGCAGGCCGAACAGGACCACGATGCTGACCGCCGAGAAGGCGACCAGCGAGCGGAGATAGTGGCGCCAGTCCTGCTCGGAGTCGGGGTCGACGCCGCACAACCGGTAGAGCACCCGCTCGATCTTGAGGTGCCGCCCGCCGTCCAGTGCCCTGGCCATGTAGTCCCCGAGCGGGACGTGCGCGATCAGCAGGACCGCCAGGATGAACAGCGCTTGGATGAGCATGGTCAGGCCTTCTGATCGAGTGCGGGGTTGGTGTGGTCCTCCCCCTGGGCGGCGCACCGCATGCGGGCCCTCATGGGTGTCGGGGGAGGCTGACCACGCGCGTGGACGTGCCGGTCATGGCCGGGGGTAGAGCAGGCCCACCGTGACGGTGAGCAGCCGGGACGCGAAGCGGTCATGCACATGGAAGTCCCGCAGGTCTGTTCCCGAACCACCTTTGACGGGTTTGCTACGGAAAACGCCGAAATCTCTGCGCTTACTTGACGCGATCCGGCTTTCGAGCCCGGCTGCGATGGGTGTGCCGTCAATGCGGCGTCAGAATCTCCACGGCGCTCGTCCAGATTGCGTATAAATTGACGTACTTACCCTGCTGCGCGATTAGTTTCCTTATTTGAAGCATTTCTTGCAGGAGGAACCAGATGTCAGAGCCCCAATTGTCCGTCCCCGGCCCGCGTCATCCCGTGCGCTTGGACGAGATGAGGGAGCAGGCGCGGTTCGCCGCGGAGCCCTGGTCGGCCACCACCCGTTTCCGGCCGGTGGCTTGCGTGGGAGGCGTGCCCCTCATGGACATCGCCGAGCGCTTCGGCACCCCCGCCTATGTGGTGGACGAGGCCGACATCCGGGGACGTTGCCGCGCCTTCCGCGCCGCGCTGCCGGACGCCGACATCCTGTACGCCGCCAAGGCGTTCCTGTGCAGGGCGATGGCCACCTGGGTTCGGCAGGAAGGGCTCGGCCTCGACGTCTGCTCCGGCGGCGAGCTGGCCATCGCCCGGTCCGTCGGCTTCCCCGCCGATCGGATCGTCTTCCACGGCAACGCCAAGACCCCGCACGAGCTGGCCGAGGCGGTCGAGTACGGGGTGGGGCGGATCGTGGTCGACAACCTTGCCGAGGTGGTCCGGCTGGCGATGCTGGTCCCGCCGGGGCGCCGGCAGAAGGTGCTGCTGCGGGTCATCCCGGACATCGAGGCGGGCGCGCATGCGGCGATCCGGACCGGGGGCGAGGGCCAGAAGTTCGGCCTGTCCATCGCCTTGGGAGACGCCGCCGCGGCCGTGGTCAGGGTGCTGCGCCAGCCGGAGCTGCACCTGGTGGGCCTGCACTGTCACCTCGGCTCCCAGATCCGCACGAGCGAGCCGTACGAGCAGGCGGCCAGGATCATGGTCGAGCAGCTCGCCGGCGTCCGCGACGCGTACGGGATCGTCCTTCCCCAGCTTGACCTGGGCGGCGGCCAGGGCATCGCCTACCTGGAGTCCGAGCACGGCCTGACCCCCGAGGAGTACGCCACGACCGTCACCAAGGCGATCGAGGAACGCTGCGCGACACTGCACCTGCCCGTCCCCCGGCTCACCATCGAGCCGGGCCGATCGATCAGCGGCCCGGCTGGACTCACCCTGTACCGGGTCATCGCGGTCAAACGCGTCATCGACCGTACCCACGATCGCACGTTCGTCGCCGTCGACGGTGGGATGAGTGACAACCCCCGCCCGTCCCTGTACGGGGCCCGCTACACCGCCCGCCTGATCGGCCACCGCCCGGCCATGGCCGACCACCCCGTCACCTTGGTCGGGCACCACTGCGAGGCGGGCGACGTCATCGCCGAGAACGTGCCGCTGCCCGCGGACATCCGGCCGGGCGACGTCATCGCGGTGCCGGCCACCGGCGCCTACCACTACTCGATGGCTTCCACCTACAACCTCACCGGCCGCCCACCCGTCATCGCGGTCGCCGACGGCGCCGCCCGCATGGTGGTGCGCCGGGAGGAGATCGACGACCTCCTGCGCCGGGACGTGGGACTGTGACGCGCATCCGGCCAGAACGTCGAGCCCACAGGCGCGTCCGCCCAGAGGCCCTCGTACTCCTGGCCCTGATCGCGGTCGTCGCCCTGCTCACACTGATCTAGTGCCATGTGCGACTGTCAGCCGTAGGTCGCCGGTGATGTGGCCGACGGAGCACTCACCGTCGGCGTTCCTGATCCGCGCGAATATGTGTTTGACGACTTATGCGTTGCTTCTGCGGTCCGATCCTCGGTCGCCTCGGTAAGGGGCTGCTATCGGTACTCGTTGAGCCGTGGCCGAATGCCCATCAGGGTCAGGGCGGCCACCAGCAGCGCGCCGGCGGCCGGGATGAGGGTCCATCCGCCGAGCGCCGCCTCACCGTCGCGAATCGCCCCGTCGAAATGGCCATGGTTCAGCGCGATGAATCGCTCCAAGGCCTTGTCATAGCGGTCGAAGTGGTAATTGGAGTTGCCCTCGGCATAGCTGGTGTTGAAGGCCACCGCCGCGCGCAGGTCTCCGTCGAGACGCAGGGTGCGCATCTTCCTGTCGTCGCGCTGGTAGTCGCGGAAGGCGGCGATGGTCTGCTCGGCCAGCCGCCTCCGCAGGATCGCCAGCCAACTCGGCGCAGAACGCCATGGCCAGCTTCGGCGCGGGCTCGCCGGGAAAGAGCCGGCGTACCGACGCCGGAAGGAGGGCGTGTCCCGCGTTCTAGGGGATACGCCATCGATCGGGCAGGAGGGGCGAGGGACGCCGGGCAACGCTGCGGCGGGCTTGCACCGTCATTTCTCCCTCCTTTCCGCGATCGATGACCTCACTATGTCGATTCCGTAATCCGCCGGGCAAGGGCTTTGACGCGTCCCTGGCGCGCAAATAATGCGTCAGTGGTCGTATCAAGCGCGTAGAAATTACGTAGTAAATATCGCTCCCGCGGGCCTGGGCGGGTTTCATGAAATGGCTCTCCGCTGAAAGGAACGGTCGATGCGCGAGCGCCCCCTGGAAATGCTGCTTCCGGCCGGATTCATATGTGCGGTCGGCACCTGCGCTGTGGCGTCGCTCGCCTTCTCCGAGACCGCGGCACGCGTCGCCGTGATGGCGGCGGCCGTCGGCCTGTTCGGATCCTGGGCGAGGCGCTACCTCGCCGCACTGGCGACGGGCGTGATGGCCTGGTGCTTCGCCACGGGCTTCCTGACGCACGCCAAAGGGGAGTTGGCCTTCGGGCCTGACGACCTGCTCAGGTTGGCCGCGTTCACCGCTGTGGCACTCGCGGGCTGCGCTTGGGGGCACACGCGCCGCGTCCGCCGCCCGTACCGCCTGATGCGGGCGGATCTGCGCCGCACTCCCATGCTTCTGCGACGGCTCCACGGACGTGCCAACGGCGTCTCGCGTACAGACCGCTGAAACAGCTGCCACTCCATGACCGCCAGGTGATCAACGGGATCATTCTCCGGCTGGGCACCGACGGCCTGCCGTTGCTCGCGCACCCGCCGTCATCACCGCGCCGACAAGCCCATGACCCACGGCGGCGCGAACACCCCGCTGCCCGCCGCCTCGGTGGACGGCCTGTCCGGACTGGCGGAAATCCTCCAACGCCACGGCGGCCACCTGGACCTGTCCGACCTCAGCGACTGATCCACCTGATCGTCACCAGCCTGAAGAACAGCGTCGACGGCGGCCTGCGGGCTGGGTTCTTCCGCGGCATCCTGGCACTACACCAGCGTGCAGGTCACCCAGCAGCTGGAGGCGGCGACCGACTGGCGTCGCTACGCTGAGCTCTACTCCTACGACGCCGTGCACGAGGAATACCACCTCGACCCAGCCGTTTAGAGTCATCCGCGCAAGCACCACCACCGAAACCAGCCAGACGCCGACGCGGCGGCGGCGCCGATGGCTGTCCTGGACGGTTCAGACTCCGAGGTCGACGCCGTTCCAGGTCAGCGGTGCGGGCTCGGCGGAGGTGACACGATCCCGGCATAACCAGCCGACCTGCCAGCCCTGGCAGCTGCCTGTCAGAGCCAGTCCTGCTTGCGGAACAGCAGGTACAGGCTGCTCGAGGCGACGATGATGACGAGCGTCGAGACCCAGAATCCAATCGGCTGCTCCGCGCCGGGATAGGGCACGTTCTGGCCGTAGAAACCGGTGATCATGGTGGGGACGGCGATGATCGCAGCCCAGCTGGTGAGCTTCTTCATGATGTCGTTGAGCCGGTAGCTCTGCTGGGTCAGGCTGGTCTCGCGGATGTTGCCTACCAGGTCGCGCAGCGAGTCGGTCCACTCGGTGACGCGCATCACGTGATCGTAGACGTCCTGGTAGTAGGGGGCCATGGCGGGCTCGACCACGTGCAGGTCACGCCGGATGAGGCTGTTGATCACCTCGCGCATGGGCAGGACGGCACGGCGGAACTGGACCAGGTTCTTGCGCATGGCAAAAGTGCGCTGTTGCAGGTCGCGTCCGCTGATCTGGTTGTCGAACAGGTGGTTCTCAAGTTGCTCGATCTGGTCGTCAAGTGACTGGATGATCTCGAAGTGGCCGTCCACGACGTAGTCGAGCAGGCCGTGCAGCAAGAAGCCGACGCCGTGCTTGGCCATCTCCCGGTTGGCGTCCCAGCGCCTGATCACCTCGTCGACGTCGAACTGGTCGTTTTCTCGGACGGTGACCAGCGCGTTCCGTGTGACGAAGATGTCGATCTCGGTCGAGGTGATGTCGCCGGTCTCGGTGTCGAGCCGCTCGCCGTACACCGCCAGGAACAGGTGCGTGTCGTAGACATCCAGCTTGGGACGCTGCCGGTCGTGCAGCACGTCCTCCACGGCCAACGCGTGCAGCCCAAGCTCCTCGCTGATCACGGCGAGGTCGTCGGGGGTGGGCGAGCACAGGTCGAACCAGATCGTGCACGACGGGTCGCCGACGTAGTCGGAGACGTCGGCGATGGGGAAGCCTTCCGCGTCCAGGACGCCATTGCGATACAGACGGGTGTGAGCCATGGTCGCCAAGAGTAGATCCCTTCCTGGGTTGCGGCTTCACGGCAGCTTGACCGACAGCAGCATCGAACTGATGGCCAGCGCGAACGCAGGCACCAGCGCCCAGCGCAGGAACCAGTAGCCGATCTCCTGGTTCACGGTCTTGGTACCCAGCGACGACCCGGTCTCCTTGTAGACGTCGTCCAGGGAGCTCCTGGTCTCGGCGTCGTAGGACCTCCCGCTGATGCCCTCGGCCAGCGAGCGGAGCGTCTCCAGGTTCGGCGGCACCGGCTGCCCGTCGATCTCGACCGTCCCGTCCTGCGTGCCGAACGCGATCGTCGACACCGGCACCCTGGCCTGTGCGGCGGCGCTCATCGCCTCCGCTACGGCGCGGCCCGAGGTGTTGTCGCCATCGCAGAGCAGGACGATCGCCGCCGGCGGTGGATCGCTGGCAGCCTGCTGATCGAAGGAGCGGATGGAGAACACCGCCTCGCCGATGGCGGTGCCCGGCCCCGGCCTGAGCGCGTCGACGCCGCGGATCACCGCAGTGTGATCGGCCGTGGGCGACACCAGCACCGATGCCGATCGAGCGAAGGACACCAGCCCCACGTTGAACCGATCCGGCAAGTCCGCCACGAACCGCTTGGCCGCCCCCACCCGCGTCGGCGCCACATCGGTGGGCTGCAAACCGCCGAATAGCTGTTCTTCGCGCAACTATCGTCAAGGCCATCGAAACTGGACCGAGAAGCGTGAAGGTGAGGCTCGCCATGGATCGCAAACTCCTGTCATCGCAGGTCAGGACGGGGCTGCGCAGTTGTCACCTTCGCGCGCGGAGCCTAGCCTGGTAGTAGGCACCTCGTTAGGTGAGGCGTCTGTCCGGATACAGGCCACTGACCCCACGACGTCGAGAGACGCCCAGGGTCAGGACACCTCTCCCCGGCCTAAGGGGTGAGGCCAGGTGGCTTCCCGCGAACTCCGCGGGCATACGCCGGGCAGTGCCGAAGCTCTTACGAGATGTGGGGTGCGCCGCCTGTCACGAGGCGGGCCCCGTCTTGGATGTAGCACCGCGTGGTCGCGGTGTCCGGCCGGACGGAGGTGAGGACGTGTCTGAAAGTAGTTGGGGCCGAAGTCGGCCCACGGCTCGCGTGTCCTCATCTGCCTCCGGCATGCGGTAGCCGTCTTCGCCCGTTCCCGCTGTTCGGCCCCGTACGGCGGGCGGAACAGCGCCTCACCCACGCGTGGGAACGACGGCTGAACGCATGCCCCGCCAGCCCACTCCGGGCTGAGAGGGGTTCAACATGGCCTCCACAGACTTCACCGCGACCTACGGAGGGATCGCCGCAGACCGTCGCGGCGCGGTACTGGACGACGCCCACATCGGCGACATCCACGGCGCCCTCGGCACCATCAGGCACGGCGCGACGGCACCTTTGGGCCTGTCCGCCAAGGTCAAGGCCCTGCTCGCGATCGTCGGCCCCGGCCTGATCGTCATGGTCGGCGACAACGACGCCGGCGCGTTCGCCACCTACGGACAGGCCGGCCAGAACTACGGCACCGCCCTGCTCTGGACGCTGCTGTTGCTGGTGCCGGTGCTATACGTCAACCAGGAGATGGTGCTGCGCCTCGGCGCCGTCACCGGAGTCGGTCACGCCCGCCTCATCCTGGAGCGGTTCGGCAGGTTCTGGGGTGCCTTCAGCGTCATCGACCTGTTCCTCCTCAACGCCCTCACCCTCGTCACGGAATTCATCGGCATCACGCTGGCCGCCGGGTATCTGGGCCTGCCGAAGGTCCCCTCGGTGATCCTGGCCGGGCTGGTCATCATGGTGGCGGCCTCCACCGGATCGTTCCGCCGCTTCGAGCGGGTCGCCGTCGCGCTGTGCGCGGCGTCCCTGCTGCTCGTGCCCGTGTACGTCATGGTGCACCCGGCCGCCTCCCAGGTGGCCCGCGGCTTCCTCATCCCCTCGCTCCCGGCCGGGCCGGGCGGCATGGCGGCGCTGATGCTGCTGGTCATCGGCATCGTCGGCACGACCGTCGCCCCCTGGCAGCTGTTCTTCCAGCAGTCCTACGTCATCGACAAGCGCATCACTCCCCGTTTCATCGCCTACGAGAAGGCCGACCTGGTGATCGGCATCCTCGTAGTGATCATTGGCGCGGCCGCCATGATGGGCTTCACCGCTGCCGCCTTCGCCGGGACCGAAGCGGCCGGGAACTTCACCGACAGCGCAGGCATCGCGCACGGCCTTCAGGCGTACGCGGGCCGCACCGCCGGGGCGCTGTTCGCGATCGCGCTGCTGGACGCCTGCATCATCGGCGCCTTCGCGGTCTGTCTGTCCACCGCCTACGCCATCGGGGACGTCCTCAGCCTCAATCACTCGCTGCACCGCGGGATCGGACAGGCCAAAGGCTTCTACGCCGTCTACGCCGGCCTGATCGCGGCCGCGGCCACCATCGTGCTGATCCCCAGCTCGCCCCTCGGCCTGCTCACCGAGGGCGTGCAGGCGCTGGCAGGGGTACTGCTGCCGAGCGCGTCGGTGTTCCTGCTGCTGCTGTGCAACGACCGGCAGGTCCTCGGGCCGTGGGTCAACGGACGGGCGACCAACCTGTTCACCTCGGCAGTAGTCGGCGTGCTGGTCACCCTGTCGATCATCCTCACCATCGCGGTCCTGTTCCCCGGCGTCACCGAGACCCAGATCCTCACGATCATGGGCGGGTGCGGCGTCGCCGGAGCGATCTGCGCGGGCTACGCGGCCGTGCGCCGCCGCCGCTTCGCCGCCGAGCCCGTCGACCGTACCGGCAGACAGTGCTGGCGGATGCCGCCGCTGACCGAGCTCAGCAGGCCGGTCATGTCCAACGGACGCAGGATCGGCATGAGCGTTCTGCGCCTCTACCTGGGCCTGGCCACGGTGCTCGTCATATTCAAGATCGTCCAGATGGGGCTCGGTCACTGACTTTCGCGCCGTTGCAGCGGGGATGCGCTCGCGTGTCTGCGACACCGACGAACGAGCCGGATCCCAGAAACGGCGAGGGGGCAGCCTGGCCATGCCCTGACGGAGAGGAGCGCGAGATCATGCACGCGCTGACCATCACCGAGTTCGTACTGCGCCTGGCCGTCGGGATGGGCTGCGGCGCACTGATCGGTCTCGAGCGGCAATGGCGCGCCCGGATGGCCGGCCTGCGCACCAACGCTCTGGTCGCCACCGGCGCAACCCTGTTCGTCCTCTACTCCAACGCGGTGGGCGACCTGGCCAGCCCCACCAGGGTCGCCTCCTATGTGGTGTCCGGCATCGGTTTCCTCGGCGCCGGGGTGATCCTCCGGGACGGGTTCAACATCCGTGGTCTCAACACCGCCGCCACCCTGTGGTGCTCAGCCGCCGTCGGCGTCCTGGCCGCCTCCGGGCAGTTCGCTTTCACCGCCATCGCCACCGGGGCCGTTCTGGCGGTCCACCTTCTGGGTCGCCCTCTGGGACGACTCATCGACCACGAGACCCCAGGCACGGATGAGGATCTCCATTCTTACCTGCTGCATCTGACCTGCCAGCCCCGAGACGAGCAGCATGTCCGCGCGCTACTGGTCCAGTACACGGCCGGCCGTGAGGTGATCTTGCGCGGTATCAACACCACCCGCGACCAGGGTGGCGACACCCGCTTGACCGCTTACCTGCTTCTCGATGGGGATGCCGCAACGCATCTGGAGCACCTGATCGCCCGGCTGTCCCTGGAGCCCGGCATTCACGCTGTCGACTGGCACACCGCCGACGACCATGCCGCGAACGCTCCCCGCCCCATCATCACGGCAAGTTAGGGGGCTGTGATGGTGACCACGTCGCGGTGCCAGCCCCGCCCGACCCTGCCCACGTCCATCGTCGGCGCAGTCCCAGCGGTCCACCTCGCCGCGCAGACGCACCTGCCGCACTACCCCCACTCCGCAGCACTGATCGGCCTCCTGGTACTCCTGACCGTCGTCATCCTCCTCACGATCGCCATCTCACGATCGCGAAGGAAATAGCGCGGCACGGCAGATTGACCTGGGCAGGCCTGGACACAGCTGAGGAATCCCGATCAGCTCTGCGCAGGTGCGAGCCGGTGATGATGCGGGCGTAGTGGAGCACGTGCAGACTTGTGGGCCTTGGACGTGCTGCGGATCCGCGAGAAGCTCGCAGTGAAAAGCCAATTCGGCAGATGACCGTGCATCATCCTTGAGCTGGGCGGTAACCGCACCGTTGACAGCCTGGAGGTGAGGGCTCATGGCCCGCCGTACGGGACGAGACCACGACGATCACGGCCCTCCTCAAGCGCTACCGAGCCATGAAGCGGTAGGTGGTGCTCTACACCAGGCGAACTCGCTTGCATGAGGGCCATCAAGAAGAGCAGAAATCACCCCACAAAGGCATCGCCGAGGTCATAGGTCTTGTCCTAGCCTGGCGATCATGGAAGTGAAGTGGGGACCGCTCACCACGGATGACGCGCCAGCCTGGGCCGAGTTCGCCGCCGCCGTCGAAGCGGTGGACAGGACCGGCAGTCATGTCACCGTGGAGCAGACGGCAGAACGCCTGGCCAACCCACTGCTCAACCTGCCGGAAGGCACACTCGCAGCCAGGCAGGGCGGCCAGATCGTCGCGCTCGGGCTGGCTCCAGTCAGGCAGGCGGCGGATCCCATCCACCTGATGGATCTATGGGGAGGCGGCGTGCACCCCGACCATCGCAGGCGTGGATACGGCAGGCGAATCATCGACTGGTCGCTCAAAACCGCACCAGTGCTGCACGAAAGGCGCTATCCCGGTAAACCTCTCCATCTCCACCTGCCCGTCTATGACGGCAACCATGACTTGGCCAAGCTCGCCAGCGAGGCTGGGTTTCAGCCCGCCCGCGTTTTCCAGGGCAGGCGGCGCGATCTGGCCGCGCCGATCCCGCCGCCACGGGTTCCCGACGGGGTCACGATCGTCACCTGGACACCGAAGCTCGACGAGCAGGCCCGCGAGGTACGCAACGCCGCCTTCCGCGACCACTGGGGCAACACGCCGCACACCCCTGAAAGCTGGAGGCGCCTCATCACCGGCACGGCCGCCTTCCGTCCCGAAGTCTCGTTCCTGGCCACGGCGGACGGGAACGCGGTGGGCTGCCTACTGACCCACTACCGAGAGGCGGACACCGCGGCCACCGGCATACGCGAGGCATGGATCCAGATCATCGCGACGGTTGAGGAATGGCGCGGCAGGGGCGTGGCGAGCGCACTGATCGCGCATGCCCTCACTTCGTTCAAGGCCCAGGGGTACGGCACAGCGGGACTGAGCGTCGACACCGCCAACGGAACCGGCGCGGTCGCGCTCTACGAGCACGCCGGTTTCGCCATCTTCAAGTCCGTCGCCACCTACGTGCACGCTTACTGAGTGAGCTCTTCCCAAACACTCAGGTGCTCGCGGACGGCCAGGGTGACGGCCGCTCCCGTACCGGCCAGGACCCGGGCCGTTTCCGCGCCGAGACCGGAGGAGGCGCCGGTGACCAACGCGCGGCGGCCGGTGAGGTCGATGCCCTGCGCGACCTCTACGGCCGTGCTGGAGAATCCGTAGGGCGTGGTGATGGCGGTCATGAGTGCGCTCCTTCGATCCTGCGGTCCTGCTCCACCGGGGGCGTGCCGCCGTACCAGTCGAGGGCCTCGCCGAAGCGGATCAGCTCGCCGTACAGGGCGGGGTCGACGTGCTCGGCGAAGACAAGGTCGAGTACGGCCCGAGCCGCCTCGGAGGGCGATTGGGCCTGGCTGAAGTCGCTGAACCATGGCCGGGAGGTCGCGGTGTCGACCATGCCGGGGCAGACGGAGGCGACCAGGGTGTCGGTCGCGAGGTCGCGCTCGCGGCGTACGGTGGCGACCGCGCGTACGGCGGCGACCTGGGCCACTTTCGAGGGCACGTTCAGCCAGCGCGGCCACCCCGCCTCCTCGGCGGTGTTGTTGTGGAGGGCGGTCCGCCAGGACTCGACGGCGTACTCGACCTGGTCGAGGCTGGCGCCGTCGAACAGGTGACGCAGCCGGGGGTCGAGGTGGCCGAGGGTACCCAGGCTGCTGGCCACCACGAGCAGCCGGCCTCCGGGGCGCAGGATCGGGCCGAAGGAGCGCAGGATCGCGTGGGTGGCGGTGTTGGACACGTCGATGAACTCGTCGGCGCGCTCGGCCTGCGACTCCTCCGGCAGCAGGCGGGTGACCGCGTTGGAGATCACCACGTCGGCGCCGCCGTACTGGCTCCGCAGTTCGTCGGCGAGCCGGCCGATCGCGTCGGTGTCGGTGACGTCGAGGACCCGGCCCCGCACCTGAGCGCGGGTTCCGGGCAGCTGTGCCACCTCGCGGGCGGCATCGGTGACGCGCCGCTCGCTGCGTCCGGTGAGCAGGACCAGGTCATCCGTTCCCATGCCGGCCGCGAGGCCTTCGACGAGGGCCCGGCCGAGGCCCTGGTTGGCGCCCGTCACAAGGACGATTCGGGAAACATTCATGCCTGCAACGGTAGGAACGCCTCTGTCCATGAGTCCAACGAAACTTGCGCACGGCTGGTATGCGTAAACGTCATGGACTTCACCGATGTGTCGCTGACCGCCCTGCGGGTGTTCCGCGCGGTGGCCGAGCAGGGGACCTTCACCGCGGCCGCCACGTCGCTGGGGTACACGCAGTCAGCGGTGTCCCGGCAGATCGCCTCGATCGAGCGGGTCGCGGGCGCGGAGTTGCTGGAGCGGCGGCGCGACGGCGTACGGCTGACCGCGGTCGGGCGGGTCGTCATGCGCCGCGCGACGGTCGTGCTCGACGAGATCGACGCGACCGCCCGCGAGCTGTCCGGCCTGCCCGAAGAGGGCGGCACCGTGCGCCTCGGCTGGTTGCCCAGCGCCGGTACGACCCTGGTGCCGATCGCCCTTGCCGCGCTGCGGCGCAGCTACCCGGGCGTGCACGTCATCAGCCGCGAGGGAGGCACTCCGGCGCTGGTGCGCGCCCTGCGGGCGGGCAGCATCGATCTCGCCCTGCTGTCGTCGGCGCCGCCGTTTCGCGCACCGGACACCGAATCGCCCCCACTGGCGTTGCAGACGCTCACGGAGCGCCCCCTCTGCGTGGCCGTTCCCGCGGCGCACCCGCTGGCCCGCGGGGACTTCGTCGACGTTGCCGACCTGCGCGGACAACGGTGGATCGCCGGTTCGTCGTCCGGCGCGGACCGGCTCATGGGGGTGTGGCCGGGCCTGGACGAGCGGCCCGAGATCGTGCACACGGCCCGGGACTGGCTGGCGAAACTGCATCTCGTGGCCGCGGGCTGCGGGCTGACCACCGTGTCCGCCGCGATGGCCTCCGCCGCGCCGCCCGGCGTGCGCATCCTGCCGGTGCGCGGCGGGCCCCAGGAACTGCGACGCCTGCTCCTGGCCCGCCTTCCCGAGCCGCCGACCGAACCCGTCGTCCGCCTCGCGGCGGCCTTGCGGGCCGCGGCCCTCGGCGCCGACACCGTCCCGAATTCGTGACGTACGGCCCCCGGTCGGGCGGCTGGCTCGTGCGGTCTTGGGTGCGCGGATGATCTCCTTGGTCACCACCGGCGGAGTTCATCCGCGAGCTCATCACCCAAGGCACGCGGTCGAGCCCGTCACCGCTGGGCGAGGGGCACTTCACCCGGCGCCCAGAAGCCGTAGGGGCGCTCAGACCTCCTCGACACTGCTCGGCTCACGCCGGGACAGGTCGATTCCGAGCTCTTCCGCGGCGCGGAAGACGTCCTCGTCGGTGTCGCGCATCTCGATGGACATGCCGTCGCTGGAGAGCACCTCGACGTTGAGGCAGAGCGACTGCATCTCCTTGATGAGGACCTTGAAGGACTCTGGGATGCCCGGCTCGGGAATGTTCTCGCCCTTGACGATCGCCTCGTACACCTTCACGCGGCCGAGGACGTCGTCGGACTTGATGGTCAGCAGCTCCTGGAGCGCGTAGGCGGCGCCGTACGCCTCCAGCGCCCACACCTCCATCTCACCGAAGCGCTGGCCACCGAACTGGGCCTTACCGCCGAGCGGCTGCTGGGTGATCATGGAGTACGGGCCGGTCGACCGGGCGTGGATCTTGTCGTCGACCAGGTGAAGCAGCTTGAGAATGTACATGTAGCCGACCGCGATCGGGTACGGGAACGGCTCGCCGGAACGGCCGTCGAACAACCGGGCCTTGCCGCTGCGCTGCACCAGCCGATCCCCGTCACGGTTGGGGACGGTGTTGTCGAGCAGCCCGACGATCTCTTCCTGGTGGGCGCCGTCGAAGACCGGGGTCGCCATGTTGGTGCGCGGCTCGACCTTGTCGAAGCCCTTGTCGCGCAGCCGTTCGGCCCAGGCCTCCTGGACGCCGGAGATGTCCCAGCCTCTGGCCGCGATCCAGCCGAGGTGGGTCTCCAGCACCTGGCCGACGTTCATCCGGCCGGGCACACCGAGGGGGTTGAGGATGATGTCGACCGGGGTGCCGTCCTCCAGGAACGGCATGTCCTCGACCGGCAGGATCTTGGAGATGACGCCCTTGTTGCCGTGCCGACCTGCCAGTTTGTCACCATCGGTGATCTTACGCTTCTGGGCCACGTAGACGCGGACCAGCTCGTTGACACCCGGCGGCAGCTCGTCGCCCTCCTCACGGGAGAACACGCGGACACCGATGACCTTGCCCTGCTCACCGTGTGGCACCTTCAGCGAGGTGTCACGGACCTCGCGGGCCTTCTCACCGAAGATCGCGCGCAGCAGCCGCTCCTCGGGGGTCAGCTCGGTCTCGCCCTTCGGGGTGACCTTGCCGACGAGGATGTCGCCGGGGACGACCTCGGCGCCGATCCGGATGATGCCGCGCTCGTCGAGGTCGGCCAGGACCTCCTCGGAGACGTTCGGGATGTCGCGGGTGATCTCCTCCGGGCCCAGCTTGGTGTCGCGGGCGTCGACCTCGTGCTCCTCGATGTGGATCGAGGAGAGGACGTCGTCCTGCACCAGACGCTGGGACAGGATGATCGCGTCTTCGTAGTTGTGGCCCTCCCACGGCATGAACGCCACGAGCAGGTTCTTGCCCAGCGCCATCTCGCCGTTGTCGGTGCACGGCCCGTCGGCGATCACCTGGTTGGCCTCCACCCGGTCGCCCTCGGCGACGATGGGCTTCTGGTTGAACGAGGTGCCCTGGTTGGAACGCTTGAACTTCGCCACGCGGTACGTCGTCCGCGTGCCGTCGTCGTTCATGACGGTGACGTAGTCGGCGGAGACCTCCTCGACCACGCCCGCCTTCTCGGCGCTGACCATGTCACCCGTGTCGGTGGCGGCACGGTACTCCATGCCGGTGCCGACCAGCGGCGCCTCACTCTTGAGCAGCGGCACCGACTGGCGCATCATGTTCGCGCCCATCAACGCCCGGTTGGCGT
Source organism: Nonomuraea sp. NPDC000554 (assembly GCF_040300065.1). Classification (NCBI taxonomy): domain Bacteria; kingdom Bacillati; phylum Actinomycetota; class Actinomycetes; order Streptosporangiales; family Streptosporangiaceae; genus Nonomuraea; species Nonomuraea sp. NPDC000554. The sequence goes on along the minus strand of NZ_JBEPDC010000030.1, from coordinate 122,265 downwards.
CGTCGTGCTCGAGGAACGGGATCATCGCCGTCGCCACCGACACCATCTGGCGCGGCGACACGTCGATGTAGTCGACCTCCTCGGCACGGGCCAGTTCGGTCTCGCCGCCCTTGGTGCGGACCAGGACGCGGGCCTCGGCGAACGAGCCGTCGGCGTTGAGCGCCGTGTTGGCCTGCGCCTTGACGAAGCGGTCCTCCTCGTCGGCGGTCAGGTAGTCGATCTGGTCGGTCACCTTGCCGTCGACGACCTTGCGGTACGGCGTCTCGACGAAGCCGAAGGCGTTGAGCCGGCCGTAGGAGGCCAGCGAGCCGATCAGGCCGATGTTCGGGCCTTCGGGCGTCTCGATCGGGCACATCCGGCCGTAGTGGGACGGGTGCACGTCGCGGACCTCGAAGCCCGCCCGCTCACGCGACAGACCACCAGGACCGAGCGCGGACAGACGCCGCTTGTGCGTCAGACCGTCCAGCGGGTTGGTCTGGTTCATGAACTGCGACAGCTGCGAGGTGCCGAAGAACTCCTTGATCGACGCCACGACCGGGCGGATGTTGATCAGGGTCTGCGGCGTGATCGCCTCGACGTCCTGCGTGGTCATCCGCTCGCGCACGACGCGCTCCATGCGGGCCAGGCCCAGGCGGACCTGGTTCTGGATCAGCTCGCCGACGCCGCGCAGGCGGCGGTTGCCGAAGTGGTCGATGTCGTCGACCTCGACGATCCGGTCACCCTGGGCGCTCGGCATCGACTCCTCACCCGCGTGCAGGCGGATGATGTACTCGATCGCGGAGACGATGTCCGCTTCGGTGAGGGTGCTCTGGGTGATGTCGCTGTCGACCCCGAGCTTCTTGTTGATCTTGTAGCGGCCGACCTTGGCGAGGTCGTACCGCTTGGGGCTGAAGTACAGGTTCTCCAGCAGGGTCTGCGCCGACTCCTTGGTCGGCGGCTCACCCGGCCGCAGCTTGCGGTAGATGTCGAGCAGGGCGTCGTCCTGGCCGGCCGTGTGGTCCTTCTCCAGGGTGGCCCGCATCGACTCGTACTGGCCGAACCGCTCCAAAATCGCTTCGCTGGTCCAGCCCAGCGCCTTGAGAAGCACGGTGACGGCCTGCTTGCGCTTGCGGTCGATGCGCACACCGACGCTGTCGCGCTTGTCGATCTCGAACTCGAGCCAGGCACCCCGCGACGGGATCACCCTGCACCCGTACAGGTCCTTGTCGGACGTCTTGTCGGCACTGCGCTCGAAGTACACCCCCGGAGACCGGACGAGCTGGGAGACCACGACACGCTCGGTGCCGTTGATGATGAAGGTGCCCTTCGGTGTCATGAGCGGGAAGTCGCCCATGAACACCGTCTGGCTCTTGATCTCACCGGTGGTGTTATTGATGAACTCCGCCGTCACGAACATCGGGGCGGAGAAGGTCATGTCCTTGTCCTTGCACTCATCGACTGAGTACTTGGGCGGCTCGAACCGGTGGTCGCGGAACGACAAGGACATGGTCCCCGAGAAGTCCTCGATCGGACTGATCTCTTCGAAGATCTCTTCGAGGCCCGACTGGGTCGGGACGTCCTTGCGCCCGGCCTGACGAGCCGCCTCTACCCGGGCCTTCCACTTCTCGTTCCCGAGCAGCCAGTCGAACGACTCGGTCTGCAGGGCGAGAAGGTCAGGAACTTCGAGGGGCTCCTGGATGCGCGAAAATGAGACGCGACGGGGACCGGTGGGTACGGCGGAGGCGTTGCGTGAGGCTGCCAACAGATGTCCTTCCGAGGGCTGGCGGCGGACTGACAACACGCACGCCAGACAACCTCGCAACGTGAGCAGCGGAGCGGGTCATCAAAAAGGCAGCGTGGAGGCATGAGCGTACTCGCTCTAATTGAATTTGTCCACGCTAACGCAGACCAGTCTTCCCGGTCGCATTTTCATGATGACGTATGCCGCCCCCACTTGTCAATCCCCAAACGCCGCACCTGATGCGCGGGTAGAAGGTGCCGGTCCAGTTGAAGGTGGCCATTCCGGCAGCTGAACAAGGGCGAGTCCCAGCAGGGCACCCTCACCCGGCCGCGGCTGGAGCAGCAGGCGCGTGGAAGGGAGCAAGGTTCGGAGAAGATATCGAACGAGAGCACCCAGCGAGGAAGAGGTCTGGAACGCGTGGCTTATCTGATCGAATGTCCGCGACCCCACGACGCTGCAGCCATCGGCCAGGTGCACCTGAGAGCTTGGCTGCAGACGTACCTGAACGAGGACGCAGGGATCGATGAGACCTGGATCAGGGGGAACGTCGGCTCTGTGACCACCACGGAAGGCATTGCCCGATGGCAGAAGTTCATCGAGGAGGCCGAGCAGCAGCCGTACGAGACCTTCTGCCGCGTCGCTCGCTTTGGCGACGAGATCGTCGGTCTCCTGTGCGGCCGCCGAGACGACGTGGTGACCTTGGGCCCCATGTACCTTCTTGAGGAGGTCAAGGGCCAAGGGCTTGGGCGCCGGCTCATGGACGAGTTCCTCGCCTGGGCGGGAGAGACATCGATGCGCCTTTGGGTGACGGCCTACAACGAGCGGGCTATCCGCTTCTACACCCACTACGGCTTCGAGATGACCGGTGAGTCGGAACTCTGGAAAGACAAACTGCCCAACGTGCGCATGGTTCGCCACAGCCCGGTGGCCGTAACCCCACGTGGCAACTGACAGCACCTCCATGATCAGCAGGTCAAGTGAGGGCCTGTTGGCGAGAGGGAACGGCCACGCTTCGTAGATTTGGCCACCTGACACCCACCCGACCCCCAACAAGGGAGAACACGATGGCCACCACCATCGACAAGATCGCATGGATCCACCTTGCCGACGGCAAGATCCTCAGCACCCGTTCACGCGGCAAAGACGTCTACTACATCCCCGGCGGCAAACGCGAGCCCGGCGAAACCGATCTCGACACCCTCATCCGCGAGATCGACGAGGAACTGTCGGTCGCCATCGTCCCGACCACCGCCACCCATGTGGGCACCTACCAGGCCCAAGCGCACGGTCACGCCAACGGCGTCACCGTGCAGATGACCTGCTACACCGCCGACCACCACGGAACACCGGCGCCTACCAGCGAGATCGAAGAGCTGACCTGGCTGACCTACGCCGACCGCGACCGTGTGTCGCCCGTGGACCAGATCATCTTCGACCACCTCCACCAGACCGGCCAGCTCCGCTGACTCGACAACACCGGAGCTCAGGGGCGCGAAGGCCGGATGGAGCGCCTGGTCGGCCGTCCACGGCTGCTTGCGCTTGGAGCCGTGCCCGTTGCGTCACGCGGACGGCTACCGCTCAGGAATCAAGAACGGCGGCGACGGCTTCGATCTCAACGAGCTGGCCGTCGTAACCGAGCACGGTGACGCCCAGCAGGGTGCTCGGTACGTCATGCTCACCGAACGAGTCCCGGACTACCGCCCAGGCAGCCCCCAAGTCCTCCCGCCGCGTGGACGCGACGAGGACCCTTGTGCTGATGACGTCCTGCAGCGATGCGCCAGAGGCGGTGAGAGCCGCCTCCATGTTCTCGACGGCTTTCGCTGCTTGGCCCGCGTAGTCCCCAAGCGCTGCCGTCGAGCCGTCCTGGTTCAGCGGACACGCTCCGGCGAGAAAGATGAGTCGGGACTCGGCAGGCGCCGTGGCTGCGTAGGCGTACTCGGCGACGTCGGACAGAGAAGCGGAGCGGATCAAAGTGATGGCGCGAGGCACGGTCGGTCAGTTCCTTTCGCATCGGGCACAAAGCGACCATCGTGGCACTGTCGTTCCGGCTTCCGCCTCCTCTTTTCCTTTCGTCGGCGGGGCGGACGAGATCACCTGGTGGTGCCGGATTCCGTCTCGGACGTGGTGGAATCGCACGCAGGGTCTGGCAGGTGCATCGATGCGAGCCTGGCGGGATCAGCCACGATCGCGATGGCGGCAATCCGGCCGTCGGCGACCGTGAACGAGATGATGGAGAGCGGGGTTCCGTCCTCGCGCCATGAGACGTACCCGGGAAGGCCGTTGACGAGCACCGCTTGATGTCGTGCGACCGCGCCGGAGACCATCTGCGCACCGGAGGCGACTTCGGTGGCGCCGAGGGTGACGACCACCCCGCCCGGAGTGTCGACGGTCAGTCTCACGTCCGGGTCGAGCACGCGTAGCAGCGCCTCGAAATCGCCGGCCACGGCGGCCGCGCGGAAGGCTTTGATGACCTTTCGTTGTTCTCGTCCGACGATCGTCGGACGCTCGGTTGCCTGTACCTTCCTGCGAGCGCGGCTGGCGATCATCTTGGTGGCGTCGGCGGACTTGCCGAGGATCTGGCCGATCTCGGCGAACGGCACCGCGAACAGGTCGTGCAGCACGAACGCCAGCCGCTCGCTGGGCCCGAGCGAGTCCAGGACGACGAGCAGCGCGAGCCCCACCGAGTCGGCGAGCGCCACGGTTTCCTCAGGCTCAGCGCTGTCGTCGACCGTTACCACGAGCTCGGTCAACCCGGCTCCGTAGGACGCCTCGGGGCGGGTCTGGCGGGACCGCAGGACGTCCAGGCTGATCCGGCCGACCACCGTGGTCAGCCAGCCCGCCAGGTTCTCGATGGTCGTCGCGTCCTGGCGGGCGAGCCGCATCCATGCCTCCTGGACCACGTCCTCGGCGTCGGCGTGTGAGCCGAGCACGCGGTAGGCGACCGCGCTCAGCCGGTCGCGCTGGGCCTCGAACGCTTCGGCCAGCAGGTCCGTCCGGCTGGTGTCAGTCATCCTGTGGTTTCCTTGGATCTGCTTGCTCATGGGGTATGACGGGCCTGGATCGTCGCGTCAGCCATCGGCGCGGTTTCGGCGGCGCTGCTGGCGGAGCGAGATCCGGTTGCCGTCCGGATCCACCGCCTCGATGCGAACGCCGAACGGGTAGTCCTCCGGTTCGGGCCGATCGAAGGTTACGCCTCGCCGGCGAAACACCTCGAAATCCTTCCGCAGGTCCTCCGACTCGAGGACGAGCGGACCGGAGCCGACGCCCGGCCGCTTCTCGACCGGCTGGCCTGCGGTCGGCCCATGCGACCAGAGGATGATCTCGACCGGGCTGTCGGCAACGCCCACGGTGAGGAAGCGTCCTTCCGGCCCCGGGTAGTCGATGCGCTTCTCCAGGCCGAGCCCTTCGGTGTAGAACTTCAGCGCGCGGTCCTGATCGGTGACGTAGATCGTCACATACATGATGTTCGTCAGCACCCTGGTCTCCAGTCTCGTCGTTGGTCCGACGACCGTGGGCGTATACGGCCGTCGCTCGTATGACGGGCGCGGGCGCCAGAAGGTAACGAATGGACCGGGCCGTTACCGGTATTCGCGCGGATCCGGCGGAGGAGGAACCGCCATCGCGTGAACCAAGATCGGGCTACGACCCAAGCCGCTTGTGCCGCGGCCAATGGCCTATACGTGGATCTGTCCCACTATCGTCGTACTAGATCGACGACAACAACGCCCAGGATACGACCGTGAGGATGGCCGATGGCGCGCCGTACAGACAAGGAATCCGTATGACCACCACCGCGCTCATCGTCGGCGACCTGCAGGCGGGCATCGTGGACAACTACCCCTTCGCCGCCGGTGTGCTTCCCGTCGTGGAAAAGGTTCTCCCCGCAGCCAGAGCCGCCGGAATCCCGGTGATCTTCATACGTTTCGGGCTCCGGGCCTCAGGCCTTGATGTGGCAGCGGGAAACCAGTTGATCAGCGCCCTGCGCGGCGCGGGGACGCTGTTCCACGAAGAGTCCCCCGAGACGCTCGTGCACCCGCGCATCGAGCCGTTGCCGGGCGAGGCCGTCGTCCTCAAGCGCCGCGCCAGTGCGTTCGCGGCGACCGACCTCGATCGGCTCCTGCGCGCCCAGCGCATCGACTCGATCGTGCTGACCGGTGTCGCGACCGGGGCGATGGTCGCCGCCACGCTCTACGACGCCGCCGACCGCGACTACCACGTGACCGTGCTCAGTGACGCCTGCGCCGACGGGGAACCGGACGTGCATGACTTCCTGATCAACCGCGTCTTCCCGGCCAGGGGTGCCGACGTCCTCACGGGCCAGGAGTGGATCGCCGGCCTGTGACCAGCCGTCAGCATGGAAGATCTGGGCCATGCCCGCGATGAGACGGCGCACCTGACCGCTCAGCCTTCGATGACAACACAGGGTTATGGGGTCACGGTCGTGGCAGGGTGGTCGTCATGGGTTTCGGGGTTCGCCAGTTCGAGCTGACGTTGATGCATCGGATGCGTGACCTCAACGCCGACAGGGTGGAGGACTCGCTGGCACGCATGCGCGCCTCGCGCGCCGAGCTGCGTGCCGCGCACACCCAATGGACGAAAATGCTCCACTCCCCGCGGGCTCCGAAGGGCGCGCCCGGGTTGCGGCGGCTGCTCGGCACCCCCTGCTACCAGGGCGAGAAGCTGATCGGCAGTCTGACCTGCGACGTCACGCGCTGGGTGCTGCCGTCCTGGCCGGACCTGGCGTTCGAGGTCCTGTCCGGCCCTGACGGCGAGGTGTGGAACGAATGGTTCGTCCGCCCCTCCGGCGCCCGGCGCCTGACCTTCGCGGACCTCGTCCCCTGGCGGTGCGTCGTCGCCGACGTCGGTGCCGGCTTCCCGAGCGCCGTCCAGGGCGAGGGGGCCGCCCCACACCACTGGGTGGTCGACTTCACCCACGACGGCGAGGGCTACCGGGCGCGCTTCATCTACGGCCTGCTCCAGCGCCTGGACCGGCGGGACTAGGAGCCGTCCCGGTTGCGGGCTTCGTGGCTCCGGGACGGGAGGGGCTGCGGGGGCACAGGTCGGTTAGCGTGATGATGGATAACTCGCACCGGAGCACGGAGACTTGAGCCGTGATCGACATCACCACCGACCTCGTACACACCTTGGTCTCCGAACAGTTCCCCGAGTGGAGCGACCTCCCGATCGAGCCCGTTGCCCGCCACTCCGCGAGGTCCCTGTGCAGCAGGGTCCGGCCTGCGGTCGTCATTCCTTCTTCCGAGGCTGTCACCCCAGCGTCTACAGCGACGAGGTCGAGGGCTCGCTCAGCAAGCTCGGGGACGTCGTCGATGTTGCGGCATGCCAGGCCGTCTGGGCGAGCGCGCTGACCTCTGCCTGGCCCTCCCCGCCGACGTGGTTCCATGGCGACCTCGCCGTCGCCAATCTGCTCACCCTGGACGGAAGACTGTCCGCAGTCATCGACTTCGGGACGTGCGGCATCGGTGACCCCGCCTGTGACCTGGTCATGGCCTGGACCCACTTCGTCGGTGACGAGCGGAAGGTCTTCCGGGAGGCCGTCGGCCTGCCCGACGACACCTGGCGACGAGCACGCGGGTGGGCGCTGTGGAAGGCGCTCGCAACCGTGGCCGGCCAGCCCGGCCCCGACCCTGATGGCTTCCAGAGCCGGGTGCTCATGCACGTCCTTGAGGACCCCGTCATTTAGTACGGTCGGCGCAGACAGGTCACTCTCGGCCCCCGACCAAGGCACAGGCCCCTGGGGAGAACCCGGAGACCATCACGGGCCGTCCTGGCGTGCGAGAATCCCCTGCCATGATCTCTGCTGCCCTGGTGATCAGCCGTGCTGGTGAGGAATGCGACATGGAGGAGTGGCCCAGCGGTATCGGGGATCGATCAGGGTGATGCCGGATCCATCACGACAGTGCGAGTCAACAGACTCGTAACCATGAAAGATCATGCGGTCCTCCTCGAAGGAGTGACCAGGACGTACGGCAAGGGCGCCACGGAGTTGCCCGCGCTGCGCCAGGTCAGTGCCGGGTTCCGGCGTGGCAGTTTCACCGCCGTGATGGGCCCGTCAGGCTCGGGCAAGAGCACGCTGTTGCAGTGTGCGTCGGGGCTGGATCGGCCGCAGTCCGGGTCGGTGCGCATCGCCGGGCAGGACATCACGCAGCTGCAGGAGAAGGAGCTCGCGGTGCTCCGGCGCGACCGGGTCGGAGTGATCTTCCAGGCGTTCAACCTGGTGCCGTCGCTGACCGCCTGGCAGAACGTCATCCTGCCCAGCAGGCTGGCCCGGCGGCGGCCCGATCCGGCACGGGTGCGCGAGTTGCTGCACCGGGTCGGCTTGGCGGGGCGGGAGGGGCATCGCCCAGCGCAGCTGTCCGGGGGCCAGCAGCAGCGGGTGGCCATCGCCCGCGCGCTGCTCGGCAGGCCGGAGGTGCTGTTCGCCGACGAGCCGACCGGGGCGCTGGACCGCAGCACCGGGCATGAGGTGCTGGGGCTGCTTCGGGAGGCGGTCGACGAGTTCGGCCAGACGGTGGTGATGGTCACACACGACCCGGAGGCCGCCGCCCGGGCCGACGCCGCCCTCTTCCTCACCGACGGGCGGATCGTGGACGTGCTGGACAGGCCCTCGGTCGAGCAGATCGGCATGCGGTTGGGCGGCCGCCGATGACGCTGGTGCTCGCCTGGAACAACGTACGGACCAACTGGACCGGCTTCGCCGCCTCGTTCGTGGCGGTGCTCATGGCGGTGACGCTGGTGAGCGGCAGTGGCCTGCTGGTCGCTGGAGCCGGCAGCCGTGACGAGCTGAGCGGGATCATGGGGTTGCTGGTCCTGTCCGCCGTGGTGTCGAGCTTCGTGTCGGTGTTCGTGGTGGCGGGCATGCTGGGCCTGCACGTGCTGCGGCAGCGCAGGGCCTGGGGTCTGCTGCGGTCGATCGGCATGACGCCGCGGCAGGTGCGCCGGTTGATCACGGCGGAGGCGCTGGTGGTGGCCGTGCTGGCGAGCGCGGTCGGTTGCGTGCTGGCCGTGCCGTACGCCGAGGCGATGGCGTCGTTCCTGCGGGCGGTAGAACTGGCGCCCGTGGACGTTCCGGTCGAGGTGATGTCGGGGCCGTTCGTCCTGGCGCTGGTGGTCGGGTTGGTGGTGACGCTGCTGGCCGCGCGGGTGGCGGCACGCAAGGCGGTAGGCGTGGGGCCGTTGGAGGTATTGCGTGACAGCGCGGCGCAGCAACGGCTCATGCCGTGGCCCAGAGCGGCGCTCGGCGTGGTGGCGCTGGCCGGGGGCGGGGTGCTGGTGTGGCTGGTGCCTCAGGTGAAGCCGACGGCCGCGGTGCCCACCGGGCTGGGGGCGACGATGGCGCTCTGCGTCGGCGCATCGGCGTTGGGCCCCCTCGTGGTGCGCGGGGTGGGCTGGGTCCTCGCGGCTCCCGTGGCGTGGCTCGACCCGGCCGCCGGGATGCTGGCCAGGTCGGCACTGGTCACGCAGCCGCGCCGGGCGATGTCGGCCGCGTCCCCGGTGATGCTGACTGTGGCGCTCGCCTGCACCTTCCTGTTCGCCGTGTCGACCTCCGACGCGGCGGCGGGCGTGACGCGTACCGGGCCGTCGGCCTGGGCCGCTCCCATGCTGGTGGGATCGGCGGTGGCGTACACCGTGATCTCGGTGCTGAACGCCACGGCCATGTCGATGGCGGAGCGGGCAGAGGAGATCAGGCTGCTGCGGTCCGTGGGGACGCAACCCGGTCAGCTCGCCCGGGCGGTCTGCTGGGAGTCGCTGGTCGTGACGGTCACGGGCACACTGCTCGGCACGGCGATCGCCGTGGCTTCGCTGGCCGCGATGGGCAAGGCCGCGACGGGCGAGCTGTGGTTCGCCTTCTCGATGCCGCAGTACCTGGGACTGGTCCTGGTCTGTGCCGTGAGCGGCCTGGTGGGAGGGCTGGTCTCGACACGCGGAGCACGCCGCGGACCGCTGCTCGCGGATTAGGCTCATGGGCTCGCCGGGGTACGTCACGGCACGGTCGCACCGACGGGAACAACGTCGCCGCAGTGCGAGCGCCATCCGGGGAAACGAAAGCCTGTCGCGTGCGACGGTTGTTGTTGATGAAACCGAAGTAACCAAAGAAAAGGCCCTGATTCAGGTCGGTTGACCAGGTGACAGCCGGAAACCTAGGCTGATTCCGTCATGTCTGCGGGGAGACATCACCAGCAAGTGGAGCATGCGCCGGCCGAGGTAACGAGCTTTGTCGGCCGCAAGCGGGAGCGTTCGCAGGCCAAATCGCTGCTCTCGGACACCCGGTTGCTGACGTTGACGGGCGCGGGCGGGGTCGGAAAGACACGTCTGGTCCTGCGTTTGGCCGAGGAGCTGTCGAGGGCGTTCCCCGACGGGGTCTGGCTGGTGGAGCTGGCTTCGCTGCGGGATGGGGAGTTGCTCCCGTCCACGGTCGCTGACGCTCTCGGGCTGCACGAGCAGGCGACGCGCTTGCCGACCAGCCAGCTGCTCGACTATCTGGCGGACAAACGGCTGCTGCTGGTGCTGGACAACTGTGAGCACCTGATCGAGAGTTGCGGGCAGCTGGTGGCGAAGCTGATGAAGGCCGCTCCCGGGATGCGGATCCTGGCGACGAGCCGGCAGGCCCTGGGCGTCCCGGGGGAAACGGTCTTCACGGTCCCTCCCCTGCCGGTGCCGGAACCAGGTACGCCGATCGCGGCGGACGTGTCACGGCGAGACGACGCCGTGCAGCTCCTTGTCGAACGCGTGGCGGCGGTTTCGCCCGACTTCGCCATCACGTCGGAGAACAGCGAGATGGTGGCGAGAATCTGCCGACGGCTGGACGGAATCCCGTTGGCGATCGAGCTCGCGGCCGTCCAGATGCGATCCCTGCCGATGGCCGGAATTCTTGAGCGGCTCGATTACCGCTTCGAGCTCCTGGGCAAGGGGCGGCGGGAGACGCTGCCTCGGCATCAGACTCTGCGAGCCGCGATCGAGTGGAGTTATGAACTGTGCTCCGCCGACGAGAAGCTCTTGTGGCGACGGATGTCGGTGTTCGTCGGCGCGTGCGATCTGGAGGCCATTGAATATGTGTGCTCCGGTGGCGCGATCGCAGCCGGGGATATCTTCGACCTGGTGGCCGGGCTGGTGGACAAATCCATAATATTTCTCCAGCCCGGCGGGGATCAGTCGCGATATCGACTGCTCGAGACGATCCGGGAGTTCGGTGTCGAACTGCTGGATCCGGCTGAGGCGGCGGTGGTACACGCACGGCACTGGCAGTACTATCGCGACCTCATCCGCAGGGCCGATCTGGATTTCTTCGCCCCTCGCCAGATGGAATGGTTCGTCCGGCTGCGTGTGGACCAGCCCAACCTGCGTGCCGCGCTCGAATACAGCCTTACCCACCCAGGTGAGGCGCTGGCTGGGCTTGAGTCCGCAGCCGCTCTGCATATCTTCTGGGTGGCCGCCGGTCGGCTGCGTGAGGGATGCCAGTGGTTGCGGCGGGCCCTCGATCTCAACGGCGAGCCCACAAGGGCCCGTGCCCATGCCCTGTACGGGTGCGCCTATTTGCTGATCGTGCTGGGGGAGATCGACGCCGCGATGCCGATGCTGAAGGAAACTCGCGCGCTGGGGGAGCAACTGGGCGACGCCTCAGCATGCGCTTATGCCAACCTGTGGACCGGCGCGGCCGTGATGTATCGCGGAGATTTCTCGGGTGCCATTCCCCTGCAGGAGGCGGCACTGGCCGGGCACCGAAGCCTGGACGACCCCTTCGGCATCTATTTCGCGCTGCGTCACCTTTCGATGGCCGCCACCGCCCTCGGGGATCCGCGCGCCGAGTCCTTCGAGGAAGAATGCCTCGCGGTGTGCGAAGCCCACGGGGCGGACCTTTCCCGGTCGTGGGCCCTGTGGGTGATCGGCTTGGGGAAGTGGCGACGCGGTGACGTGGCAGCGTCGGCGGCACGGGTTCGTGAAGCGTTGCGGCTCAAGGCCGTCGCCGACGACCTGGCCGGTGAGGCGTACTGCATCGAACTGCTGGCCTGGGCCGCGGATGACACGAGGCGCGCTGTCCGCTTGTACGGTGCGGCCCACACGATCTGGGAGAAGGTGGGTTCCACACTCGTCGAGTTCGGATACATCAAGCGATTCCGCGACCCGTTCGAACAACGAGTAAGACGTGAACTGAATGACGACGTCTACCAAAGCCTTCTCCGCGAGGGCCGGGAGCTCAGCGTCGATGACGCCATCGCCTACGCGTTGAGCGAGGAGGAACCTGAGGGCGCGCCTTCGGCCGCTGAGGCGGACACGTCGAAACTCACTCCCAGGGAGCAGGAGATCGCCGAGCTCATCAGCCAAGGGCTCAGCAACAAGGAGATCGCGGCCAGGCTGCTGATCTCTCAGCGCACCGCCGAAGGTCACGTCGAGCACATCTTGGCGAAGCTCGGTTACAGCTCGCGCACCCAGATCGCCGTCTGGTTCGCCGAAAACCCGGAGCACCGCGCTTAGCGGGGCACCTGGTGGCGTCGATCATCGCTGCTGCCCAGGCCCGGCCACCAACCTCCGGCGCAGGATCGGGTGATCGCCGCCACGTGATCACGGTGCTTGCATGGGGTACGCGGGACCGCGAGACTGTCCAACCGCCCGCAGGGCGCGACCGCGCCCGATCGACGCGCGAACACCCCGATCACAAGGAGAGTCCAGGTTCGTGTCCTCGGTGAGCAGAAGGTCCCTCGTCGTCAGCGGCGGCGCGGTCGTGGGCTCGTGGATCGCGGGCGGCGCGGCCGAGGCGTCCCGGAGGCGTCGCACCGCCTTCCCGTTCACGCTCGGGGTGGCTTCCGGTGACCCGGCCGAGGACGGGTTCGTGATCTGGACCAGGCTCGCGCCGACCCCGCTGGCGGAAGACGGCCGGGGCGGCATGCCCTCCGTGGTCGTGCCCGTGAGCTGGCAGGTCGCCGAGGACGAGCGCTTCGCCACCGTCGTGCGGGAGGGCGTGGCCATGGCGGACCCGGACTGGGCGCACAGCGTGCACGTGGAACTCGACGGGCTGGCCTCGAACCGGGACTACTGGTACCGCTTCAGGGAGGGAACGCACGTCTCCCCTGTCGGACGGGGACGTACCTCGCCGTCCGCGCAGGGGGCCGGTGACGTGCTCTCCGTGGCGGTCACCTCCTGCGCCCAGTTCGAGCACGGCTACTTCACGGCCTACCGCGCGCTCGCGGGCGAGCGTCCCGACCTGGTCCTGCACCTGGGCGACTACATCTACGAGTATCCGAAAGGGACCTATGTGGCGGGGAGCGGCAACGTCCGCGACCACGCCGGGCCCGAAACCGTCACCCTGGCCGGATACCGGCAGCGCTACGCGCAGTACAGAACGGACCCCGACCTGCAGGCCGCGCACGCCGCCGCGCCGTGGGTGGTGGCCTGGGACGACCACGAGGTCGACAACAACTGGGCCGGAGGAGAAGGCGCGAACCAGAGCAAGAAGCGCCTCGCCAGGCGGGCGGCCGCCGCCCGGGCCTACTACGAGAACATGCCGCTGCGGCGGGGCGCGCTGCCCGACGGCACCGGCATCCAGATCTACCGGCGGATCCGCTGGGGCACGCTGGCCACCTTCCACGTGCTCGACACCCGCCAGTACCGGAACGCCATGGCCTGTGGAAACGGTCTCAAGGACTGCCCGGAGGCCGCGGACCCGGCCCGCACCATCCTCGGCCAGGAGCAGGAGAGGTGGCTGATCGACGGGTTCCAGCGCGCACGCGCCCAGTGGGACCTCATCGGGCAGCAGGTCTTCTTCGCGTCCCGGACCATCACCGCGGGCCCCGCCCACCTGACCAACCAGAACACCTGGGACGGATACCTCGCCAGCCGCCAGCGGGTCACCCGCGGCTGGATCGACGCGGGCGTCCGCAACGCGGTGATGCTGACCGGATCGGCCCACGCCCACTGGGCCGCCGACCTGAAGCTCGACTACCTCGACCCGAACTCGCCGGCCGTCGGAGCCGAGCTGGTGACCTCGTCCATCACCAGCCGCGGCGACGGCCTCGACGTCGACCCCAGGGCCGTGCCGCTCCTGGTCAGCAACCCGCATCTGCGCTTCTACAACGACCAGCGAGGCTACGTCATGGCGCGCGTCGACCGTGCCGCGGTGACCGCGCGCTTCCAGGTGGTGCCGTACGTGAGCAGGCCCGGCGCGGCCGTCCGCACCAGGGCCGTCTTCGCGATCGACGACGGCGTGCCCGGTCTGCGCCAGGTCTACCTGCGTCCCGTCGACTCGGCGTCGGCCGCGCGCGTCAGAGGGGAGCGGGAGCTCCTCGAAGGCGAGGTCCTCCCTGACTAGCCGCTCCTACACGAGGTAGCGCAGCCAGAGGTACGGAACACACAGCGCGATGGTGACGGACGTGACGACCAGCCCGTACTTCGTGAACTGCCAGAAGCTGATCGGAACCCGGTTGCGGGCCGCGATGCCGAGGACGACCACGTTGGCCGCCGCGCCCACGGCGGTGGCGTTGCCGCCCAGGTCGGCGCCGAGCGCGAGCGCCCACCACAGCACCTTGTCGCCGCCGTTGGCGTGGACGAGGTCGGCGACGATCGGGCTCATCGTGGCCACGTACGGGATGTTGTCGACGACCGCCGACAGGACGCCCGAGACCCAGAGCAGGCCGATCGTGGCCAGTTCGAGCCTGCCCTGCGTGGCCTCGACGGCGGCCCGGGAGACCTGGGCGATCACGCCGGTCTCGACCAGCGCGCCGACCATGACGAACAGCCCGGCGAAGAAGACCAGCGTGGGCCACTCCACCTCGCGGATCGCGTCCTCGGCGGTGACTTTGGTGACGGCCACCAGGGTGCCCGCGCCCAGGATCGCCACCACCGAGGGCTCGTAGTGCAGCACCGGGTGCAGCACGAACGCCGCCAGCACCACGGCGAGCACCACCAGGCTCTGCCAGAGCAGCCGCCGGTCGGCGATCGCCTCCCGCTCGTTCAGCGCCATGATCTCGGCGGCCCGGTCGGGGTCGTAACGGAACGTCTTCCTGAACATCACCCGGCACAACCCGATGAACACCGCCAGCAGCACGACGATCAGCGGGGCCAGGTGAATCAGGAAGTCGTTGAAGGTCAGCCCGCCGCGGCTGGCGATGATGATGTTGGGCGGGTCGCCCACGAGCGTGGCGGTGCCGCCGATGTTGGACGCCATCGCCTCCGCGATGAGGAACGGCGCGACCGGCGACGCCAGCCGCTCGCACACCAGGAAGGTCACCGGCGCGACCAGCAGGACGGTCGTCACGTTGTCCAGCAGCGCCGACGCGAGCGCGGTGATGACCACCAGCAGCACCATCAACCGGAACGGCCGCCCCCTGGCGCGCTTGGCCGCCCAGATGGCCAGGTACTCGAAGACGCCGGTCTGTTTGAGCACGCCGACGATGACCATCATGCCGAGCAGCAGGAAGATGACGTTCCAGTCGATCCCGGTCGACGGGGAGAAGAAGGCCGCCTCCGCGCCGGTGGCGTGGATCAGCAGCATGACCCCGGCCCCGCCGAGCGCCGCCGCGACGCGGTGCACCTTCTCGGTGGCGATCAGCGTGTAGGCGCCGAGGAAGACCACCAGCGCCAGCCATGCGGCGACCGTCACGGAGCCATCAGCCGGTCCAGCAGCGCCTGCAGCGTCACGGCCCCGAGCAGCCGGTCGTCCTCGACGATCGCCACCAGTGGGCTGTGGGTGCGCGCCATCAGCGCGGCCAGCTCCAGCACGGTCGCGTCCGGATCGGCGACGGGCAGCTCACGCGGGTTCGCCGGCAGCGCCTCCCGCACGGTGCGCCCGGCCAGCGACTGGAGGAACACGTCGGCGTGCGCCTCGTCCACCACCCGGGCCAGCGCCGGATCGTCGATGCAGTAACCCGGCACGGCCAGCCGCAGCACCTGGGTGCCGGGCAGGATGCTCGACGGACGCCCGTCGTCGACGACGATCAGGCCGGGCAGGTCCTGCTCCGCCAGCAGGCGGGCGGCGTCGATGACCGGCGTGTCGGCGGTGACGGTGGGGAAACCGGAGACGAGATCGCGGGCGCGCACGGGTGACCTCCAGGATCGGCGACAGAACCGCCGACCAGACTTCCCGGCACACCCGTCAACAACGTATCAAGAGCCGTAAGGCTTCGGTCACGCCATGTCCCAGAGCAGGCGGTAGTAGGCGATGCGCTCCGGGTCGGGGGCGATGCCGTACGCGTCGTACAGGACGCCGTCGTACCCCGGGCCGTAGTTCCACTCCGTGCTCCACGCCGCGACCGCGAGGTCGGCCCACCGGTCGGCGACCCCGAGCGAACCGAGGTCGACGTGCGCGGCGAACCCGCCGTCGTCGTGCAGCAGGGTGTTGGGGACGCACGCGTCGCCGTGGCAGACGACGAGGCGGTCGATCGCGGGCGGCTCGCCGATGAGGGCCCGCGCCTTGGCGAGGTCGAGGTGCTGGTGCTCGGCGAACCAGGAGTCGGGCCCCTCGCCGTCGGCGATGCGCTCGTCGGCGCGGGCGAGGCGCCGGTCGATGCTCCAGTCGAACGGGCACTGGTCCACGGGCAAGGCATCGTGGAGCTCGCGCAGCCCCCGGCCGATCCCGGCCGCCGCGGTCGCCGGGTCGGCCATCCACCGGGGGGCCACCGCCGTGAGGCCGGGGATCGCCGCCGTGACCAGCCACGCACCGTCGGCGTCCGTGCCGTGCTCGATGACCCGCGGAACGCTCGCCCACCGCTGCGCCCAGGCCAGGCGCTCCGCCTCGCCGGGGAGGTCGATCTCGGGGGTGTCGGTGGCGACCCACTTGACGTACCTGGTGCCGTCGCGTCCGTTCTCGAGGCGGAACGTCAGGCCGCCGAGCTGGTTGCGCCACACCGGAGTGACGGTGTCGTCGCCGGCGAGCGCCAGGACGACCTCGGGGACGGGCACGGGACCGGTCGGGACCTCGGCGATGTCGGGACGGCTCATAGGGACATGATCCTCCCATGGGCCCCGGGCTTCGACCGTGCCACCCCTGCCCAGGCCAGCAGCACCACGGTGAGGAAGGCCAGGACGAGCAGGCCGACGCGGTCGAACCCGGTGGACGCGATGAAGGCCGCGCCGATCAGGGTGTGACTCACCAGCGCGCCCCCGGCGAGCCAGATCCGATGCCAGGTGGTCAAGCCGGCCGACCAGCGATGAATCAGCCAGCCCATCCCGACGGCGACTACGGCCGCCAGGGCCATCGGCACCAGCCGCCCCACGCCGTGGCCACCGGCGGGAGGCTGTCCCACCGGCATCAGCAGGCCCAGGAAGGCGACGGTCGCGAGGGCGGTCAGGACGCCGCCGACCGCCGGGTGCGGAGGCGTCCACCCTGGGGACGGCGGCGCTGTGCGGCGGGGCAGGACCCGCAGGGCGAGCACGGCCAGCACCGCGATGGCCAGCACCGAGCCCACGAGGACCGGCACCGGCGCCTGGTAGCCGGGATCCGCCACGGGCGGGATGGTCACGCGCACGATCGCCACCCCGAGGACCGCGACGACGCCCGCCACCACCAGCCCGCCCCGCCGCAGGTAGGGGCGGTCGCGGTGGGCCGGAAAGAGCAGCTCGGTCAGCATGACCGGGATCACCACGCTGAAGGCCAGGTGGTAGCCGATCTGCGACTCCCAGTACGTGGTGTTGAGGCCGAACACCCGCGGGCCCCACAGGGCGGCGTCGTACAGGTTCGGGCTGGACAGCGCCTGCAGCCCGATCCCGTCCTCGGCGATCTCGTAGGCCACGCCGAGCAGCAGCAGGCTCGGCCAGCCGCCGCCGGCACGGCGCACGAGCTCCCTGACCAGCAGCACGCCGGCCCCGTACATGGGCACCAGCAGCGGCAGCATCAGCCACGCCAGGTGCAGCGGCATGGCGCCGAGCGTCAACTCCGCGCACACCGGCGCGAGCAGGACCAGCGTGCAGGCGGCCCACCGCCGCCCCTTCGCCGAACGATCAACCACTGTCAACTCCTTCACTCGGGCCGGGGGTCCCAGCGGAAGCGGCGGATGGCGACGGCCGCCCCGACAGCGCCCCACACGAGCAGCACGCCGAGGCTGCTCCAGGCGAAGCCGTCGCGCCCGGCGAACGCGCCGAGCAGGGCCTCGTTGAACGGCCGCACCGGTAGGAAGCCGGAGACGCCGTTCACCACCCCGGAGTGGATCGGCAGGTAC
Source organism: Nonomuraea sp. NPDC000554 (assembly GCF_040300065.1). Taxonomy (NCBI): domain Bacteria; kingdom Bacillati; phylum Actinomycetota; class Actinomycetes; order Streptosporangiales; family Streptosporangiaceae; genus Nonomuraea; species Nonomuraea sp. NPDC000554. The sequence goes on along the minus strand of NZ_JBEPDC010000030.1, from coordinate 104,379 downwards.
GTGCCGGAGAGGAAGACGAGCGGGAACAGGATGAGCTGCACCACCGCGGGCGCGGCCTCGGCGTTGCGGATCAGGGACGCCACCGCGACGCCCAGCGCGCAGAAGGCGGCCGCGCCGAGCACGAGCACCAGAGCGATGGCGGGCCACCGGGACGGGCCGGGCAACGGCACGCCGTACAGGCGGCCGACGCCGAAGATGAGCACGACGTCCACGACGCTGACCATGACGCAGTGCGCCAACAGGCCGGCGAAGTACACCCCGACCGGCAGCGGCGTCGCCCGCACCCGCTTGAGGATCCCGTCCTGGCGGCGCGTCGCGAGCACGATGGCCAGCTGGCTGTAACAGGACCCCAGCACCGACACCGCGGCGATCGTGGCCACGTAGTACTGCAGGGGCGACAGGCCGTAGAAGTACGGGTCCGCGGGGCCGCCGCCGAACAGCGCGCCGAAGATCGCGATGACCACGACCGGGAAGACGAAGGTGAAGAAGGCGCTCTGCGGGTTGCGCCAGAACGACAGCTGCTCGTAGCGGATCTGGTGCCGCACCAGGGCGAGCCCGCCGCTCATCGCGCGCTCACCTCCATCGGACGGCCGGTCAGGCGGAGATAGACGTCCTCCAGGTTGGGACGGTCGACCGTGAGCCGGTCGAGCGGCGTGCCGCGGCGCAGCGCCCAGCCGGTCAGGCGGTGCAGCGCCTCCGTCGGCTCCGCGGTCTCCACGGTGACCAGGCCGTCGTGGAGCGCGGCGGCTACCGGCAGGTCGGCGGCCGTGCACCCCTCCGGCAGGGCGAAGCGGATCCTGGCGCGGGCGGTGTCGCGTCCGCCGAGAGTCGACGGGGTTCCTTCCGACACGATCCGGCCGCCGGAGATCACCGCCACCCGGTCGGCCAGCTCCTGCGCCTCCTCCATGTAGTGGGTGGTGAGCAGGACGGTGGTCCCCGCGTCGCGCAGGCCGCGCACCAGCTGCCACGCGCTCCGGCGCGCGTTCGGGTCGAACCCGGTCGTCGGCTCGTCGAGGAAGAGCAGGCTCGGGTTGCCGATCAGGCCGAGTGCCAGGTCCAGCCGCCGTTTCTGCCCGCCGGACAGCGTCTTGACCTTGCGTCGCTCCTGACCTGCGAGGTCGACCAGGCCGATCACCTCGTCGACGTCGCGCGGCGAGCGGTAGTAGCCCGCGTTGCGGGCGATCGTCTCGCGGACCGTCAGGTACGGTTCGACCGCGATGTCCTGCAGCACCAGCCCGATCCGCTCGCGCAGCTCCCGCCCCCGGCGCCGGTCGCCGGGATCGATGCCGAGCACCTCGACGCGTCCGGCGTCACGGGCGCGGAACCCCTCCAGGATCTCCAGCGTGGTGGACTTGCCGGCGCCGTTCGGCCCGAGCAGCGCGAAGATCTCCCCGTGCTCGACGGTGAAGCTCGCGCCGCGCACGGCCTCCACCGCGCCGTAGCTCTTGCGCAGGTCCGCCACCACGACCGCGGCGTTCGCCGTCACTGGCGGACGCACGTGACCTCCAGCGACACGTCGAGGTAGCGCCCGGCCAGCCCGCGGGCCGCGGTCAGCCCGAACTCGGTCCTGTCGACGCGCGTCGTGGCGCGGGCGATGATCGTTCCCGGCGACACGTCCGCCTGCTCGATCGACAGGCTGACCGGGCGGGTGACACCGTGCGCAGTGAGCGTGCCAGTGATGGCGGTGCGGGCCACGCGATCGGCGACGAACGTCATGACGGGGTGACGGCCGACGTCGAGGAAGCGCGCCGACAGCACGTCCTCGTCCCGCTGCCTGCTGCCCGTGTGGAAGCTCGCGGCGTCGATCTCCACGCGGATGCCCGATTCGGCGAGCGGCTCGGCGACGTCGACCGTTCCGGCCCGGATCGCGAAGGTGCCACGCACCGGCAGGAGCCCGAACAGATGCCTGCTCCTGAAGGTGATGGTCGAGTGCTTGGTGTCGATCTCATAGCGGCCCAGCTGGGGGTCTCGTTTGTCCACGAACCCATTGCACGGCGGGCAGGGGGCCGCGCGGCAGGGTGAACAGTCGGTTCATGAGACGACGAAGGGCAGGCTCGGCATGCAACTTTCGTAGGTTTCGCTCCCGCCGAACGTTCTGCTGGGAGAGCCGCGCGAGCGGGGATGGCATACCGTGAACCGCATGAGTGACGGGCCGTGGCGCCGCCGCCACTGTCTCGCCATAAACGTGGCGATCGCGGTCTTCTTCGTGCTGCTCGACACCGGGGCGACGCTGGTGGGTGCGTCGTGGTGGCCGGCGCGGCCCGGCACGCTCGCCTGGGTCATGCTCGGCCTACAGGCGCTCGCCTGCTTCTCGCTGGTCGCCCGCCGCCGCGCGCCCCTGGCGGTCGTCGCCGTCCTGGGCGCGTACTCGCTCGTGCTGACGCTGCTGATCTCGCCCCTGGGCGCGCTGACGCCGGCGCACGACTGGAACGTGTGGGCGCCCTACGCGACCGTGCTGGCGGCGTACGGGCCGCTGTTCTACCGCCGCGACCAGCGGAGCCGGCGGACGGCGCTCATCGCGCTGGCCGTCTTCACGCTCATCGTCGCGGGCGTGTGGCAGCCGTCGCCCGAGATCATCACGATCGGGGTGCTTCGCACCGCCGTCGGCCCCCTGCTGGCGCTGTACTTCGACGCCCGCAGGCGGCTGGTGCAGGCGCTGACCGAACGCGCCGAGCGGGCCGAGCGGGAGCGCCACCTGCTCGCCGAGCAGGCCCGCACCGAGGAACGCGCGCGGCTGGCCGGCGAGATGCACGACGTCGTGACCCACCGGGTGAGCCTGATGGTGCTGCAGGCGGGAGCGCTGCGGATGACCGCGACCGACGAGGTGACCCGGCAGGCGGCCGAGGAACTGCGGGCGGCGGGCTGCCAGGCGCTCGACGAGCTGCGGGACCTGGTCGGCATCCTGCGCACCGCCCCCGAAGGGGACGAGACGCCGTCGGTGGCGGGCCTCGCCGCGCTGGTCGCGGAGTCGGCAGCGGTGGGGACACCGGTCGAGCTGGTCGAGGAGGGGGACCGGGCTCTCGCCTCGCCGGTGGTCGGGCGCACGGCGTACCGCATCGTCCGGGAGGCGCTGACCAACGTGCGCAAGCACGCGCCCGGCGCGCGCGTGACCGTGCGGGTCGAGTACGGGGAGGCGCAGGTGCGGCTCGCCGTCCACAACACGCGGCCGACCAGCGCGGCCGGCAGCGCCTTGGCCGGCACCGGGTCGGGCCTGGGCATCGCCAACCTCCGGCAGCGCGTGGAACTCGTGCACGGCACGTTGCGCGCCGGGCCCGCGCCCGACGGCGGGTTCCGCGTCGAGGCCACGCTGCCCGCGTACGTGCCGACCGCGGAACTGGCGGTGTGAGCATGGTCCGGGTGGTCGTCGTGGACGACGAGCCGATGGTGTGCCGGTTCCTGCGCACGATCCTCGGCTCCGCCCCCGACATCGAGGTGGTCGACGAGGCGCACGACGGCGCGGCCGGCGTGGACGCGGTCATGCGCACCCGGCCGGACGTCGTCCTCATGGACCTGCGCATGCCCGGCGTCGACGGGCTCACCGCGATCGAGCGCATCAGCGGGCTCGCCGACCCGCCGGCCGTCGTGGTGCTGACGACCTTCGACGCCGACCAGTACGTGCTGCGCGCCCTCCGGGCCGGCGCGGCCGGGTTCCTGGTGAAGTCCACGCCGCCGGAGGATCTGATCGGGCTCGTGCGGGTGGCGGCCGAGGGGCACACCGTGCTGTCGGCCGCGGCCGCCCGCCGGCTGGTCGCGGCCTCGACCGACAGCCTGTCGGCCCGAGACCGGGCGCGCGAACTCGTCGGGGCGCTGAGCGAGCGGGAGGTCGAGGTGCTGGCCTGCCTCGGCGAGGGCCTGTCGAACGCGCAGATCGCGGCGCGGCTGTACCTGTCCGAGGCCACGATCAAGGGGTACGTGTCGCGCATGCTGGACAAGCTGGGATGCGCCAACCGCACCCAGGCCGGCCTGATCGCCCACGACGCGGGGCTCGTGGGGTCGTAGGCACGCCGGATCGGATCGGTGGGCACAATCGACGGATGACAGATGCGACCCTACGCCCCGCATGTCCCGCCGACTACGACCCCATCGCCGCCGTCGTCGACGACTGGTGGGGGCGGCCCATCCTGGCCTCCCTGCCCAGGCTGTTCTTCGACCACTTCCACAGCACCAGCCTCGTCGCCGAGTCCGCCGGGCGGCTGAGCGGCTTCCTGGTGGGGATCGTGTCGCCGGCCGAGCTGGACCAGGCGTACATCCACTTCGTCGGCGTCAGCCCCCAGGCCAGGCGCGACGGCCTGGCCCGCACCCTGTACGAGCGGTTCTTCGAGATCGCCCGCGGCCACGACCGCCGGGTCGTCGGCGCCATCACGTCACCGGTCAACCAGGCGTCCATCGCCTTCCACCGGCGGATGGGCTTCGCCGTGCGCGGCCCGGTACCCGACTACAACGGCCCCGGCCACGACCTCATCGTCTTCGAACGCCCCCTCTGACCCGCGTGGCGGAGGCGCGCCACCCGAAGGCTCGGCGCGAGGCCGAGCCCTCGGGTGACTTGGAAAAGAGGGCCTAGGGTTCCCGGACTGCCGACTGCACGGTGGCGATGGCCGGCTCCTGGGGTGAAGGGCCGACCCCGGGGACAGGCATAGGCGGGTTAGAGGGGTTTGCGGCCGATGAGCAGGGTGGTGAGTTCGTTGAGGGCTACAGGGCTCTCCACCTGGAATCCGGCCTCCCTCAACCACCCCTGCCCCTGCGCCATCGTGTATTCGGACGCCCCCGACAGCAGAGCCATGTTCAAGCTCATCAACAACCCGAACGCCGACTCCTCCCGCTGGTCGTCGATCATGCTGTCGTAGATCAGCAGCGTCCCGCCGGCGGGCAGGTGGTCGTAGGCCCGCTGGATGATCTCGCGGCGCTTGGATTCGACCCAGTCGTGCAGGACGTGGCCGATGATGTACACCTCCGTTTCGGGCAGCGGGTCGGTGAAGAAGCTGCCGGCCTGGAAGCGGACGCGGGAGGCGAGGTCTGTGGTGCCGGTCACGGACGCCACGAGCTCGTCGAAGAGGGGGTTGAGCGGCGCCAGGTCGAAGGTGACGCCCTGGAGGTGGGGGTGGGCGGCGGCGACGCGGGTGGTGAGCATGCCGCGGCAGCCGCCCAGGTCGGCGAACGACTTGACGGAGGCCCAGTCGAACTTCTCCGACAGGGGGCGGCCGAGGAGGGTGGCGTAGCCGTCCATGCCTTCGGCGAAGGAGCGGGTGCGCTGGGGGGTGGCGTAGAGGGCGGGCATGGGGTCGTCGACCTTGGCGCCGTGGGCGAGGTTCTCGGCGTTCTTGAGGAAGGAGGTGAGGTCGCCCCAGGCGGGGTAGAGGCGGCGCTGGTTGAGGGTGAGGAAGCCGCCGATGTACTCGGGGGCGCCGGGGGTGAGGTAGGCGCGGGCGGCCGGGGTGGCGGCGTAGCCGGCGTCGGTGCGGGTGAGCAGGCGCATGGCGACCAGGGCGTCGACGAAGTCGGCGGCTACGTTGGCGTGGAGGCCCAGGTCGTCCTGGAGGGTGGAGAGAGGGACGGGGCCGGAGGACACGCGGGCGAAGACGCCGAGCTCTACGGCGGCGAACAGCGCTTGCGCCTCGTAGAAGCCGGTCGCGGTCTTGATCAGGGAAGCTGCTGTCACGGTCATGTGCTGTCTCCTAGTCCTTGGTGAAGCAGAGGATGAAGGCGTCGCCGCGGTTGCTCGGCGTGTAGGCGGTGCTGGCATAGGCCTGGTACGGCTGCCGCTCGATCACGACCCGGTCGAAGAAGCGCAGGTAGCGTTCGAGGATGGTGGCCGCGGATGCGGTGCAGGTGGCGGCGTCGGGGACGTCGCCGTCCAGGGAGAACATGGGGACGAACGTGCCGCCGGGGCGCAGGGCACGGACCACCTTGGGCATGAAGACGTTGAGCAGGTCGCGGTTCTCGAAGATGGCCTTGGGGAGTTCGGGGTCGAAGAAGACGCCGTCGAAGCTGTCGGGCTTGAGGGTCTCGACGTAGTCGAAGAAGTCGGCTTCGACGATCTCGAGGGTGGCGGGCACGTCGGGGTTGTTCTGGTGGAAGAGCTCGATGACCTTGGGATGCTTCTCCACGACGGTGTGCCGGTAGGTGTCGGCGCGGCCGGCGATGCGCAGGGCGGAGTAGCCGAGGCCGAGGCCGACCTCCAGGAACTCGCCGCCGCGCTCGCACAGCAGGTCGGCCGAGCGCCACATGAGGGACCGCTCCCAGCCCTGCATGGCCTGTACGTCGCCGATGTAGAGGGTCACCTCCCCTTTCTCGTCGCGGACGAGGTTGATGTCGGTATCCGGAAGCGCGGTCATGTCTCTCCCTTGGTGAGGTTGTCGATGAAGCCGGTGGTGTGGGCGCCTTTGCGGAAGACGGGCGTGGCGAGCAGTTCGCGGAGGAATGCGGCGTTGGTACGGATGCCGGGTCCGGACACGCTCAGCTCGGCCAGGGCGCGGTCCATGCGGTCGATGGCATGGTCGCGGTCGGCGCCCCAGGTGACGATCTTGGCGATCAAGGGGTCGTAGTCGGGCGGGATGCGGCTGCCGGCGCGCACATGGGTGTCGACGCGGACGAAGGGGCCGCCGGGCTGCGTGAACTCCTCGACGAGGCCGGGGGCGGGGGCGAAGTCGCGCGCGGGGTCCTCGGCGTTGATGCGGCACTCGAGTGCGGCGCCCCGCCGTTCCAGGTCTTCCTGCCGGAACGGCAGGGGGCGTCCGGCGGCGACGGCGAGCTGCTCGGCGACCAGGTCGAGGCCGGTGACGAGCTCGGTGACGGGGTGTTCGACCTGGATGCGGCAGTTGGTCTCGATGAAGAAGTATTCGCCGGTGTCGTCGTCGACGAGGAACTCGAAGGTGCCGAGGCTGCGGTAGCCGATGGCGCGGGCGCCGGTGAGCGCGGCCTGCGCCATCCGCTCGGCGAGCTCGGGGGAGATCGCGGGGGACGGGGTCTCCTCCAGGAGCTTCTGGCGCCGCCGCTGGGTGGAGCAGTCGCGTTCGCCGAGGTGTACGGCGTTGCCGTGCGCGTCGCAGAGGACCTGGATCTCGACGTGGTGGGCGGCGCGCAGGTAACGCTCCAGGCAGACCCGGTCATCGCCGAACAGCAGCTGCGCCTCGGCGCGGACGCGGCGGTAGGCGGCGGGCAGGTCGGCCGCCGACGAGACGACCGCCATCCCCCGGCCGCCACCGCCTGCCACGGCCTTGAGGACCACCGGGTAGCCGACCTCTTCGGCCAGCGAAAGAGCCTCCGGTTCCGCCACGGCGTGGAGGCTGCCAGGCAGGACCGGCACCCCGGCGGCGGTCATGGCGGCGCGGGCGGCGGCCTTGTCGCCCATCACCTCGATGACGTCGGCGGGCGGGCCGATGAACGTCAGCCCGTACTCTTCGCAGATCCGGGCGAACTCAGCATCCTCCGACAGGAAGCCGTAGCCAGGGTGAACGGCGTCGGCGCCGGTCTGGAGGGCGACCTCGATGAGCGCGGCGGCGTTGAGGTAGCTGCGCTTGGCGGGCGCGGGGCCGATCTTGACGTTGCGGTCGGCCAGGGGCAGGGGCTCGTCGGCCGCCGAATGGACGGCGACGCTCCTGATGCCGAGCTCACGGCAGGTCCGCGCCACCCGGAGCGCGATCTCGCCCCGGTTGGCGATCAGCACGGTGCCGAACATCAGCGCCCGCCCGGTCCGGGGAACAGAGTGTCGCAGGCCGAGGAGGCGCCGGGGGCGATGACCACGAGCGGCTGGTCGTACTCGACGGGGGTGGCGTCGGGGACGGGGATCTCCACGACGCGGCCCGCAGTCTCGGCGACGATCGGGTTCATGAGCTTCATCGACTCGACGATGCCGACCTGCTGACCGGCCTCGACGGTGTCACCGACGGACACGAACGGCGCGGCGCCGGGCTCTGGCGCGTGGTAGAAGGTGCCGACCAGCGGCGCCCGGACCTGGATCAGGCCCTCGTCGGCGGTGCTCGGGGAGTCGTCCGCCACGGACAGGGTGGACGTGGTCACCACGGCGGGGAAGCCGTCGCTCCAGGTCAGCTCGGCGCTGGCCAGGCCGTGCGAGATCTTGAGCGTGGTCGGCGGGTGCGGCAGCAGGGCGATCAGCCGCGTCGCCGCCTCGCAGAGCGTGTCGAAGTCGCTGCCCGCGTCAAGGTCGGTGCGGATCTCGGTCATGGGTCACCTCCTGGTGGGTGTCGGCCGGGAAGGGGATTCACCCGGCCTGGCGATTGCCCACGTCGACTACCCGGTCGTCCCTTTCGGGAGGGGATGGGGTGACGGGGATGGGGAGGCCGAAGCGGCGGAAGCGGGTGCGGCGTTGCCGTATCAGGTCGGGGGCGGACAGGGGGAGCAGGTCGGCCAGGGCGGCGCGTACGGCGGTGCCGAGCAGGGCGGCGGCCTTGGCCGGGTCGGTATGGGCGCCATCGGGCGGTTCTTCGACGATGGCGTCGACGATGCCGAGGTTCAGGAGTTCTCTCGCCTCGACTTTGAGGGCAGCGGCGGCTCTGGCGGCTTCGGCGGCGCTCTTCCACAGGATGGCCGCGCAGCCTTCCGGGGTGATCACCGAGTACCAGGCGTTGGCACTGATGAGGACCCGGTTGGCGACGGCGAGGGCGAGGGCGCCGCCGCTGCCGCCCTCGCCGGTGACGACGGTGACGACGGGGACCCGGAGCTGGGCCATCAAGCGCTGCGACTCGGCGATGGCCAGGGCCTGCCCGCGTTCCTCGGCGGTGAGCCCGGGGTAGGCGCCGGGCGTGTCGACGAGGGTGAGCACGGGCAGGCCGAGCTTGTCGGCCAGACGCATCAGCCGGGCGGCCATGCGGTAGCCCTCGGGTTCGGGCATGCCGAAGTTGGCGGCGACGCGGTCGCGGGTGGTGTGGCCCTTCTGGTGGCCGATGAGCATGAGCGGGACGCCGTCGAGGCGGCCGATCCCGGCGACGATCGACGGGGAGTCGCCGAAGGTCCGGTCGCCGTGCAGGCGCAGGAAGTCGTCGAGGATCAGGCCGGCGTAGTCGGCGGTGGTGGGGCGGCCGGTCTCGCGCGCGAGCCGTACGACGTCCCACGGCTCCCGCTCCGGCGGCTCATAACCTACATAAGGCGAAATATCGCCCGCCGCACCCACGCCAGCAGCCGCACCCACGCCCGCGTCCGCCGCCGCGCCAGCACCCGCCGAAACGCCCGCGTCCGCCGTCGCACCTGCCAGCGTCCCCGCCGAGGAAGCGCCGCCGCCGCAAAGACTCACCAGCCGACCAAGCGCTCCCCGCAACCCCGCCCGAGGTACGACGGCGTCCACCATCCCATGCGCAAGCAGGAACTCCGCCGTCTGAAACCCCCGAGGCAACTCCTGGCGAATCGTCTGTTGAATCACCCGAGGCCCGGCGAACCCCATCCGCGCCCCAGGCTCGATCAGAATGACGTCCGCCAACGTCGCGAAGGAGGCGGCCACCCCACCGAAGGTCGGATCGGTGACAACCGAGACAGACAACACCCCGGCCTCATCGAGAGCGGCGAAGGCCCCGGCCGTCTTGGCCATCTGCATGAGCGCGACCACGCCCTCCTGCATACGAGCCCCACCGGAAGCGCAGACGGTGACCAACGGCGCGCGAGAGGCCGCAGCGGTCTCAGCCGCGACGGTCACCAACTCCCCCACCGCAACCCCAAGGCTCCCGCCGAGGAAGCGAAAGTCCATGACGACGAGCACCACGGCCCGCCCGTCGATGGTCCCGAGCCCGCCGACCGCCGCGTCCTCCAGCCCGGTGGCCTCCCGCGCCGCCGCGAGACGCGACGGGTACGGCACCGCGTCCACGAACCCCAGCGGATCGGAAACCACCTCAGGCGAGGCGAACGCCCGAAACGACCCGGGATCGAGCAGCTGTTCCACCCGCTGCGCGGCTGAAACCGGATGATGACGCCCGCACTCGGGGCAGACGCCCAGCGCCTTGCCGAACCGGCGGTGATGGATCATCGCCTGGCACCCCCGGCAGCGGATCCACCTCTCCTCCACGACGGTTCCTCCTAGAACGCGGAGACCACGGTGAAGGTCTCGTAGGGCTGCTCGCGGCTGGTGTCGAGGTAGGGCCGCAGCGGGCTGGTGTGCCGGTGGCTGCTGCTGTGCACCCAGTCCTGTAGGTGCTGGTAGCTCTCCCAGTAGCTGGTGACGGCCATGGTGGTCTCCTCCACCTGGGAGTGAAGGAGTTCGTTGCCGAGCATCCCGGGGGTGCCGACGAGTTGCTCGCTGACCTGCCGGTACGTCTCCGACAGCGGCTGCACCTCCTCTTTGGGCACCCGGTACCAGAGGATCACCCTGACCCGCTCGTGGGCGGTGGGCATGGTGCTCATGGAGCCTCCTGTTCGGTAGGGAGCCAGCCGCGCACGGTTGTCCACGTGCGCGGGGCTGAGTTCGAAGGTTCGGAAGGCGGACTCGTCGGTCCAGTCGGTGATCACGTAGTAGGTGTCCTCGCCGCGCAGCAGGCTCTGCCCCCGGTTGTCGGGGTGGGCGGCGATGCCCGCGGCGACCTCGCGCCACGTGCGCTCGAAGGCGTCCTCCTGGCCGGGCCGTACCTTGATGTCGAGCAGAACGCGGAAGGTCACAGCGTGTACACCGCCATCGCCTCGACGTTGCCGAAGAAGACCAGCACCGTGATGACGGTTCTGGCCAGATTCCACCTCCCGAAGGAGGGCCGCGGGTCAGACCAGTCGGCGGGCAGGTCTTCGGGGTCGAGGCGCATCACGCGGCGCTTGAGCACGGCGTTGCGGGTCGCGGAGATCACGATGACCGCGACGAGCGCGACGATGAGTGTGGACAGCAGGTAGCGCGAGCCCGTGGTGGGCGCCACGACCAGCAGGTAGACGTCGCACGCCAGCACGCCGAGGATCATGATCGGTCCGAGCGGGTCGAAGCGGGGCGACCAGTACTGGTGCAGCCGCACGTACTCGCCGGCGGGCAGGCGGCGCATCCACGGCACGCCGCCGATCGCCGACCACAGGAGCATGCCCGCGACCAGGCCGCTGAGCGCGATGGAGATCTGCGAGACCAGGATGCCCATCGGTCTAGCCCGCCGCCTGCTCGACGAGGCCCTTGATGCGCTTCATCTGGACCGCGGTGTTGGTGTTGAGCCGCTCGCGCATGGCGCCGTCGTCCACCGGCGAGTCGGGCTTCATCTCGAAGTCCTGGACCCAGCGCATGCGCACCTGGCCGGGCGCGGTCTCGGTGTACTCCCAGAAGATGTTCATGTACTTGAACCAGCCGGTCTCGACCCGGTGGGCGCGCACGGTCCTGGTGGCAGGGTCAGAGGTGCGCTCGGAGACCCAGCTCCATTTGTTGCCCTGCGGGTCGGGGTGCATGGTGAGCCGGAACGTGATCGTGTGCCTGTCACGGGCGAGGATCTCGGTGGCGGCGTACTCGCTGAACAGCTCGGGCCACGACTCGACGTCGTTGGTCATCTTCCAGACCAGGTCGAGCGGGGCGGCGATGTCGATGGCGTTGTCGGTGTGCCCGGCCATGGCTCAGGCCTCCCAGTGGTAGAACGGCGTGGCCATGGCGTCCTTGGGCTCGCGCCAGTTGGGGTCGTAGGGCGAGATGAACGCACTGAGGCCGGTGTTGAGCTCCTTGTACAGCTCGGTGCTCCTGGCCTCGTACAGCCCGTCGGTGATGTCCTGCTCGGCCTCGACCAGGTGGAAGTACAGGTCGTGGAAGCGGAACAGGGTCCTCCGGCTGGCGCCGATCAGGTGCGGCAGCTCGGAGGCGTCGGACTTGGCGAAGAGGGCGGCTACGCCGTCGGCGTTCGCCGCGTCCATCCGCGCCACGATCAGTGTTCGCTGCATGGTCATCCCTTCTGGTGTCGGGTGAGCCGGTGACCGGCCTGGAAGAGGGCGTCCGGGGGGTTGAAGCTGTAGCTCAGGCGTACGGCGGGCGTAGGTGGCCGGCCGAAACGGGAGCCCGCGGCCACCCGGACCCCGGCGCGGGCGGCGGCGGCGAGCATGTGCTCCTCGCTGCCGCCGCGCACCCAGAGGAAGAAGCCACCGCGCGGCGGCCGGACGGCGCAGCACACGCCGAGCCCTTTGACCAGGGCATCGCGGCGAAGCGCGAGCTCCCTGCGCAGGGTGGCCAGCCGCCGGTCGTAGCGGCCATCCTCGATGATCGTGGTGACGGCGAGCGAGGCCAGGTGGTTGAGGCCGCCGCCACTGGACAGCAGCCCGCTCGCGGCCAGCGAGGCTACGAAGGACGAAGAAGCCAGCATCCAGCCGAGCCGCAGCCCGGGACCGAGCGTCTTGGCGAACGAGCACAGCCGGACCACACCCTCGTACGAGGCCAGCGCGGCCAAGGAGCGCGGCATGGGCAGCTCGTCCAGGCAGAGCTCGGCGTAAGCGTCGTCCTCCACGACGAGCACGTCGTGCGAGCGCGCCACGTCCAGCAGCTCCAGCCGCCGCTGCTCGCCCACCAGCCGCCCGGTCGGGTTGTGGAAGGTGGGGATCAGGTAGGCGAAGGCGATCCGGCGGCCGACGGCGCGGTGCCTGCGGATGGCGGCGGCCAGCGCGTCCGGCTCCGGCCCTTCCTCGTCGGCGGCGAACGGTGCCAGCAGCAGCCGCCGGTCGGTGAAGATCTGCTTGCCGTAGTCGTAGGCGGTCGGCTCGCACAGCACCACGTCACCGGGCTCGGCCAGCGTGGTGGCCAGCAGGTGCAGGGCGTGCGAGGTGCCCGCGGTGATCAGGACGTTGTCCGGGCCGCAGCCCGCCCTTGCCGCCAGGGCCTCGCGCAGCGGCTCGACGCCCTGGTTGTCGCCGTAGGACAGGGCGGCGGGGCCGTACCGGGCGAGGGCGCTTCCGTAGGCCGCGGCGAGCAGGTCCACGGGGAGCAACGCCGGGTCGAGGTAGCCGGGGGCCAGGTCGGTGATCCCGGGCTGGGCGACGTCCTGCACGATGCCGGGGCGCCAGTAGGCGCCGCTCACCCCGCGGCCAGCAGGACGGCGCGCAGTTCCTGCGCGGCGGCGCGGACGGAGGCGTGCGGGCGGGCCAGCGCGATACGCAGCGAGCGGTCGCCACGCGACGGCTCGGCCCAGTGGAACTGGGTGCACGGCAGCGCGTAGACCTGGCGCTTGTGCAGTTCGTCCCAGATGTCGTCGCAGCGGAGGGCGCCGAGGTCGACGCGCTCGACGCTGACCCGGCTGTCGGGGTCGGGGAAGCTGACGCCGGGCACGTCGGCCAGCGTCTCGCGGACGATCCTGCGGCCCTCGGCGATGAAGGCGTGCAGGTCTTCCAGCCCGCCGTTGGCCGCGTCCTCGGCGAAGCGCTCGACGAGCGTGAGGATGAACGGCGAGACGCCGAGCAGGATGTCGGAGTAGATCTTGGGGATGGGCAGGCCGATGTTCCCGCTGTAGGCCAGCAGGCCGACCTTGAGGTCGAGCGTGGCCCAGAGTTTGCCGGTGTCCTCGATGACGGCCCACCGGCAGCCGCTGGCCTCCAGCACGGCGTAGTGGTCGTAGTGGGCGCGGGTGTCGAAGCCGCGGAAGGAGGTGTCGAGGGTGAGCACGACGTCGCGCTCACGGCACACCTCGGCGATCTCGGCCAGCCGCTCGGCCGACAGCACCCGCCCGGTCGGGTTGTTGGGCGTGGTGACGAAGACGCACCCCACTCCTTCCGGTACGGCTTCCGCCGCCGGCCCCAGGTGCAGCGGGTCCTCCTCGACCGGCACCAGCCGCAGCCCCACGCCGCGCAGGATGTCGGGGATGTTGTCGAAGGTCGGGTGGACCAGCGCGACCGCGTCGGTCTTGGTGGCCAGTGACCTGGCCAGGATCTCCATGGCCACCGAGGAGGCGTAGCAGCTGAGCACCGGGTTGGCCCCGACCGGGTAGCGGTGCTGGCCGAGCAGCGCGAAGAACGTCCGGTGCGCGGTGCGCTCCAGGTCGGCGATGGGCTGGAGGGCGGCCTTCTGGAAGAGCGTGGACAGCTCGTCGATGATGCGCTGCTGACCGGCGCTGAGCTCCTGGCGGGCGTGGCCGTCGGCCACGTTCAGGTCGCTGTCGAGCGCCAGGATTTCGAGTTCGGTGAGGTTGACATTGCTGGAGATCATCTCTAAGCCCCGTCGTTTTCTACCGGGAGACCCGGATGCTGTGCTGGTCAAGCCACTGGTTGAGCTGCAGGACCGACTCCATGTCGGTGAGGTCGCGCCATGCGCGCGCGGGCTCGATCGGCGACTCCAGCAGCGCCTTGGCCTTGGCCGCGTCGATGAGCGGCAGGACGGGCGCACCGGGGTCGTCGAGGAGCCGGCCGAGCTCCGACTTCAGCAGCGGCGCGTAGCCGGGGTCGCGGCCGGTGGGGAACTGGCTGGGCTCCCGCTCCAGGACGGAAGCGGGAAGCAGGTCGGCGACGGCGGCCCTGAGCAGGCTCTTGGGCTTGCCGTCGAAGGTCTTGAGCGCCCATGGCACGTTGTAGAGGTATTCGACGAGCCGGTGGTCGCAGAACGGCCAGCGCAGCTCCAGCCCGCCGGCCAGGCTGACGCCGTCGTCGAGCGCGCAGCCGAACTCCTGCCACCCCTGCAGGTGCAGGTAGTAGATCTCGCGCATGCGCCGCTCGGTGGCGTCCTCGCCCTCCACGTACGGCATGCCGGCCAGGTCCTCCCGGTACCGGGCGGCGCAGTAGCCGGGCACGTCCAGCTCCTTGAGCAGGTCGGGCGCGAACAGTCCGGTGCCGAGCCCGTCGGGCGGCAGATGATGGGCGGTGGCGGCCACCCACGGGTAGGTCTGGGCGGCGACGACTTCGGGCCGGTCCATGCCCATGAAGGAGGCGAAGACGGTGTCGGCCTGCTCGCCGGCGAGCACCACGCTGACCTTCTCGCTGATGCGCCGCGACAGCGCCCGCAGCGAGGCGGGGAACTGCGGCGCGGCGACCGGCAGGTCCTGCTGGGCGGCGACGGCGGTGCGGCGCAGCACCGGGTCGGTGACGGCGACGCCGTCGAGTTCGACGAACTCGTGCTCGGCGCCGATGTGCGCGGCCACCTCCTTGGCGTAGGGGGCGTCCTCGCCGGCCCGCATCGGGCCGGGCCCGCCAGCCGCACCGCCGGGGTAGCCGACGGTGAAGGTGCGCACCGGCCCGCCGCCCCGCTCGGCCAGCGTCTTGGCGGCGATGGCGGCCACCGAGCTGGAGTCGAGGCCGCCGGACAGCAGCACGCCGACCGGGACGTCGGCGTCGAGCTGCTGCGCCACCGACTGTTCGAGCAGCTCGCGGACGCGGGCGACCGTGGTCTCCAGGTCGTCGGTGTGCTGCCGGGCGGTCAGCTTCCAGTAGGTGCGCTCGTGTACACCTGAGCGGGTGATGGTGACGATCTCGCCGGGCCGTACCCTCCGCATGCCCTTGACCGGGGTGCGGCCGACGCTGCTGGTGAAGGCGAGCAGCTCGCGCAGCCCGTCGAGGTCGGTGACCGGCTCGACGAGCGGGTGGGCGAGCACCCCCTTCGGCTCGGAGGCGAAGACGGCGCCGGAGACGGTCGGGTAGTAGAACATCGGCTTGACGCCCATGCGGTCGCGGGCGAGCAGGAGCCGCTCGCGGCCCTCGTCCCAGATCGCGAAGGCGAACATGCCGTCCAGGTGCTCGGGGCACTGCTCGCCCCATTCCAGGTAGGCGTGGAGCAGCACCTCGGTGTCGCTGCGGGTGGCGAACTCGTGGCCGAGGCTCTTCAGCTCGGCCCGCAGCCCGCCGTGGTTGTAGATCTCGCCGTCGAAGGCGAGGACGGCGCCGCCGCGCACCATGGGCTGGGCGCCGCCGTCGAGGTCGAGCGCGGCTCTGCGCCGGTGGCCGAGCACGGCGCGCGAGGAGGCCCACAGGCCTTCGCCGTCCGAGCCGCGCCACGCGAGCGTGCCGAGCTGCGCCAGCACGATATTGCGGTCCAATGCGAGATCACGGTGGAAGTCCACCCACCCTGCGATGCCGGCCATCCGCCAGTTCCTCCGCGCGATTCGGGGACGCTTGCCCCGGTATGGTGGCAACCCCTGTTCGGCGCGGCCTGTAGCCGTGATCCAGACGGGAGCCAGTCCGCTTGGGAGGCGCGTGGTAGTGCTGGCACCACCATCAGGTCTAGCGTCGCCGCCCGGGTGTTTGAACCGCGCCGCCGCTTGACTGGAGGCATGACTCACACCGCAACCGTGACCACGGACGCCGTGCGTCTGATCGACCTGAGTCGCACCTATGGCACGGCGCCCAACGAGGTCGCCGCGTTGCGCGGGGTCAGCACCACCTTCCCCTCCCGCTCCTTCACCGCGATCATGGGTCCGTCAGGTTCCGGCAAGTCCACGCTGCTGCAGTGCACCGCCGGACTCGACCAGCCGACCGGCGGGAAGGTGCTGATCGGCGACGTCGACCTGGGCGAGCTCACCGAGCGGCGGCGCACTGAGCTGCGCCGCGACCGGCTGGGCTTCGTCTTCCAGTCCTTCAACCTCATCGCCTCGCTGACCGCCGCCCAGAACGTGGCTCTCCCGATCCGCCTGTCCGGCCGCCGCCCGCCGAAGGAGTGGATCCGCGAGGTGCTCACGCTGGTCGGCCTGGGCGAGCGCATGGGCCACCGCCCGGCCGAGCTGTCCGGCGGCCAGCAGCAGCGCGTGGCCATCGCCCGCGCCATCGCCGCCCAGCCCGAGGTGATCTTCGCCGACGAGCCGACCGGCGCGCTCGACAGCAAGTCGGGCCGCGAGGTGCTGGCGCTGCTGCGCCGCCTGGTGGACGAGCGCGGCGACACCGTCGTCATGGTCACCCACGACCCGTTCGCCGCCTCGCACGCCGACCGCGTGCTCTTCCTGTCCGACGGCCGCCTGGTGGACGAGCTGCGCGAGCCCACCTCCCGCGCGGTCGCCGCCCGCCTGTCCGAGCTGGGGGCGGCGTGACCACCACCACGATCACGTCCCTGCCCGCGCGGCGCGGCGTACGCCTGCGCACGCTGCTGTCGGTCGCCGCCCAGACGCTGCGCTCGCGGGTCTCGGGCTTCGCGGGCGCGGTGATCGCGCTCGCCCTGGGCGTCGCCTTCGCCGGCGCCGCCACCTCGATGCTGGCCTCGGGTTCCGCCCTCCCGCCTGAAGCCCCCGAAGCGGTACGGCGGGCCGTGTCGGAGTCCGGCGCCCTGCTCGTCATGCTGTCGGTGATCGGCGCCTTTGTCACCGTCTTCGTGGTGGCCGGCACGTTCGCCTTCATCGTCGCCCAGCGGCGCAAGGAGCTGGCCGTGCTGCGGACCGTCGGCGCGGCGCCCGGCCAGGTGCGGGGGATGGTGCTGGCCGAGTCCGCGTTCGCCGCGGTCCTGGCCTCGCTGGTGGGCGTGCTGCTCGCGGGCCCGCTCATGGCCGCGATGGCGGCGTTGCTGCGCTCGCAGGAGCTGCTTCCCGCCGGTTTCACGCCGAGCCTGTCGCCCGGGGCGCTGGCGGGCTGCTTCGCCGCCGGAGTCCTGGTCGGCCTGGTCGCGACCGTCGCTGCCGCCCGCCGCGCCGCCGCCGTCCGTCCCGTCGAGGCGCTGCGCGCCGCATCCCTCGCCGACCGGCCTATCGGCAGGGGCCGCTGGCTGGGCGGGCTGCTCGCGCTGGCCTGCGGCGGCGGCATGCTGGCGCTGGTGCCGGTCGCGCCGCCGGACGGGCGGATGCCGCTGACCATGTTCGTCTCGATGCCGCTGGTGATCGGCTTCGCACTGCTGTCCCCGGCCTTCGCCGCCTGGACCAGCGCGTTCGTGGCCGCGCCGCTGGCCCGCTGGACGTCCGCGACCGGCGAGCTGGCCAGGGAGAACGTGCGGATGGCCGCCCGGCGCACCGCCGCCACGGCCGCGCCCGTGCTCATCACGGTGGGCCTGGCCGGTTCGTTGCTCGGCGGCACCACGCTGCTCGGCGAGGCGATGGCCGCCGACGCCCGCCAGGTGTGGCGCTCGGACCTGGTCGTCTCCGGGACCGGCGAGGCGGAGGTGGTCCGGTGGCTGAACGGGCACGCAGGCGTGCACGCGGCCGTGCCGGTGACCTCCGGCGAGGTGGAGGTGTTCGCCAACCGGACCGTCCGGACCGTGCCCGCCCAAGGGGTGGATCCGACCGGAGTGCGGCAGGTCATGAACCTGTCCCACGTGGAGGGCGACCTGGAGGCCCTGCGTGGCGGCGGTGCGGTGGCGGCCGATCGGCGGCAGGCCGCCGCGCTGGGCTGGAAGCTCGGCGAGCGGTTGGAGCTGGGGCTGCCCGGCGGCGCCAAGGCCCGGCCGGAGCTGGCAGCCGTCTACGACGGCTCCCCGCTCGGCGGCGGCCTGCTCGTCCCCACGTCGATGCTGGTGGAAAAGGGGAAGGCCGAGGGCGCGGGCGCGCGTGTGGGGTGGAGCGCGGTGCACGTCGCCGCCGACAACCCCGGCGCGGTCCGGGGCGAGCTGGAGAAGCGCTGGCCGCGGCTGAAGGTGTTCGACACCGTGCAGATCATGGCCTTGGTCAGCGGCGCGCGGCAGGAAGGCATGCGGATCGGCGCCATCGCGCTGGCCGCCTTCGCCGTCGCCTACACGCTGATCGCGGTGGCCAACACTTCGGCACTGTCGTTCGGGGCGCGGCGCGGGGAGTTCGCCCGGCTGATGTTCCTGGGGGCGCGGCGGGCGCAGGTGCTGCGGATGGCGCTGTGGGAGGCGCTGTGCGTGGCCGCCACCGGCGTGCTGCTCGGCGCGGGCGTCACGGTCGTGGCGGTGCTCGGGCTGCGCGGGGTGCTGGCCGGGCTCGGGCTCCAGGTGCCGACCGTCTTCCCGTGGACGGAGGCCGGGCTGGTGGCGCTGGCCTGCGTGCTGGTGGTGCTGGTGTCCGCGCTGGTGCCCACCGTGTCGGTGTTGGGGCGCCGTACGTCCATCGCGGA
This sequence comes from Nonomuraea sp. NPDC000554, assembly GCF_040300065.1. Taxonomy (NCBI): domain Bacteria; kingdom Bacillati; phylum Actinomycetota; class Actinomycetes; order Streptosporangiales; family Streptosporangiaceae; genus Nonomuraea; species Nonomuraea sp. NPDC000554. Next base: position 85,539 of record NZ_JBEPDC010000030.1, on the reverse strand, counting down.
AGCGGCGGCCTAGCCCTTGAGGTAGTGGAGCACCGCCGCGACACGGCGGTGCTCCGCGTCGCTCGGCTCCAGCAGGAGCTTGGCGAAGATGTTGCCCACGTGCTTGAGCACCGCGGCCTCGGTGACCACGAGCGCGCGGGCGATCGCACTGTTGGACTTGCCCTCGGCCATCAGCGCCAGCACCTCCCGCTCACGCGGCGTGAGCTGCTCCAGGCCGTCGTGGTCGCGGCGGCTCTCCAGCAGGCGCACCACCACCTCCGGGTCGATGGCGGTGCCGCCCGCGGCCACCCTGGTCACCGCGTCGATGAAGTCCTCAATCTCGCCGACCCGGTTCTTCAGCAGGTAGCCGACGCCGCGCCCGGAGCCGGACTCCAGCAGCTCCAGCGCGTAGGAGCGCTCGACGTACTGCGACAACACCAGCACCGCCACCTTCGGGTGCTCGGTGCGGATGCGCAGCGCGGCACGCAGGCCCTCGTCGCGGAAGCCGGGCGGCATGCGCACGTCCACGACGGCGACGTCCGGCAGGTGCCGGTCCACGGCGGCCAGCAGGGTGGGAGCGTCGCCGACCGAGGCCACCACCCGGTGGCCGAAGCGCTCCAGGATGTGGCGCAGGCCCTCCCGCAGCAGCACCGCGTCGTCCGCGATCACGACGTCCATGCGACCTCCACGCGCAGGGTCGTTCCCCCGCCTATCGGACTGGACAGACTGACGGTGCCGCCGACCGCGGCCACCCGGTCGGCCAGCCCGATCAAGCCGGTGCCGCCCCCGGTGTCGGCGCCGCCGGCGCCGTCGTCGCTGACCTGGAGCACGATACGGCCGGGCGCGTCGCGCAGCAGCAGCTCCGCGCGGCTCGCGCCGCTGTGCTTGGCCAGGTTGGTGAGCGCCTCGCAGCCGGCGAAGTACAGCGCCGACTCCACCGACTCGGGCGGGCGCTGGTGCGAGGTCTCCATGCGTACGGTCACCGGCACCGGACACCGGTCGGCCGCCTCGGCCAGCGCCCCTTCGAGCCCCCGGTCGGTGAGGATGGCCGGATGGATGCCGCGCACGAGCGCCTGGAGCTCCTCCAGAGTCTCCCTCGCCTCCCGGTGGGCCCGCTCGACCAGCTTCCTGGCCTCGGGGTCGACCCCGGGCAGCTCCATCTTGACCAGCCCCAGCGTCATGATCAGGCCGGTGAGCCGCTGCTGGGTGCCGTCGTGCAGGTCGCGTTCGAGGCGGCGGCGCTCGCTGTCGAAGGCGTCGGCGAGCCTGGCGCGCGAGCGGTCCACCTCGATGAGGCGCAGCTCCAGCTCCTGCTCCGGCGGCGCGGTGAGCAACGTGCGGGCGAGCCCGGCCTCGGCCGCGGCGGCGGCGGTCACCAGGTAGGCGGCCGTGACGAGCAGTGCCAGCCCGGCCACCGACGCGCCCCACGCGAGCGCGGGGTCGGCGGTGACCTTCTGCCAGGACGGGTTGGCCGACGGCGAGCCGGGCAGATAGCGCCAGAACGGGGCCAGCAGCGGGCCGCCGACCAGGAGCGTGAGCACCAGCAGCGCGACGGCGCTGAGCGGGCCGAGCAGGCACAGCAGCAGGCCGTAGCCGGCCTCGCGCCAGGTGGCCGCCTCCCGTAGCAGCGGCCGGCCCTGGTGGGGCGAGGGTGCGGGCCGCCGGTCCACCAGGCGCAGCCGGGCGCGCTCCACCCGGCCGAGCGCCTCGGCCCAGCGCGGCAGCAGCCGCAGCAGCGGCACGCCCACCACGATGGGCACGGTCACGACGCCGACGGCGAGCAACACGAGCGTCCCGGCGAGCCAGACGACGGCGACGACGAAGCCGCTCAGCAGATAGGCGGCCGAACGCCAGGGCCGGGAGGAGAGCGGAACCCGCAGCGGTGCCTTGACCAGCCCCTCCCACGGCCCGCCCTCGATGCCCATGATCCTCATCCTAATGAGGGAATTGAGCCTGGTTAGAGGCGCGCGCCAGGCGGGCTGGAGGCTCATTGCCCATCTCCGAGGCGCTTCTTAGGCTGCTCGGCATGACGTTGACCGGGTATTCCCTGCCGCTGTCCCCGTCCGGAGCCTCCTCCTCCCTCACCTGTCCGCCGTGGTTCTTCTCCGGCGAGGTGGTCATGGTCGACTACCGCGTCGACCCCGCCGCCGCCGCCCGCTTCCTGCCGCCCGAGCTGGAGCTCGGGCCTGACCCGGGTGCCGCGGCAGCGGTGTTCGCGGAGTGGCAGTGGTGCTCGGCGAACGGCGCGGAGCTCGACGACCCGGCGGGCTGCCGGTTCTCGGAGTTCCTGATCCTGCTGGGCTGCACGTTCGGCGGCGAGCCGATGGCCCGCGCCCCCTACGCGTGGGTGGACCAGGCGGTGCCGCTGATGCGCGGCTGGGTGCAGGGCATGCCGAAGCAGTTCGGCTCGGTGCACATGACCCGGCCGGTCCAGGTGGGGCGGGCGGGGCCGCGCATGGCCGCGGGCGGGCGCTTCGCCGCCGGCCTCGCGGTGCGCGACCGGCGGGTGGCCGAGGTCTCGGTCACGCTGGCCGAGCAGGGCGAGCCGCCGCACCTGCACGCGGTGCCGCTGGTGCACAGCCGCTACTTCCCGGCCTGGGTGCCGGGTGAGAAGCCGCTGCACCAGCTCGTCTCCTCCGAGGTGTCGGATGTGGAGTTCGGGCCGGTGTGGCGCGGGGCGGGCGAGTTCCGGTTCTTCCCCAGCGCTGACCCGGACCTGGCCTCGCTGGCTCCGGTCGAGGTGGGCGCGGGCTACGCCTTCACCTACGCCGAGACGCTGGTCGGCGGGCGCCGGCTGGGGTGAGGGCGCCCGACTGCCCCGGGACGCCATGCGCGCGTCCCGGGGCAGTGGCGTGTCCGGGCGGCGGGAACGGGGCGGAAGCCGCCGCCCGGACAGGTATTGAGGGCGGGTCAGAAGAACACCACCGTCCCCGAGTCCACGCGGCGGCGGAACGTCCACCACATCCAGCCCTGCATCAGCGCCAGCACCGGCACCAGCACGGCCAGGAAACCGCCCAGCACGTTGAGCGTGGCCACGTCCGCGGTGACGTCCGACACGCTTTCGGCCAGGCGCAGCCCGGTCATCAGCGCCGGGGCCGCCGCCGCGAAGGCGGTCAGCGCGACGGCCGCGCCGTACCGCGACTTGGCGAGGGCGCTGGGTGCGGCGACGAGGGCGAGCGCGGCGAGCAGGCCAAGCGCGACCATGGGCGCCCCGGCGGTCAGGCTCGCGCCGGACAGGAGCACCTGGGCGAGCGCGGCGAGCGCGAGCAGTCCGGCGGCGGGCCGCGACAACCGCGTGGCCGTGGCGGCGGCAAGGACGGCGAGGTCGGCGGGCAGGCGGACGGCCAGGAAGACGGCGCCGTGGGTGGTGAAGACCAGCACCATCGCCACCGCCCACACGGCCGCGTTGATCCCGGCCGTGAGCCAGCGGTCGGTCAGCGGCGGCGGGCCGGTCAGCAGCGCGCCGACCAGGAGCCCCCAGAAGACCGCGAACACCCCGCTGGAGCCCCCGAGCACCGCGTCCCAGCCGGAGCGCCAGCGCGGCGACGGGCGGCGGCTGCGGAACCAGATGGCCGCGTCACGCACCACCCAGATGAGCAGCCCGGCCACGATCAGCAGGTAGAGCCCGCCCAGCAGGTGATCCTTCATCAGCGGGAAGGCTCCGGCCAGCACGCCGCCGACGGCGACCAGCCACACCTCGTTGCCGAGGAAGAACGGGCCGATGGAGGTCAGCACCGCGCGCCGTTCGTATTCGGAGCGGCCCAGGCGGCGCAGCAGCAGGCCCGAGCCGATGTCGAAGCCGTCCACCACGAAGTATCCGGCGAACAGCAGGCCCAGCAGGATCGGCCAGAGGAGGTCCATGATCTTCTCCTTCAGAAGCTGTGGGCGGCCGGTCGCTCAGCGGCAGCGCGCTCGAGGGTGGAGCCGAACAGCTCATCGTCCGGGCCTTTGCGGATGAAACGCGCGATCAGCATGTAGTCCACGACCGCCAGCGTGCCGAGCACCAGCGTGAACCCGACGAAGGACAGCAGCACGACGGCGGCCGGGAGATCGGAGACGGCGTTCTCGGTGGTGAGCAAGCCGTAGACGGTCCACGGCTGGCGGCCGACCTCGCGCACCAGCCAGCCGGCGATCACCGCCACGAACGGCAGTGGCACCATGACCACCAGCACATACAGCGGCACGCGCAGCCGCACCACCCAGTTGCGGATCAGCAGGATCAGGCAGATGAGCAGGATGAGCGCCATCACGAACGCGCCGTTCATCATGATCTGGTACGGCACCGCGATCCACGACGGCGGCGCCCAGTCACCGGGCCCGAACTGCTGGGCCATGGCCTGCTGCGCGGCGGCGATCCGGTCCGGCTCCTGATACATCTGCGCCAGCTTGGCCGGCTGCGTCTGCTCGATCACCACCTCCTGCAGGAAGCCCCAGTGGATGATCGAGAACGCGCCGATCGGGGCGACGATCAGCCCCCAGCGCATCGAGCGGCGGAAGAGGTCCGCCTCCTGCGTGCGCTTGATGAAGTGCCACGCGCTCACGCCCGCCACGAACAGTCCACCGGCCAGCACGGCGGCGGAGATCACGTGCAGAAGCGTGTTGATGAGGCTGCTGTTGGTCAGCAGCGCGGAGAAGTCGGTGAGATAGGCCTGGTCGCCGCGCATCTCGAAGCCCACAGGATGGTGCAGGAACGAGTTGGCCACCATGATCCAGAACGTCGAGGCGTAGGCGGTGAGCGCCACCAGCCAGATCAGCGCCAGATGGACGCTCCTGCGGATGCGGTCCCAGCCGAAGATCCACATGCCGAGGAAGGTGGCCTCGGCGAAGAAGGCGATGAGCGTCTCCAGGGCCAGCGGCACGCCGAAGACGTTGCCCGTCACCTTCGACAGCCCGCTCCAGTTCAGCCCGAACTGGAACTCCATCACGAGGCCCGTGACGATGCCGACCGCGTAGTTGACCACGTAGATCTTGCCCCAGAACTTCGTCATGCGGCGATAGACCGGGTTCCCGGTGATCGTGTACGCGGTCTGCATGCCCGCGACGAACAACACCAGCCCCAGCGTCAGCGTGACGAAGAGGAAGTGGATCGAGGTGGTCGTCGCGAACTGCAGCCTCGACAACAGCAGGTTGTCCATGATTCACCAGCCTGTCAGTCCGGGTCGGAAGGGGCGTCCGCCGGCGGGAGGTTGCCCGCCTACGCCGGCGGACGCAGTCGGGCGGTTGGTCTACTCCCCCGGCTGTAGGCGGTCGTTGACGAGTTCGATGAACTCGCGCGGCAGCTTGACGCCACCGACCTCGTCGTCGCCCAGCTTGACGCCGAACTCGCGCTCGACGCGCACGGTCATCTCCAGTACGGCCAGCGAGTCGTAGTCCAGGTCGGCGAAAGGCGTGTCGAGGATGTCGCCGTCCAGGTCGACGGACTCTCCTTCACCGGCTGCCTCCCTCATGATGCGCCGCAGGTCGTCCAGTGTGAACACGATCATGGTCGCTCCCTTTCAACGGTGGTGATGGAAGTCGCAGCAGGAGGGCTGCGAGCAGCCCGGCGGCCGCGCAGGCGGCGGCGATGAGCAGGGTGAGCGTGAGTGCCGCGCCGTAGCCGCCGGTGACCGCCGCGCGCAGCGTCTCGGGCAGGGCGCTGACCGTCTCCGGGTCGCCCGCGGCGGCGGTGGCCTGGGCTCGCAGGTGCTCGGGCACGCGGGCGGTCAGCTCCTCGGCCAGCCGCGAGCGGAAGACGCTGCTGAGCGCGGCCAGCCCGAGCGTGCCGCCGAGCTGGCGGCTGAGCGACTGCAGCCCGATCGCCGAGCCCAGGTCGCGGCGGGGCGCGTGGTTCATGACCGCCACCGAGTAGACCTGGAAGATCAACGCCAGCCCGATGCCGAAGACGATCGCGCAGACCGTCATGGCCTGCCCGCTCGTCACCGCCAGCCCGGCCAGCCCGCCGACCAGCAGGAGGCCGCCGAGCACGGCGAACACCTGCGGCCGTCCGGCGCGCGCCATGAGCGGGCTGCCGCCCAGCGAGACGATCAGCGAGCCCGCCGTCAGCGGGATCAGCGCCAGCCCGGCGCCGGTGGCCGTCTCGCCGCGCGCCACCATGAGCAGCGGCAGGAACGTGACCGCGGCGAACATCGTCAGGCCGGTGATGAAGCCCTGCGCGTTGGCCACGACGAGCACCGGGTCGCGGAACAACCGCAGCGGGATGATCGGCTGCTCGGCACGGCGCTCCACCCGCAGCCAGGCGATCACCAGCACCGCGGCCGCCGCGCCGAGGCCGACGATGACCGGCGAGCCCCACGCGTGGGTCACCCCAGCCCAGCTGCTGACCAGCACCAGGCAGGTGCAGACGCCGCCAAGCAGCGCCGCGCCCAGGTAGTCGATGCGGGCCGGCGCGCCGGGCCGCGGCAGCAGCTTGGTCCCGGCGAGCAGCGCGACCGCGAGCAGCGCGACCGGCACGCTCAGCCAGAACGTCCAGCGCCAGCCGATCCAGTCGGTGATGACGCCGCCCAGGAAGGGACTGATCGCCGCCGAGGCGTTCAGCGTGGTGGCGAACCAGATCTGCGAGCGCATGCGCTGCTCGGGGGTGAGCAGCTCGGCGTAGATGGCCATCGCCGAGACCATCAGGCCGCCCGCGCCGACGCCTTGCACGATGCGGAAGAGCACGAGCTGGGGCATCGACTGGGCCAGGGCGCACAGCACGGACCCGGCGGTCAGCAGGCCCAGCGCCAGGATGAACACCTGCTTGCGGCCGAGGACGTCGCTGAGCTTGCCGTAGAGCGGGGTGGTGACGGTGGAGGCGAGCACGGCGCCGGTGGTGACCCAGGCGAACAGGTCGAGCCGGCCGAACTCGCCGACGATGGCGGGCAGGGCGGTGGCGGTGATGTTGAGGTCCACCATCGCCAGGAACTGCGCCAGCGCGACCGCGACCAGCGGCAGCGCCACGCTCTGGCGGCTCATTCCTCGTCCTCCGGCACCGGTGTCCAGATCCAGAAGACGCCGGATCTGGCGATCTCCTCCAAGAAGCGCATGATCACGCCATTCACCCCGTGTCCCGGCACAGGGTCCGCGCGAGCACGCCTGGCAGCTCCGCGGGGGCGTTTCCACGCCAGGCCACGATTCCGTCGGGCCTGACCAGCACCGCGCCGTGATCGCTCACGCCGTAACGCGCCGCCCACTCGGGCTCGGTCATGACGTGCGTCTCCACATCCGGTACGGCTGCGCGCCACCCTGCACCCGCCAGCAGGCACATCTCCCGCCCGAACAGGTCCAGCGTCGATCTGCCGTCGGCCAGCGGCACATGCGGCGCCCTGGTCCCCGGCTCTCCCGACGGCGTGGACGGATCCCCCGCCGTGTAGCGGAACCCCAGCGTGAGCGTCAGATCGTCCACCAGCCCGGCGTCCGCCGGCGGGCGGCCGAACCCGGTCCCCGAGGTCACCCGCTTCAGACACTGCTCCACGGTGAACTCCGCCACCGGCGCCCGCTCGGCCTCGTAGCTGTCCAGCAGTTCCACCCCGGCCTTCCCGCGCAGCACGTACGCCAGCTTCCAGGCCAGGTTGTGCGCGTCCTGGATCCCGGTGCTGGCCCCGAAGCCGCCGACCGGCGGCATCACGTGCACCGCGTCCCCGGCGAGGAACACGCGGCCCTCGCCGTACCCGGTGGCGGTCAGCGCGGACAGCTCCCACGACTGGGTGTCGAGGATCCGCACCGGCAGGTCGGGCGCGCCGACAGCCGCCCTGACCAGTTGCTCGCAGCGCGGCCACGGGTAGTCGGCCGCGTTCTGCCCCTTGGCCGGGTCGTACTGGATGTAGAGCGTGCCCTGCGTGAGCGTGTCGTCGTGGACGAGCAACCCCTCGACGGTGTCGTTGACCACCTGGCAGATGGCGAAGCGACGATCGCCGAGGTGCTCGCGCAGGTCGGCCTTGAAGACGATGCTGAGCTGGCGCAGCAGCGCGGGCGTGCCCTTGAGCGCGATGCCCAGCCGCTGCCTGACCCGGCTGCGCACGCCGTCGGCGCCGATCAGGTACGTGGCCCTGATGCGCTCGGTCGAGCCGTCGGCGCGGCTGCGCACGGTGGCGGTGACGCCGTCGGCGTCCTGCTCGAAGGCGGTCAGCTCGACGCCGAAGGCCAGGTCCGCGCCCAGCTTGGCGGCGTGCGCGCGCAGCAGCGGCTCCAGCCGGTCCTGGCTGCACAGCGCCCACGGCGAGGGGCTGAGCCGGTCGAGGTCGGTGGCGGTGGGTAGGTCGGCGCGGAAGAGCTCCTTGCCGGTCAGGCTCTCTACGCGGGCGCGCATCGTGTGCCCGGCGAAGCCTTCGCTGGCCTTCAGCACCTCGGGCTCCAGGCCGATCTGCCGCAGCAGCTCGACCGCGCGTGGGTTGAAGCCGCGGGCCCGGGGATGGATGGACAGGTCGGCGCGGCGCTCGACCAGCCGGCAGGAGACGCCGTGCCAGGACAGGAAGGCGGCGGCCGACAGGCCGACGACGCCGCCGCCGACGATCAGAACCTCGGTCTCGGTCATGACTTGCGGGCGGTGATGAGGGTGTTGTGGGTGCCGAGGTCGGTCTCGGTCAAGCCGGTGAACCCGGCCTTCTCCAGCCACGAGCGGCAGTCGGCCCGCGTGTACTCCGAGCCGTGCGGGGTGACCATGAGCATGTTGAGGCTGGTCAGCAGCGCCCCGGCCGGGCCCTGACGGTCGTCGTCGATCATCGGGTCGACGATGAGCAGGACGCCGCCGGAGGGCAGCGCCCGGTAGGCGGCGGCCACGAGCTGCTCGCGTTCCTCCACTCCCCAGTCGTGCAGGACGTGGCTCATCACCAGCGCCTGCGCGTCCGGCATCGGGTCCTCGAAGAAGTTGCCCGGGTGGAAGGTGATCTTCCCGGTGAGGCCGAGCTCGGCCATGTGCTCCTCGAAGACCGGCGCGACGTCCGGTAGATCGAGAACGCCCGCCTCGATGTCCGGGTGCGCCCGCAGGATGGCGGCGGCCAGGTTGCCGCGCGCGCCGCCGACGTCCACGAACGAGCGCACCGTGGACCAGTCGAACGCCTCGGCGAGCACCGGGCCGATCATGCCGTTGAGGTAGTCCATGCCGGCGGTGAAGTTCCGCCAGGCCGCGGTGGTGCGGTACTGCTCGGTGAACATCTGCGCGCCCGCGCCCCACCGGTTCTGCGGATCGCCGGTCTTCAGCGCGTCGACGAGCTTGTCCCAGCGGGCGTCGGCGGTGCTGAGGAAGGCGCCCACGTAGGAGGCGCGCTCGGCGTTGAGGTAGTGCTCGGCCAGCGGCGTGTTGTGGTAGACCCCGCCCACGCGGGTCAGCATGCCGAGCGCGACGAGCGTGTCGAAGAAGTCGCGGGCGCCGCGCGGGTGCAGCTCCAGCCGCTCGGCCAGCTCGTCGGCCGAGGCGGGCGCGCCGGACAGGGTGGTGAAGACGCCGAACTCGGCCGCGGTCAGCACCGTCTTGCGGCTGAAGTAGGCCGTGCCCAGCCGCCACAGCGGCTCTGCGCTGACGGCAGGCGCGGTCATCTCGCTGGTCATTGGGGACCTCCATCGGTGGTGAGCTGGAAGGACGGGTTCTTGGGGCCCGGACGCAGCCGGGCGGCGATGCGGGCGCGGGCCAGCACGAGCACGGCCGCGACCAGAAGGGGCAGGATCGTGAGCGCGAGGAAGTACAGGGGCTCGGCCGTGGCAGGGCCTTGCTCGCCGCCGGCGCCTGGGCCCGCGCCCGGCATGGCGAGGCGGGCGAGCTGGCCGCCGATGACGGCGCCCACCGCGCCGGCCAGCCACCACAGGCCCATGAGCTGGCTGGTGGCTCCGGGCGGCGCGACCTGGGCGGTCACCCCGAGCCCGACCGTGCCGATGATCAGCTCGCCGGTCGACAGCGTCAGGTAGACCGCTACCAGCCACAGCGGCGAGGCCGCCGGGCTCTGCACGGCGAAGACCATGAGCAGGAAGCTGACGGCCGCGATCACCAGCCCCGCCGCCAGCTTCACCGGTACGGCCAGTCGCCCCGCCGGCCCGCTCCACACCCGGGCCAGCACCGGCGCGACCAGCAGCACGAACAACGGGTGCAACGAGTTGAACCAGCTGGCCGGGATCAGGAAGGAGCCCACCTGCCGGTCGGTCGAGACCGCGGCGAAGTGGTTGAGCACCGAGTTGCTCTGGCTGACGAGCAGGAACAGCACGATCGTGGTGAAGAAGACCCAGGCGTAGGCACGCAGCCGTACCCTCTCCTCCGCCGACGCCCCCTTGCTGATCACCCGTGAGTACGGCAGCGGCGCGACGAGCACCAGCAGACCCACCACGGCCACGAGCAGCTCGACCCGCAGCACGCCGTTGAGGGCGGCGGCGATCAACCCCGCCGCCACGACGGCGCTCACGACCGAACCCCAGAGCCGCAGGCGCCGGAGCGTGGCCGGGTCCGCGGGATGGCTGGGCGTGCGGCCGATCTCCCCCAGGTGCTTGCGCCCCCGGGCGAAGACGGCGATGCCGACGCCCATGCCGACCGCTGCGGTGCCGAAGCCGAGGTGCCAGTCCACGCTCTCCCCGACGAAGCCGGTGACCAGGGGCGCGAGCAGCGCGCCGAGCTGGATGCTGACGAAGAACACGGAGAAGGCCGCCTCCCGCTCGGCCGCCTGCCCGGGTGGGCAGAACGCACCGATCAGAGCCGACAGGTTGGGCTTGAGCAGGCCGGTGCCCGCGGCGATCAGCGCGATGCCGAGGTAGAACGTCGGCTCAACCGGGATCACCAGCGTCAGGTGGCCGCAGGCGATGAGCACCGCGCCGGTCAGGACCGCGCGCTGCGGCCCGAAGACCCGGTCGCCCAGCCAGCCGCCCGGCACCGACGCCACGAACGTGAGCGAGATGTACAGGCCGACCAGCGCGCCCGCGCTGCCCGGCGGCATGGCGAGCCCGCCGGGGCTGGTGGCGTAGAGGAAGAGGATGGCCATCATCCCGAAGAAGCTGAATCGCTCCCACAGGTCGGTCATGAACAGCGTGCTGAACCAGCGCGGCTGCCGCCAGGGAAGCAGCGAAGGCGCCATGGGCATCTACTCCCGTCGCTCGGAGGCCGGTCCGTCGGCAGCGATGCTGGCACCCGGATCTTGTGCCGGGTTTGTGGCGTCTTGGTGCCCGAGTCGTCTCCAGCGCCGCTCAACACGCGCTCGACGGCGGCCCGGTATGGCTGGGGCATGCGCAGATTCCCCTTCGTCCCCCGGGTGCCCGGCGAGCCGGCGCCCGAGTTCGACCAGCTCAGGCGGGAGGAGCCGGTCAGCAAGGTGACCTTCCCGACCGGCGACACCGCCTGGCTGGTCACCACCTACGACGACAACAAGACGGTGATGGGCGACCAGCGCTTCAGCCGCGCGGCCACGACGCTGCCCGGCGCGCCCCGCCTGCAGCCCATCCCGCCGGATCCGAACTCGATGTTCAGCATGGATCCGCCCGAGCACACGCGGCTGCGGCGGCTGGTGTCACCGGCCTTCAACAACCGCAGGACCGCGGCGTTGCGGCCGGTCATCGAGCGTGAGGTGGACCTGCTCGTGGCCGCGCTGAAGGAGGCGGGGCCGCCCGCCGACCTGGTCTCGACGTTCGCCAGGCGGCTGCCGATCACGGTCATCTGCGAGCTGCTCGGGGTGCCCGCGAGCGACCGGGACACGATCGCCGGGTTCGTGGACATCCTGCTCAGCCTCACGCAGTACCCGCCGGAGAAGGTGGCGGCCACGCGGGCGGAGCTGAAGGAGTACCTGTCCGGGCTGATCGCTTCACGGCGTTCGGAGCCGCGTGACGACCTCGTCAGCGAGCTCATCGAGATGCGCGACTCGGGCGACCGGCTCAGCGAGGAGGAGCTGGTCATGCTGGGCGCCACGGTGCTGACCGGCGGGTTCCTCAGCACGGCCAGCGAGATCGCGCTGTCGTTCCTGGTCCTCTTCCGGCATCCGGCCGAGCTGGAGCGGTTGCGCGCCGATCCCGGGTTGCTGCCGTCCGCGGTGGACGAGCTGCTGCGGTACAACGCGCTGACCACGGGTGGCGGGTTGCTCCGGGTAGCCACCGAAGACGTCAAACTCGGAAATGTCACCATCACGGCGGGTGAGGCGTTGCTCCCGGCCATCTCGGCGGCCAACCGGGACCCGAGCGTCTTCCACGACCCCGACGTCTTCGACATCGGACGCGCGGACAATCCGCACCTGACCTTCGGGCACGGGATGCACTACTGCCTGGGGGCGCGCCTGGCCCGGATGGAGCTGGAGCTGGCCGTGGCCGGGCTGCTGAGGGGGCTGCCTTCCGTACGGCCGGCCGTACCCGTGGAGGAGCTGCGTGCGCAGGGCGGGCATCTCATCCGCGGCTTGCCCGAGCTGCCCGTGACGTGGTGAGGCTCAGCGCCGTTTGCGGGGCGTGACCAAGCCGGACTCGAAAGCGATCACCACGAGCTGGGCCCGGTCGCGCGCCCCGAGCTTGACCATGGCCCGGCTGACGTGCGTCTTCGCGGTCGCCGGGCTGACCACCATGCGCTCGGCGATCTCCTTGTTGGACAGGCCCGCCGCGACCAGCGCCACCACCTCCCGCTCGCGGTCGGTCAGCACGTCCAGCTCGGGGGTCGGGCGGTCGTCGGTGGACTTGGCGGCGTACTCGTCGATGAGGCGCCTGGTCACGCCGGGGGTCAGCAGCGCGTCGCCCTCGACCACCACTCGGATCGCCTGCAGCAGCATCGCCGGCTCGGTGTCCTTGACGAGGAAGCCGCTGGCGCCGGCGCGCAGGCTCTTGAAGACGTACTCGTCCAGCTCGAACGTGGTCAGGATGACCACGCGCACGCCGTCCAGGCGGGGGGTCTCGGCGATACGGCGGGTGGCCTCGATGCCGTCCATGTCCGGCATGCGCACGTCCATCAGGACGATGTCCGGTTTGAGGGTTGTGGCCAGCTCCACGGCGTGGCGGCCGTTGTCGGCCTCGCCCACCACCTCGATGTCCGGCTCGAAGTGGAGCAGCGCGCGCAGGCCCGCCCTGATCAGCGGCTGGTCGTCGGCCAGCACCACCTTGATCACGCCGCCAGCCCCCTTACGGGCAGCCTGGCCTCCACTCGGAAGCCGCCCTCGGGGGCCAAGCCCGCAGCGAAGGAGCCGTTCAGCGACATCGCCCGCTCGCGCATGCCCACCAGGCCGTTCCCCTCCTCCGACGCCCCCTCTGCCCAGCCGACGCCGTCGTCGCGCACCTCGATCAGCAAGTCGCCCGCCTCCCTGCGGATCGACACCTCGGCGCGGGCGGCTCGGGCGTGCTTGATGATATTGGTCAACGCCTCTTGCACGATACGGTAAACGGCGAGATCGACGCTCTTGGGTAGCTCCTGGCCGTCCTCCGGCAGGTCGAGCACCACTTCGATGCCGCCCGTCTTCGCCCGCCGTACCAGCTCGGGAAGGCGGTCCATGCCCGGGGTGGGCGCGAGCGGCTCCTCGCCCTCGCCCGCGTCGCGCAGGACCCCGAGCGCGCCGCGCAGCTCGACCAGGACCTCCTTGCTCACCCGGCGGATGTCGCCGAGCGCCCGGCGCGCCTGCTCGGGGTCGCGGTCGATGAGGTGCTCCGAGACGCCCGCCTGCAAGTTGATCACCGAGATGCTGTGGGCCAGCAGGTCGTGCAACTCGCGGGCGATGCGCAGCCGCTCCTCGGTGACCCGGCGCTTGGCCTCCTCTTCGCGGGCGTGCTCGGCCTGCGTCACCCGCTCGCGCTCGGCGATCAGCTGCTCGCGGCGGTGGCGGGACATCTCACCCAAGATGATGATCGCCACCAGGCTGGTCACGAACCAGATCGTGCCCTGCACGCCCGGCGGTCGCGTGCCGACCCAGCCCAGCGCCAGCGTCCCCGCCACCCACACCAGCGTCGCGGAGACCGCCAGGACGCGGTAGCCAACGGTCAACGCGGTGAACAACGCGATCGCCGGTGGAATCGTCGAAGCGCCACCCGGGAAGTCGAGAGCCTGGTAGAGCAGTGCACCTGTGACCACGGCCACGACCGTCGCCACCGGCCTGGTCTGCCGGACCAGCAGGGGCAACGACGTCACGGCGAGCAGGACGAAGCCCAGCCACAGCGGCAGCGGACCGGGCGGCGACTCGCTGGAGATGAGGACGGTGCCGCCCAGGGTGATCGCGATGACCCCCGCCACCAGCATGGCGTCCTTCGGGATTCGGCGGATCATACCGACACTGTAAGTCCCCTTCAGCGCCTCTCGACGGAGCCTGGAAGCCCGCACCAACACCCTTTGGCAGGGTTGCGGACATGAAGATCACCGCTAGCGAGGTCGTCCCCAACCGGCGTAGAGGCGGCGACATCCGGGTCCTGCTCAGCCCGAAAACCGTGCAGAGCACCTCGGGCTTCATGGGTGTGCTCACGCTCAAGCCCGGCGAGTACGTCGCCGAGCACTACCATCCGCACTCGGAGGAATTCCTCTACGTCGTACGCGGCACGCTGACCATGCATGTCGAGGACGAACACGTGGAGCTCGGCCCCGGCGACGCGCTCATGGTGCCGATCGGCGCCCGGCACCGCCTGGTCAACACCGATACCGAGGAGGGCGAGGCGGTCTTCCACCTCAGCCCGCTCGCGCCCCGGCCCGAACTCGGCCACGTCGACACCGAGGAGCTGCCGCACGCGCACGAGTCCTCGCCTCAGGTCGGCGGAGCGCGGCTGTGAGACGCCGCGTCGTCATCACCGGGATCGGCATGGTCACGCCGGGCGGCGTGGGTACCAAGGCCACGTGGGAGATGCTCACCGCCGGGCGCTCGGCCACCCGGCTCATCCAGGCGTTCGACGCCGGCGCTTTTCGCTCGCCGCTGGCCGCCGAGGTCGACTTCGACCCCGCCGCCGCCGGGCTCACCGCCCGCCAGGTGCGCAGAATGGACCGTGCCGCGCAATTCGCCGTCGTCAGTGCCCGCGAGGCGCTCGCCGACAGCGGTATCGACGGGGTCGACCCCAGCCGGATCGGGGTCAGCCTCGGCAGCGCCGTAGGGTGCACGGTCAGCCTGGAGGAGGAGTACGTCGTGCTCAGCGACGCCGGCAAGCGGTGGCTGCTCGATCATGAGTACGGCGTGCCGCACCTGTACGGGCACATGGTCCCCAGCACGCTGGCCGTCGAGGTCGCCTGGGAGAGTGGGGCCGAGGGGCCGGTGCAGCTCGTGTCCAACGGGTGCACGTCTGGGCTGGACGCCGTCGGGTACGGGGCACAGCTGGTGGCCGAGGGGACGGTGGATGTGGCGGTCGCCGGGGCTACCGACGCGCCGGTCTCGCCGATCACCGTCGCCTGTTTCGACGCCATCAAGGCAACGACGGCTGACACGAGTGATCCGTCTGCCGCGTCCCGGCCTTTTGACCGGACGCGGTCCGGGTTCGTGCTGGGGGAGGGCGCCGCCGTACTCGTGTTGGAGGAGTTGGAGGCGGCACGGGCGCGCGGCGCACACATTTACGCCGAAATTTCGGGATATGCGGCGCGCAGCAACGCCTTCCACATGACCGGCCTCAAGCCCGACGGCAGGGAGATGGCCGAGGCCATCACCGTCGCCCTGGACGAGGCCGGACTCGACCCGACCGACGTGGACTACATCAACGCCCACGGCTCGGGAACCAAGCAGAACGACCGGCACGAGACCGCCGCCTTCAAGCGCAGCCTCGGGCCGCACGCCTACGACGTACCGGTCAGCTCGATCAAGTCGATGGTCGGACACTCGCTCGGCGCGATCGGCGCCATCGAGGTCGCCGCCTCCGCCCTCGCGATCGAGCACCAGATCGTCCCGCCCACGGCGAACCTGCACCACCCCGATCCCGAGTGCGACCTGGACTACGTGCCGCTGACCGCGCGCGACCACAAGACCGACGTGGTGCTGAGCGTCGGCAGCGGGTTCGGGGGGTTCCAGACCGCCATGGTGCTCGCCAAGCACGAGAAGGGAGATTCGTGAGGGATCGGTTCGGCGTCACGGGCCTCGGCGTGGTCGCGCCGAACGGCGCCACTACGGAGGAGTACTGGGCGGCCACGCTTTCCGGCCGCAGCGGTATCGGCCCGATCACCAGGTTCGACCCCGCTTCCTACCCGGTGCGGCTGGCCGGTGAGGTGCGCGGCTTCACCGCGCGCGACCACCTGCCCAGCAGGATCACCACCCAGACCGACCACTGGACGCACATGGGGCTGGTGGCCGCTGACAACGCGCTTGTGGATGCCGGAGTCTCGCCGGCTTCGCTCCCCGAGTACGAGATGACGGTCGTCACCGCCAGCTCGTCCGGCGGGACCGAGTTCGGCCAGAAGGAGATGACGGGCCTCTGGGGCAAGGGCTCGGACCACGTGGGCGCCTACCAGTCGATCGCCTGGTTCTACGCGGCCTCGACGGGCCAGATCTCCATCCGCAACGGCATGCGGGGTCCGTGCGCGGCCATCGCGACCGAGCAGGCGGGCGGACTGGACGCCGTCGGCCAGGCCCGCCGGATGATGCGCTCAGGGGCGCGCCTGGCACTGGTCGGTGGCACCGACGCGTCGCTGTGCCCGTACGGCCTGGTGGCTCAGCTGTCGAGCAGGGGCCTGAGCAAGCGTCACGACCCGGCCCGCGCCTACGTCCCGTTCGACACGGAGGCGTGTGGCTACGTGCCGGGGGAAGGCGGCGCGATGTTCGTCGTTGAGAAGGACCCGGCCCCATCCCGCCCGACTTATGGCCACATTGCGGGATACGCCGCCACCTTCGACCCGCCGGTGGAGCGCAACCGCCCACCCACGCTCGCCCGCGCCATCACCCTCGCCCTCGCGGACGCGGGGGCGCGACCTGACGAGATCGACGTCGTCTTCGCCGACGCCATGGGCCTGCCGTCAGCCGACCGCATGGAGGCGGAGGCTTTGGTGTCCATTTTCGGTCACCACAAAGTGCCGGTAACAGCGCCCAAAACCATGACCGGCCGCCTTTATGCGGGAGGCGCCGCCTTGGACGTCGCCACCGCGTTGCTGAGCATGCGGGACGGTGTGATTCCGCCGACAGTGGGGACGACGGACCCCGTGCGCTCTCTCGGTCTCGACCTCGTCCTCGGCCAACCACGCGAACGGCCCGTGCGCACAGCTCTGGTGGTGGCTCGCGGATTCGGCGGCTTCAACGCCGCACTGGTCCTCGTCGAGTGATTCTGGGACCCGTTGCCATTTCTTGCCGAGTCTGTTTATTCTGAGTCAAACTCCCATACCAAATCGAAGATGGGCGGTGGCTTGCCCTCGTCCATCACCATGCGCTTCGATCCGCACTCAACGGGGTAGGTAAAATTCAACGGGGTAGGTAAAAAATGCTGGAGTTCAAAGTGCTGGGGGCACTGGAAGTCCTTGATAACGGCCGCGTGTGCACACCCACGCCGCCCAAAGTCCTGCGCGTGCTGGCGCTGCTCCTGCTGCGCGCCAACCGCGTCGTCCCGATCGAGACCCTGGTAGAGGAGCTGTGGGGCGACAACCCCGCCAGAACGGCGGTCACCACCACCCAGACCTACATCTACCAGGTACGCAAGCTGATCGACCGCGACCGCTCCGGCGCCGACGAGGAGGTCCTCGTCACCAAGTGGCCCGGCTACATGCTGCGCCTCCCGCCCGGCGCCCTGGACGCCGACAAGTTCGACGCCCTCGTCACCCAGGGCCGCACCCACCTGGGGCAAGGCCGCCCCGCAGAGGCGGCGCCAATATTGAACCAAGCGCTGAATTTGTGGACCGACTTACCACTGGCGAATGTCCCACAAGGCGCCATTCTGGCGACGCACGCGCAAAGTCTGATGGAACAACGGCTACGCGCCATCGAACTCCACATCCAAGCGGACGGCCAATTGGGCCGGCACGTGGAACTCATCGGCGAGCTGCGCGAACTGATAGCGGAGTACCCATTCAATGAATGGCTGCACGAGCAGCTGATTTCCGCATTGAATCACGCCGGTCGCCGAAGTGACGCCTTGCTGGCCTACCAGGAAATCCGATCCACCCTCCACACGGAACTCGGCCTGGAACCCTCGACCCAGCTGCAGCGCCTTCAACACGAAGTCCTGTCGAACCAGCCGGTCCGTGTCCCCCGTCTGAAAGCCTAACTCGACACCGGCGGCCTATCAGGTACTTGGTGACTGTTCGCCGGTTCGGCCCGATCTCGACCGCGATCTCCCGCAGGCTTGTCGCGCCCGTCTCGTACAGGCTGCGAAACCGCCTCAGTTTCCACCAGCGAGGCGGGTCCAAGACCACGTCAGCCGCCCTCTACCAGGAATCCATGTCATCCTCGGGCGGCCTGAGCGACGCGGTGGTTTGCAGGACGGCGATGGCTCCCCGTGCTCGCGAGCCATGCGGCGACCTGGTCGAAGGAGCGCCGGGAGCGGCTCGTCGAGGCGGGATTCCAGGCGATGATCCGCTCCGGCCCGGCCGGTCGGCCGGACTCGCGCCTCGGCAGCCCGTCCGGCGGGGCTGTGCGCTGCGGGACCGTCCGGCCTGGCCGGCGTTCGGACTCGCGCCTCAGCAGCCCGTCCGGCCGGGTTGTGCGCTGCGGCGCGGTCTTTCAGCTGGAGTCGCGCTTGCGGCGGGCTGCCAGCAGCACGGCTGCTCCGGCGGCGACAAGCACCGCCAGGGCGATCCACAGCCATCCGGGCACGCCGGAACTGTCGGTGCTCCGGGTGGCCGCGGCCGATGAGGCGGGTTGCGACGCGGGTTCCGCGTCAGCGGTGCTGGCGGCGGTGGCCGGTGCCGTGGCCGTCGTGCTGGGGCTGGTGGACGGTGAGGGGGCCGGGGCGGTGATGGTGAAGGAGATCTCGCCGTCGATGGGATGACCGTCGGACGAGACCACCCGCCAGGCGATCCGGTAACGGCCCGGCCCCAGGGCCTCGGACGGCCTGGCGAACACCTTGCTGCCCTCGCTGCGCGGCTTGTCGAGCGGGACCTGCTTACCGTTCGGACCGTCGAGGACGACGGTGGGCAGGGTCATGCGGGACGTGAACTCGAGCTCGATCGTCTCCAGATGCGCCAGTTTGGCGTTGTTGGCGGGCGAGCTGTCCTTGAGACGGTCGTGCGCCAGCGCGGCGGGGGCGGTCATCAGCACCACGAGGGCGGCGCCGACGGCCGACGCGGCGGCTCGGCGGATGAAGGTGGGCAAGCGAGTCAATGGGGACTCCGAAGATTGTCGGGCCCGGCGGCATGCCGGGTGATGAGGAGATGCCTGTCCGCCACGCCGTCGGCCGCGCGGTGCGTCGTCAGCGCAGGGCCGCTCTTGACGTTGTTCGCGCCCGGCACTGAGGCGGGCGGCTGTGGTCAGCGCGGCCCCGCCGCGGGCTGCCGGTTGGTGCGGCGATCGGGGGCGCGTTCACGTGGTGGGAGCAGGCGCAGGAGTAAGAGGCCTTGCGGGGCCCGCGCACTGTCTCAGCCGCGGGCGAGGCGTGGGGGCGGCCCTCGGCGTGAGATGACCGGAGTCAGGAGGGTGGGGACGCGGCGCGCGGTCCCCGTCCGGACCAGCGGCAGGCGGGGACGCTCGACGGCGGACAGGGCGGCCGGCACGGCCAGCATGGCCGACAGCAGGGCCCGGACGCCGGCCACCCGCGCGGCGCTCAGGTGCAGCAGCGCCGCCAGCGCCACCTCGCCGCGCGCCAGCCACCAGCTCGAACAGAGCGCCACCACCAGATGGATCAGCACCATGCCCGGCCCGATGCCGTGCTGGTGACCGACCGGCTCGCTCGACACGGGGATCATCAGGGCGGCAGCGGGATACTCCTGGGCACCGAACAGCTGGTGCAGGCCGTACTGTGACAGCCCGCACAGGGCCAGCAGCTCCGGCCAGCCGCGCTGGCGACCACCCAGGCAGTACGCGCCGGCCCAGGTCGCCGCCACCGCCGCAGCCAGCGTGCCAGGCCGGATCGCGGTGCCGCCGACCAGCACGTGCAGCGTCGCCGAGGCCAGGACGCAGATGGCCGTGAACGCTGCGGCGCGCAGCGCGCGTACGGCAGGCCGGCCAACGTGCACCCCTCCATCGTGCCAGAGCCCGCCACCGCCCTCACGAAGACGGCACACACGAGCCTGCGAGCAGCTCCGGCGACGTGCCCTGCACGGCACGCGCGCCTGCGAGCAGCGGCGGCGTGCCGGTGCCGAGGGGTGCTCCGTCCGGCTAGACGAGGACCTTGGCCTTGGCGCGCTCGTACTCCTCCTGGGTGAGGTCGCCGTGGTTCTTGAGCTCGGCGAGCCGGGTGAGCTGGTCGGCCTGATCGGTGGGCTGGGTGACCCCACCCGCGGCGGCGTAGTAGCGGGCCTCGCTCCCGCGCGCCCAGGCGATCTCCCGCTCGCCCATCTGCTTGCCTCGCACGATCAGGTATATGAGGACGCCGAGGAACGGCAGGATGATGGCGAAGATCGTCCAGCCGGCCTTGGCCCAGCCGCCCATCGAGTCGTCGTGGAAGATGTCGGCGATGACGCGGAAGAGCAGCATGAACCAGACCACCCAGAGGAAGAACCACATCATGGTCAGGAGGACGTTCAGCAGCGGATAGTCCATGGTCGCTCCTGTCGTCGTGTGTCGGGTCGTGCCGGTCGGCACGGCCGCGACCCCGCGTTCTGGAGCTTCATCGTCCGGCCGCGCGAGCAGCGGGGGATCACCCGCGGCGGGCGAGTTTTCCCCGCCCGGATCCCCGTACTGTCGCCGGTGAGGGAGCCGGTGACTCGATCCAGGGAGGACAGATGACCTCAGCGCCAGGGCGCAGGTCGACGACCCACCCCCCGCAGTGCCACGGCTACGAGATCAGAATCCGGGGCCGCGTCAGCGAGTCGTTCCGCGACGCATTCGGGGGGCTCGCCATCACCGTGAACCCGGTCGAGACGGTCGTCTGGGGCGCGGATCTCGACCAGGCGGCCCTGTACAGCGTCCTCGAGCGGATTCAGGCCCTCGGCCTGGAGCTCGTCGAGGTGCGCCGGTTCCCGCGCAACCTGCCGCGTTGACCGGGAGTGGGCCTCAGTCTCCGAGGAGCGACAGGTGCCGGGCCCGCCGCACGGCCTCGGACCTGCGGGTCACTCCCAGCTTCTGGTAGATGCTCCTGAGGTGGGTCTTGATCGTGTTGACCGACAGGCACAGGTCGTCGGCGATCTCCTCGGTGCTCATCGTCCGGGCGAGCAGCCGCAGCACGTCCAGCTCCCGCGAGCTGAGCCTCTCGACGGCGGCGGCCGTCTCCGTCCTGTCGGCGCCTGCCGGTCCGTCGCCGAGGTGCAGCGGGTCGAGGAGCCTGTGGTACGGACGTGCCAGCTCCGGGTCGTGCCGCAGCACCGCGCGCAGCCACTCCCCGGACAGCGCGAACGGCAGCCGGATCTGCTCGCGCTCGGCGAGGCGCAGCGCCCGTCCGAGGGACCGGCGGCCGTTCGACGTGCTCTCCTCGGCACCGGAATAGGACAGGAAGGCGTTGAACAGCCAGGCTTCGACGCGCACGTCGACCGGCGCGTCCACCGACTCGGCCAGGGCGTGGCGCACCATGCCCGCGGCGGTGGCGGTTCGGCCGCGGCACAGTTCGGCGCGTGCCAGCGCCACCGCCGAGCCGGGCGTCCCGGCTCCTCCGGCGCGTTCGGCGGCGATCCGTGCGGCGTCCGCGGCGCCCCGGGCCAGGTGGGCTTCCGCGACCACGAGCCTCAACCTGCGTTCGAGCCACGGCACCCGCGGCACGGCGGCACCGGTCATGTCGAGCAGTTCCAGGGCCCGCCCCGGACGGCCCCGCGCGATCTCCACGCGTGCGCCGACCAGCTGGTACGCCATGGACATCAACGTGTCAGGGCACTCCCGCAGCGCCTGTGCGGCCCTGTCCAGCTCGCCGCGGGCCGCCTTGAGCTCGTAGCGTTCGAGCCGCACCCAGGCGTCCGCCAGATGGGCCGCCGCGACCCGTCTCCCGGCGGGGGACGTCGACACCTCGGGGAGCTGCGCGGCGCGGCCGGTGAGCTCGGCGGCCGGCGCGAACCTGCCGAGCAACGCCTCGACGAGCGCCAGATGGCCCAGGCAGGACCTGCGCTGGAAGTCGCCGCCCGCCTCCGTGGCCGCGGCGAGGGCCGCGTCGAAGAGCCGCGCGGCCTCCCGCAGCCGTCCATCGCGCAGGGTGGCGGCGGCCCGCGACGACAGCAGCAGCGCGTGCAGCTCCGGACGGTCGTGCAGCAGCCGCTCCGGGAAGCCGAGCAGGAGCGCGGGCACCGCCCGGTCGCCGTTCCCGGCGCAGTCCGCGGACCGGCGCCGGGCCAGGCGGACGAGCGCGACGCACAGCCGCGCGTGCGCCTGCTCGCCCGGGGTGTGCTCAAGGACCCTCTCGGCGTGCTGGAGCGCGGTCGCGGCTGCCCGGTCGTCGCCTCTGGCCAGGCTCGCGGCGGCGGCGACGATGGCCGGGTCCGGCTCGCGCGTGCCGAACACCAGGTCGGACGGCAGGTCGCGGAACAGGTCGGCCAGTGGGTCCGCGGGTCGCAGGCCGAGCACCCGTCCGATCGCGAGCCGGTCGACGACCAGCCGGGACGCGTACCGCCAGTCCCCGCCGCCCGCGGCCTGCCGCACCGCCTCGACCAGGTGACCCGCGCGGGCGAACCAGGCCGCGGCCCGCCGGTTCAGCTCGGACGCCTCCGCGGGCGACTCGTGACGGAGGACGAGCCGGAACGCCTCGCGGATCATCGTGTGGTAGCGGTACCAGCCGTGCCCCAGCGGCACGACGAAGGCGTTCTGCCTGACCAGCGCGGTGAAGTGACGGCCGGCCTCGTCGCCGGCCAGCTCCGCGGCCAGCTCGGCGTTGACGCGGTCGGCGACGCTGGTCGACAGCAGAAGGCGCCGGACCCCGGCCGGCTGGGCGTCGAGCACCTCCTCCACGAGGTAGCCGACGACCGCGTGGTCGTCGCCGGCGAACTGCTCGACGAACGCGTCGGGGTCGGGATGGGACTCCATCGACATCGCGGCGAGGCGCACCCCGGCCGCCCACCCTTCGGTCCGCTCGCTGAGGGCCCGCAGCGACGCCGAGCCGAGCCGGACGCCGTGCTGGGCCAGCACCGCGGCGATCTCGTGCTCGCTGAACGCCAGGTCACCGGCCCGGACCTCGGTGAGCTGACCGGCCAGCGCGTAACGGCGCAGCGGTATCGGGGGGTCGCTGCGGCCGGTGATGACGATGCGGAGCCCGGGCCCGGCGTGCTTCAGCAGGTAGGTGACGAAGTCGCCGAGCGCGGCGGCCGGTTCCGGGCGGAAGTCGTCCAGCACCAGGACCACGGGGGTGTCGAGCGCGGACAGGAGCGAGGCGAGGTCCGCCGGTCGCGGCTCCGCCGTGCCGGTCTCGACGCCGGCACGCGGCAGGCACTCCGCCAGGCCGGCGCACAGCCCGTCCGACGTGCTCGGCGTCCGGTCGCCGGACATCCAGACGATGGGGACGCACGGGCGCGTCTCGGTGACCGCCCACGCGTTGACCGTAACGGTCTTCCCCGAGCCAGGGGGGCCGGTCACCACCGTAAGGGGGCCACGGGCGCCCTCGCGGAGACGTCCGAGCAGCCGCGGGCGCAGGATGGCCCAGTCCGGCAGAGGCGGAACCGTGCCGTTCGGCGCGGAGCCGCGCCGGAACGGCTCACCCGGTTGGGCGACTCCATGACCGAACACGCGTTCCGCAAGGCCGAGCGGCCTCCCGCGCGGACCAGTGTCCGGTGACGGGCGGCCGATCCGGCGCGTCGCCGCCGGAACCGTCCACGGCCCTGCTCCCCCCTAACGTGCTGTCCGACAGCCCGTGTCCCCTCCCCATGCCCGCAGGAGAACGGCCCTAATCGGACATCTGGCACGAACGACGGGTCGCGGCTGAGCGCCGTCTCCTACCGCACCTCGTCGGCGTCCGGTGACGGGGCGGACATCCCGGACGGCATCAGCAAGAACACCTTCGGCGACAGGCGGTCCATGTTCCCGCGCCTGCCGAACACCAGGCCCGCGGCGAAGTCCACGAACTGCTTGGCCTCACTGTCGGGCAGCTTGGTGAGGTCCATGACCACAGGGGTGCCCGTACGGAAGAAGTGCCCCACGTAGATCGCCTCGTTGTAGTTCTCGGGGCACAGGGTCTTGATCATGGCATCAGTCTCCACAGCTCCCGATGAACGTCAAGCCGTTATCCGCAGGCCGTCACTCTCCTTGGCAGGTCGGACAGGACCGCCCGGATCAGGGGTCGCTCGGCCCGGTCAAGGCTGGTCGTCCATGACGACGACCAGCTTGCCGCGGGTGTGTTCCGCGATCAGTTCGCGGTAGGCGCGGGCGGCGTCGTCGAGCCGGTAGCGGCGGCCGATCGCGGCGGGCAGCGACCCGTCCACGGCTCGGGCCGCGACGTCGGCCACATCACCGGGACGGGCCGAGGCGTACACGGTCTCGACGGTCAGGTCGTCGCGACCGAACGCAGCCGGATCCGGTTTGGGGAAGGCGACGTTCAGCACCTGTCCCCCTGGGCGGACCAGCCGTCCGAACTCGACCAGGCGCTCGCCCGGCAGGGCCAGGTTGATCACGGCCGCGACGCCGTCGGAGTGCCGCCGGAGCGTCTCGGCGGCCACGTCGTGGGTGTGGTGGTCGATCACGTCGGCGGCGCCCAGGTTGCGGACGTACGGCTGGTCGGCCTCGGTCGCGGTGGCGATCACGTACGCCTTCGCCGCGGCCAGGAGGGGGACCGTCGCGCTGCCGACGCCACCGGTCGCGCCGATGACCAGCACGGGGTCTGCCGGTTGGAAGCGGCTCGCGCGCAGCAGCGGCAGCGCGGTCAGGGCGACCATCGGCAGGCTCGCGGCGTGCTCGGCGGCGAGGTCCGCCGGACGCCGTGCGATGGCCGGGGTGTCCGCGTCGAAGACGGCGTACTCGGCCATCGTGCCGGTCGTCAGCGAGGGCGGGTCGGAGACGATCGCCGCCATCGCGGACGCGGCCCTGGGCAGGCCCAGCCCGAACACCTCGTCGCCGACGGCGAACCGGGACACGCCGTCGCCGACCTCGGTCACCGTGCCGGCGAAGTCGCTGCCCAGCACGTACGGGAACGTCAGGGGAGCCTGCTCGCGCATCGTCCCGGTGAGCAGGCGGAGGTCGGCGGGGTTGAGCGCCGCCGCCCGCACCCGCACCTGGATCTGGCCGCGACCCGGCACGGGCACGGGAATCCTCTGGACGGTCAGGTTCTCGGGCGGGCCGTAGTCCTCGGCCACGACCGCTCGCATCGTCATGCTCATCGTCGCTCCCTCGCTAAAAAACGGACCGACTGGTCATGTTGCGAGACCTTAGCAGCAAACCGGACCGCCCGGTCAAGTTGTGGAAGGGTGCGGGAACTGGCATGCCTGCCGGGGCCTGGGAGGTGGGGTGTCTCTGACAGGGGTGGTCGTGTCTGGCGGCTGGTGAGGGTGAGGACCTTCGGCCCTAGCTCGCCGTCGCGCCCCGGGGCAGCGTGGAAGGGGGACGAGTTCGCTCGAAGGGGGAGATCATCGTGACCACGGCACGGGAAATCATGCACCCGGGAGTCGAGTGCATCAGTGAGCACCAGAGCCTCATGTTCGCCGCTCAGCGCATGCGCGAGCTGGACGTGGGCGCGCTGCCGATCTGCGGCGACGACGACCGGCTGCACGGCATCATCACCGATCGGGACATCGTGCTCAAGTGCGTCGCCGCCGGAGGCGATCCCGCGTTGATGACCGCGGCCGACCTGGCCCAGGGCAAGCCGGTCACCGTCGACGGGAACGCGGACATCCAGCAGGTGCTCGTCGCGATGGAGGAGCACAAGATCCGCCGCCTGCCGGTCATAGAGAACCACCGGCTCGTCGGCCTGATCAGCGAGGCCGACCTGGCCAGGCATCTGCCCGAGGCGACGGTGGGCCACTTCGTGGAGATGATCTGCGCCAGCCCGTGATCCGTCGAACCCGAGCGGGGGGAGCCGCGCCAACCTGCTCGAGGGCGTCGGCCGCAGCCGACGTGCTCGGGTGGGGGGAGTCAGTGTGCTCGGGTGGCCTCGGCCAGTAGCCGGGTGAACTCCCGCAACTCCGCCGCCTTGGACCACATGGCGCGCTGCCGCGCGGCTCCGGTGCCGTGCGTGTGCAGCCGGTCCAGTAGCTGGGCCACCGGCTCGGCGTCGGTGATGCGGTTCAGCAGGGCGTTCGTCAGGTCGCGCTGGCGCAGCGCGCATCCGGTGTGCGGGTCCGTGACCTGGCCGTCGAGGCCGTGGCGGGCGGCGGACGCGAGCCCGGCCGCGATCCGGCCGCAGTGCTCGACGGGCAGGCCCCTGCGCGCCTCGTCCAGCGCGGCGGCGACGAGCCCCCGGACGAGGGCGACGGCCAGCAGCGTGTCCTCTGAGGTGAGGCAGGCGTCCATGATCCGCACCTCCACCGTGGGGTAGCGGGGAGACAGGCGGGCGTGGAAGTAGATACCGCGTTCGTCCAGGGCCCGGCCGCCGCGGATGAGATTGTGCACGGCGGCGTCGTAGGCGCGGACGTCGCGCCAGGCGCGCGGCGGAATCGCCGACGGCCATTGGCACCAGCGCCGGTAGCGCCAGCTCGACCATGAGGTGTCGCGGCCGTCCGCGATGGGGGAGTTGGCGGTGAGCGCCAGCAGGGTGGCCAGCCAGGGCCGGAGCCGGGCCAGCACCTGCACGCCGAGTTCACGCGAGGGGATGCCGATGTGCACGTGGCACGCGCACGTGCCGCAGCCCGCCGCCTGGAGCGGGTAGCGCCGGGCCAGCTCGCCGTAGCGCGGGTCGTCGGTGAGCGCCGACAGGCCGGGCACGCTCAGCGGGACGACCCCGGACGCCACCAGGAGGTAGCCGAGCTGCGCCGTGGCGTCCGCGGTGATCTCGCGCAGCCGGGTGATGTCGCGGTAGACCTCGTCCAGGGTGGTGCAGATGCCGGTGGTGGTCTCCAGCTGGTAGCGCATGAACTCAAGCTTGATGCCGGGTTCGCCGCCGAGGAGGGTCAGCACTTGGGGGGCTACGGGGGCTACTTCGCCGGTGGCCGCGTCCAGCAGGAGAAACTCCTCTTCTACCCCCAGGGTGAGCAGTTCACCGTGGGAGCGAGCCGACGCCTCGGCGGACGGCGAAGCGGACATCGGGTCACTTAATCCCGAGAATTCATCGCTGCACAATCATGGTGAAGGCCGAGTCGAGGTCGGTCATCTTCAGCAATCGGATAACGGCGGGCGGGACGTTCGCCAGGCACACCGTTCCGGACGACCGCTCGGCCAGGGAGCGGGCGCTGACCAGCGCAGACAGGCCGCGAGCGTCCATGAAGGTGACCCCGCCGAGGTCGAGGACGAGCGACGTGCCTGGCCTGGCCAGGACCGACGTCAAACAGGCGCACAGCTCCGGCTCGCTGGCGATGTCGACCTCGCCGCGAACAGCGATCGTGACATCGTGGCTCACCGTTTTTGTGTGCAAACCAAAGTCCACTGGCGTCACTCCGATCGCAGCACAAGGTTCGCTTCAGCATGTACCGCGGTCTGAGCTAGCGGCAAGGAAGGATCGACACAAAAATCGTCAATTTCCAGTCAATTGCCATAAGCGTGATTATGTGGGGCGAATACCAACATCTGGTGTCGATTCCCTCACGTCGAGCGACGAGTGCACCACGGGATGGGCGACGTCGTGCGTCCGCAGGCGGCCGCACATGCCCCAGCGGGCCTCGGCGCTCTGCGGCGACTCCAGGAGCGCGCTACGCCGCAGGTGCTGCCCGTCGCCGCGCTCCAGCGCGTCGAGCACGGCGGCGGTGTGGTGGGTCTCCTGGGCGACCGTCCTCTCCCACGTCTGACGCCAGCCCGCGACGGCGGGACGCACCAGCGAGACCGCGCTGTCGTAGAAGCGCTGGAGCGGGCCGAGATCGCCCTCGCCAGCGCTACCGGCGAGTTCAAGGAACCCCTCGACTGCCAGGTCACGCCGCCGGCGGGCCGCCGCGTCCAGCACCTCGTCGGACCCGCCCGACGGCAGGAGCGCGGCCTCGCGGTAGCGCGCGGCGTCGCCGACGACCTCCGGAGGGAACGTCATGACCGCGTCGCCGGCCTCGGGCAGCCCGGCGTTCTGCATCACCACGACCACCTCCAGCCCGCCGCGGTTGATCGCGCGATGGATGGTGCCGGGGGTGAACCAGACCGTCGATCCGGCGGCCAGCTCCGTCTCGCGCAGGCCGTTCAGGTCGAGGGTCTGGAGCGCCCCCCGGCCGCCGATGACGACGTACGCCTCGGTGGAGGCGGTGTGCATGTGCGGCGTGCCGCCCTCCAGCCCGTCGGAGCACGCGCCCGCGTAGACGGACAGCCGGGTGACGGAAGTGCCTCCTGGGAAGGCCGGGACCTCGTTCAGTTCGCGCATCGTGCTTCCCCTAACGATGAGAGGTGGCGACATCATCTCGCACAGGGGCGCGTCGTCGGACCCGACGACTTCCTCCACGCCCACCTGGCCCGAACCCGCTTCATGCTGTAGGGGGGTAGGGTATGCGGGGAATCAAGGGAGGACACATGCCGCGCCTGACCGCACTCGACCCCGCTGACGCGCCCGAGAAGTCCCGCGAACTGCTGAACGACATCATCGGCAGGAGCGGCGGCGTGGGCGAGATGGTCTCCACCATGGCCCACTCGCCCGCGCTGCTCCAGGGCTACCTCGACCTCTCGCGGGCCATGAAACGGATCAAGCTCCCCCGCGCGCTCAGCGAGAAGATCTCGCTCGCCGCGCAGGAGTGGATCGGTTGCGGTCGCTGCCTCCAGGCACACACCGAAGCGGGGCGCGCGGCAGGGCTCAGCGAGACCGACATCGCCCTCGCCCGGCAGGGAACCTCCGCCGACGCGCGGGAAGCGGCGCTCATCGCCGTGGCCGTGCGCGTGCTCGCCGAGCCGTCCTCGATCACCGATGAGGACGTCGCGGGCCTCCGGGCGCACGGCTGGAGCGACCGGGTCATCGCCGAACTCGTCGGCCTCGTCACGCTCAACCTGCTGACCGGCGCCTTCAACCTGCTGGCCGGGCTGCGAGCGGCCGACTCAACGGCCTACGATGCTTCCTCGTAAGATACTTCCGGTACGGGCACACATCGTCGGGGTTCTGGAGAGAATGGGCAGGTCCAGTCGCACTCGTGAGCTGAGTGCCGGGCGCCTCGTCCTACTCGTCATGCTCGTACTCGGCGTGTGCGGCATGCACACCCTCGGGCATGTCTCCTCGGCCCACTCGGCCTCCGCGGCGATGCACGAGCCACCCTCGAACACGGCCCACGCGCCCCCACCCGGGCCTCGCACCCACGTCGCATCCCCGCAGCAAGCCGGCGCGCACGCCTTCAACGATGAGATGCCCGGGTTCGACCCGACCTCGGTCTGCCTCGCCGTGCTCGTGCCGCTGCTGATCCTCGCGCTGATCGCGAGCGCGGCACTCGTGCGGAGGGCGTCGTCGGGGGCGTCCGCCACGATCGCGGGCCTGGGCAGGGTCGCCAGGCCGCCGCCGACCTCCGTACGGCTGGCCCGCCTGTCGCTGCTGCGCATATAGGCCGCCACCTCGCGGACCACGCGTCCGCGGACGGTGACCTGAAACGCAGCATCGAAAGAGAGACCGACCACGATGGGTACGACCCGACTCCGCAAGCTCGCGCTCGCCGGCCTCGCCACGGGCGCGCTGGCACTCCTGACGGCCTGCGGTGGCAGCGCCGACTCCACCAGCGGGCACGACATGTCCACCACCAAGTCGAGCAGCTCCCAGCCGAGCAGCGCCACGTTCAACGACGCGGACGTGGTGTTCGCGCAGATGATGATCCCGCATCACCAGCAGGCGGTCGAGATGGCCGACCTGGCCGCGACACGGGCGTCCGACAAGGAGATCAAGGACCTCGCCGCGAAGATCAAGGCGGCGCAGGACCCGGAGATCCAGACCATGCGAGGCTGGCTGAAGTCCTGGGGCAAGGAGGAGCCGTCCGGCGGGATGGGCCACAGCATGCCCGGGATCATGTCAGAGGAGGAGATGAAGAAGCTCGAAGCGGCCAAGGGCGCCGCGTTCGACAAGCAGTTCGCCCAGCTGATGATCGCCCACCACAACGGCGCGATCGACATGGCCAGGACCGAGCAGGCGCAGGGCTCCAACGCCGAGGCCAAGGACCTGGCCAAGGCCATCGAGACGGGCCAGCAAGCCGAGGTCCAGCAGATGCAGGACCTGCTCAAGCGCCTCTGACACGCCTCACAGGAGTCGGCCGCCTCTGCGGGCGTAGCCCCCCTCCGCCGCACCGCGCGCCGAGCAGCGGCGAGCGGTGCGCGGGCGTAGCCCCCCTCCGCCGCACCGCGCGGCGAGCAGCGGCGAGCGGCTCCTGACGCCAGCCGGTGCCCGGGCGCACAGCCCGGGCGCCGGTCACCCGCCGGCTCGGCCACCACCTCGACTCCCACACCCGGTAGGAGCGGGCCGGGTGCGGTTCAGCGCGCGGACCGCCGCCGCGCACACCCAGCCCAGGCCCGCCAGGATCCACCACGGCAGGCCGGGCAGCCCGAGCGAGCGACCGGCGTCGAGAGCGGCGCCGGTGGCGAGGTTCCCCGCCGCGATGCCGATCCCCGACACGGTGTTGTAGAAGCCGTAGTAGGTGCCGACGAGCTCGTCGCCGCTGAAGCGGGCGATCGTGGCCATCTCGAACGGGTAGACGATCATCGTGCCCAGGGTCAGCAGGGCGGTGGTGACCAGCACGGCGGCCAGCGCGCCCGCCGGCGAGAGCGGGACGGCCAGAGGCAGGAAGGCGGCCCCCATCAGCGCCAGTCCGCGCACCATGGCCTGCCCGGGGCTCCAGCGTTCCTTCACCCACGCGGTGACGCGCACCTGGCCGAAGGCCGCCATGGACCCTGACAGCGCGAACAGCAGCGCGACGCCGAGCTCTCCGCCGCTCGCCCGGCGCACCTCGATCGGCAGGCCGAGGTAGACCTGGAAGTTGAGGACGTAGGAGCCGATCATTGCCAGGGAGAACAGCAGGAAAGGGCGGTCGGCCAGCACCTGCCGCCAGTCGCGGAGGATGCCGCCCGGCGCGCCCGCTCGTCCGCCGGGGCGCGCGGGCAGCGCCCGGGCCTGGGCGAGCGCCAGCACGGCGAACAGCCCGGCCGCGACGAGACAGGTGATCTGGAATGCCGCGGCCTGCAACAGCAGGCCGATGAGCGGGCCGACGAGGATGCCGCTCTGGTAGAAGACGTTGAAGACGGCGAACGCCTCGATCTTGCGCTCCCCGGCCTCCCGAGCGAGGTAGGCGCGGGCCGCCGGGTTGAACAGCGCCCCGGCCAGCCCGGTCAGCACGGACGCGACGATCAGCGCGGGCACCGCCTGGACCAGCCCGAGCAGGGCGAACCCCACCGTCCGCAGGAGCAGCCCGGCCAGGATCATCGGCTTGTAGCCGATCCTGTCGGCCAGACTGCCACCGAGCAGGAACATGCCCTGCTGGCTGAGGTTCCGCACGCCGAGGACCAGCCCCGCCAGCCACGTCGCCAGACCGAGGTCCCCGGTCAGGTACGTGGCCAGGTACGGCATCAGCATGTAGAAGCCGACGTTGATGGTGAGCTGGTTGACCAGGAGCAGCCGTACCGGCCGGTTGAACGACCGCATCTGCGCGGCCGTGCCCTTCACCGTCCCGCTCCCGCCGGGGCGGCGACCTTGGCGCAGCGGGTCCAGCGCAGCGCCTCGGCCTCTGCCGGATGGCCGATGACGTCGGGTTCCGGCTCCGGTTCGCGGCCGAGCAGGTCACGCTCGGCGCAGTAGACGTCGCTGAAGACCGTGTCGAAGTATCGCTGCGGCCCGTCGGGGAAGATCGCCGCGATGCCGGTGCCCGCGGGCTCCGTCCTGGCCAGCCAGGAGGCGACGAGCGCGACGGCCCCCACGCTCCACCCGCCGGTCGCGTACCGTCGCGCGGCGAGGCGGCGGCAGGCCCACACCGCCTCGGCCGGGGCCACCCAGTGGACCTCGCTGAAGCTGTCGTAGGCGACGTTGCCCGGGTAGATGCTGCTGCCCAGCCCGCGCATCAGGCGCGACCGGGCGGGCTGACCGAAGATCGTGGACCCGATCGTGTCCACCCCCACCAGGCGCACTCCCGGGCAGAGCCGCCTGAGCGTCCGGTAGACGCCCGCGCTGTGCCCGCCGGTGCCCACGCTGCAGACCAGGACGTCGACGTGGCCGAGCTGCCCGGCCAGCTCTCGGGCCAGCGGGTCGTAGGCGCTGACGTTGTCGGGGTTGTGGTACTGGTCGGGGCAGTACGCGTTCGGATGCTCCTGCCTGAGCCGGCGGACCCGCTCCCGCCGCGCCTCCTGCCAGCCCCCGTCCGGGTGCGGCCGCGTCACGGTTTCCACGCGGGCCCCGTACGCGCTGAGCAGGCGGTGCATCAGCGGCTCCATGCCCGGATCGCTGACCAGGATGACCGGATGCCGGTAGACGATCCCGGCCAGGGCGATCCCGAGGCCGAGCGTGCCGCTGGTGGATTCGATGATCGGCTCACCCGGACGCAGCTCGCCGCGGCACCGGGCCTGGCGGATCATGTAGAGGCCGGGCCGGTCCTTGATGCCTCCGGGGTTGCGGCCCTCGAGTTTGGCCCAGAAGCCGCGCTCGCTGTCGCCCCACAGCTCCGGGATTCGCAGCACGGGCGTGTTGCCGACAAGTCCGGCAAGGCCGGTGCGGTGGGTCGCGGCCCAAACCCGGGCAGGCCGGCGCCGATGGCTGGTGTTCATGATGGTGGTCCTCGCACGGTCGACTGCGCATGGATGAGCGGCAGGCGCGGCCGGATCGGCACACGCCGGGCGCGACTACACCCGTGACACGCAGAGCACGGCGAGCAGGGGCCCGCCCGGGAGAGAACCGGTTCGCGAAGGCGGCGCGCCGCCCTCGGCGCCTCCCGGAGCCGCCGCGGCTCGCCGGCCGCTGCCGGGCAGATCCTGGAGCGGCTGCGACGGGGGCTGGGTGAAGGGCTTCTCGCACGACGTCGAGTGCTGGTGGCCGTGCGTCCCGTGATCAGCGGGGCCCTGCGCGGCGGAGTGCGCGTGCGGCACGGACGGGACGGAGTCGTGAGCGTGCGGCCCGAAACCGCACAGCAGCAGGTGGAACGCTGCGACGATCGTGAGCACGCCCAGCCACAACCGCCCCCGCACACGACGCGGAGAGCGGGACGGGCGAGCGAGCACGACAGCACGTTACCTCACTGTCCGTGCATCTCATGTCAGCGGTGGGTAATCAGACGATCGAATGGTCGTGTGGCTGACCCGCCGCCTCCGTGGTCTCGATGACGACCTCCGAGGTGAGGGTGCGGTGCACGGGGCACTTGTCGGCGATCTCCATGAGACGCCGGCGCTGGTCGTCCGTCAGCGGGCCGTCGAGGTGGACCTCCCGGGTGATGCGGTCGAGCAGCCCGACCTTGGTCTCGCAGTCGGCGCAGTCGCGGGCGTGGATCCTGCTGTGACGCAGCCTGACGGACACGTTCCGCAGCGGCCACTGCTTGCGGTCGGCGTACATGCGGATGGTCATCGAGGTGCAGGCGCCTAGGGCCGAGAGGAGGAGATCGTACGGGGTGGGGCCCTTGTCGGCGCCGCCGACGTCGGCCGGTTCGTCCGCGGTCAGCCCGTGCCTGCCGGCGGTGATCCGCTGGGTGTAACGGCCGGTCTCGCGCACCTCGACGCTTCCGTCCTCCGTGACAGGGAGGGGTGGCGTGTCGAGGTAGCGGCTCGCCCAGGCCGCGATCACCCCGGCGGCGTACACCGACTGCCCGTCGTCGGTGAGCAGGTGGTCGGCGCCGTCCAAGGCGACGAACGACTTCGGATGGCGGGCCGCGTCGAAGATGCTCCTGGCGTTGTCGATGCCGACGACGGCGTCGGCCGGGGCGTGCATGACGAGCAGCGCCCGCCCGAGGGCGGCGATGCGTTCCTGCTGCGGCTGGAAGGCGATGTCGGCGAGGAAGGCGCGGGCGACCCGGAACGTCCGGCCCGCGAGGGTCACCTCCGCCTCTCCCGCCGTCTCGATCTCCTCGCGCGCGCTCGCCAGCAGCCCGGCCACGTGCGAGGGGTCGGCGGGGGCGCCGATGGTGACGACTGCCCGCGACTCGGGGATCCGCTGGGCGGCGGCCAGGACGGCGGCGCCACCGAACGAGTGCCCCACGAGCAGCGTCGGCGCGGCGAGGGTGTCGCGCAGGTAGCCGGCCGCGTGCACCAGGTCCTC
The DNA here is from genome assembly GCF_040300065.1 of Nonomuraea sp. NPDC000554. Lineage (NCBI taxonomy): Bacteria > Bacillati > Actinomycetota > Actinomycetes > Streptosporangiales > Streptosporangiaceae > Nonomuraea > Nonomuraea sp. NPDC000554. The sequence continues at coordinate 51,459 of NZ_JBEPDC010000030.1, read as the reverse complement.
GACGTTGGACGTGAAGTCGGTGTTGCCGAAGTCGCCGCCGGACTGGCCGAGCCCGGTGAAGTCGAAGCGGAGCACGGCGATGCCGAGTCTGGCCAGCTCGCGGGCGATGTGGGAGGCGGCTTGGACGTCCTTGCCGCACGAGAAGCAGTGCGCGAAGAGCGCGACCGCCCTGGGCGGCCCGTCGGGCAGCTCCAGCCTGCCCGCCAGGGGAGCGCCTGTGGAACCGGGGAACGTCACTCGCTGACTGTCGTTCACGACGGAAGAGCCTACGTCGCCGACGTCATGTGCAGGTGAGGCGGGGTTCGGGGGCGTAGACGGTGTGGAACTGCTGCTTGCGCAGAACCTTGCCGTCCTGTTTGAAGATGCGCCAGACGTCGATGGTGAACCCTTCGGCGCCGGCCATCGGGATGCACTCCTTGCCGGTCTCGGTGATGGTCTCGATGGGTTTGACCTGGTAGCGGGGCGAGCTCTGCGACTCGACGTCGTAGCGCTTGGTGCTCCAGAAGTCGACGGTGACCGAGGTGTCCGTGTACGAGGTCTTGATCAGCACGCCGTAGGGGGAGTCGTTGCGCCAGCGGAAGTCCGGCTGCGGGTAGGACACCGTCGACTCCCGCCCGGCCGGGTACCGGGAGATGTAGTACTGGTGCGGCGTGTGCTGCACGTCCTGGAAGCCGCCGAAGAACACCGCGTTGAACAGGGTGGTGGTGAACTGCGAGACGCCTCCGCCGACGTCGTCGACGAACCGGTTGTTCAGGATCATCGGCGCCTCGACGAAGCCGCGCGCCTTGTCGCGTTTGCCCACGACGCCGTTGAGCGAGAACGTCTCGCCGGGCCTGACCACGTAGCCGTCGACGAGGTCGGCGATGGTGTGGATGTTGGTCACCCTGGGGGCGCAGCAGGGGTAGCGGGTGGTGAACGAGCTGACCTTCTCCTTGACGCCGAGCTTGGTGGCCGCCTGGGTGGTCACGCGGGGCTGGGTCCGGGTCGTCGGCGCGTCCACGCTGCGGGTTCCCGCCGCGACGGCGGCGGCGATCGCCTCGCCGAGGGCCTTGACGTCGATCCCGCGCCCCGCTCGGGCGGCGACGACCCGCGGCCTGCCGTTGACGATCTTGAAGGACGCGTCCTTCGGACGCTGACCGGCGTCGACCAGCGCCTTCTCCAGGGTGGACGCGACCTGCGAGGCGTCGTAGGACGGCCGCAGCCCGCCCTGGCCGTCGGCGGTGAAGCGGAGCCCGGCGGCGAGCTGGTCTCTGGACAGCACGGTCTTCCTGCCGCCGCTGGTCAGGGTCAGCGGCGAGGCGACCGCCGCCCGGGCCGTCGTGGCCACCCGCCGGACCTCGGCGGCGGAGACCGTGGGTGGCAGCGGGCGCACTGTCAGGGCGACTTTCCCGCGCTTTCCCGCGAAGGCGTCGCGCACGGCTCTGGCCGCGCCGTCGCGGTCGAGGGTACGGCCCGGCCTGGGCTGCACCGCCTGCGGTTCGAGCCCGCGGAAGCGGACGCCGCCCTCGCGCGGCTTGGTGTCGATGTCGCGGGCCAGGTCGGCGAGCCTGGCGGTGAGGCGCTGCTCGTCCACGGTGACCTTCGGCTGGAGGTCGCGGCTGCCGAAGAACGAGCGGACGATCCCGGCCGGGGTCGTGGCGCCGTCGAGTGCGGCGTCGACGGTCGCCTTCGCGTCGAAGGCCAGCCCCAGCTCGGCGGGTTTCAGCCGGACCGTCCGGCCCGCCGCGACGAGCGCGAGCGGGGTGGCCGCCCGCTTGCCGAGGTCGCGTTCCAGCCGCGACCGGGCCTCGGACGGTGCCAGGCCGCCGATGTCGGACCCGTCGACGCGGGTGCCCGGGGGAACGTCGCCGGCGAGGGCGACGGCGGGCACGGCGTACGCCGCCCCGGCGACGACGAGGACGGCGGAGAGGAGGACGGCCACCCGGGCCCGCCGGGAGCGTGGGGGGCGCCGGGAGCCGGCGGTCGGTTGTTCCTGTGTGTGCGGCATCCAGCTCTGCCCCTGATCAGCGGTTATCTGAGTGGCTGTCGTACGGGTAGAGAGTATCCGCCCGCCTGTGTGCGGCGAACGGAACTGGCCGTCAACTATGCGCGATAGGAGGTCACGCCAGGCCGGCGAGGACGAGGGCGACCGTCATGACCTGCGGCTGCCCGGCGGGTACACCCGGAGGGCGGATTCGAGCGCGGCGGCCTCGTCGGGTGTCAGCCGCTCCAGGAAGTGCACCAGCGTGGCCGCCTGGTTGCCGCCGCTCGCGAGCGTCTCGCGCATCAGCTGGGCGGTGTAGGACTCCCTGCTCCCCACCGACTCGTACACGTAGGCCTTGCCGGCCGGTTGCCGCTTCAGCAGGCCCTTCTTGTAGAGCTTGTCCATCACGGTCATCACGGTGGTGTAGGCGATCTGGCGCTCCTTGCGCAGATCTTCCAGCACGTCCCTGACGGAGGCCGGCTGGTGGTAGGACCACATCCTGTCCATGATCGCCGATTCCAGGTCGCCCAACGTGCGCATCGTCCGCGTGCCTCCCTCCTGTGACCTGCCTTCATGCTACTCGCGCTCGTAGGTGCCGGGCCAAGACGCGGGACGTCCGAGCGAGGAGGGGGTCGTCGCCGACTATGGGGCCGCGTTGCGTGGCGGCCCGCCGGCGTGTCTCCACGGGATACCGGCACGCGCAAATACGGTGGGGGGGTATAGTGTTTCGAGGTGGCCCGCTCCCAAGGGGGTCGTCCAGGCTCGTATGTACAAGGAGAATCCGATATGACCACCAGCACCTACACCGTCAAGGGCATGACCTGCGGCCACTGCGTCAGCTCGGTCACCGAGGAGGTCGGCCAGGTTCCCGGCGTCGCCGGCGTCGAGGTCGACCTCGCGACCGGCCTGGTCACGGTGACCGGCGAGGGCGTCCTGGACGACGCCGCGATCGCGGCGGCCGTCGAGGAGGCGGGCTACGAGGTCGTGACTGCCTGATGAACACCCCGGCGAAACTCGGATCGTACGTCCTCGGGCTCGCCGTGCTCTTCGGCGCCACCTTCGGGGCCGGCAAGGCGGTGGGGGTGGTGGGCTCGCCGCCGTCGCCGGGCGGGCACGCCACCCACGAGAGCGCCCCGGCCGCGCAGGTGGTGCCCGCAGGGCTCCAGGTCTCGGACGACGGGTACACGCTCGTCCCCGTGACCACCGCGGTCGAGCCGGGCAAGCAGACGGACTTCCGGTTCTCGGTGACGGGCCCCGACGGCAGGCCGGTCACCGCGTACCAGGTCGAGCACGAGAAGAAGCTGCACTTCATCGTGGTCTCGCGCGATCTGACGTCCTTCCAGCACCTCCACCCGCAGATGGGCTCTGACGGCCTCTGGTCGATCCCGCTCACGCTGCCGGAGGCGGGCGCGTACCGGGTCTTCGCGGACTTCCGTCCCGAAGGCGGCACCGGGCTGACGCTCGGCGCCGACGTGTACGCCGGAGGCGGCTTCCGGCCCAAGCCGCTCCCGGCGGTCAGCCGCACGGCCGAGGTCGACGGCTACACCGTCACCCTCGACGGCGACCTGGTTCCAGGGCGGACGAGCAAGCTGACGCTGAAGGTGAGCAAGGACGGCAGGCCGGTCACCGACCTGCAGCCCTACCTGGCGGCGTACGGGCACCTGGTCGCGCTCAGGAACGGCGACCTGGCCTACCTGCACGTCCACCCCGACGGCGAGCCCGGCGACGGCAAGACCCCCTCCGGCCCGGAGATCACCTTCTACGCCGAGGTGCCGAGCGGCGGCGACTACCGGCTCTTCCTGGACTTCCAGCACGGCGGAACCGTCCGGACCGCCGCGTTCACCGCGCGCACCGTTCAGGCGCCCTCGGGCGAGGCTCCGGCCGAGGTCGACCACGGCCACTGAGGCGGTGGAGATGCAGGTGTAGCCCTGATCTTGAAAAGGCCACGATTCGGGATCACATGGGGTACATTGCCGGATCATGTATCGGCCGTTCGCGTTGATGCCACCGGCGTCCGCGAGCCGTGGGGCTGGAGGTCGAAAGGCGTGAACGCGGACACAGCCGCGTGGGAGCAGAGCAGCGTGGTACGGGTGGTCTCCCCCGTGCAGCCGCGCAAGCTGGCGAAGGTTCCCTTCGTCGAGCTTGCTGACGGGCGGTTGCAGGGCGTCGTGTCGAGCGGGTCGGACATCAGTCGCGTCTACGTCTCGTCGATCACCGCCGGAACCCACGGCTTCAACTGCAGCACGAACAACAACAGGCCGTGCGGCGGGCTGTACGGCTCGCCCTGCAAGCACCTGCGGGCGCTCGTGGACGAGGCCGTCGTCCAGTACGGCCTGGAGCGCGTGGCCCGCTACCTGCGCGTCGAGGTGGAGGAGGGCAGTGACCTGCTGTACAACCTGGACGGGCAGCACGAGCCCGCCCCGGCGGCCGTCGTGTTCAGCCGGTTCCTGCGCCACCTGGCCTATCTGGAGCTGCCCGACACGGCCGCGCCCCTGGCGGAGATGCACTGGTTCCCGGCCATGGGGGCGGTCCGTTGATGCTCGGCGTACAGCTCGCGGAACTGCTCGACGGCGCCCCTCCGGGAGTCGAGGACGCGCTTGACCTGGTGACGGGCTTCGACGACGCCCTCGCGAACGGGCTCGCCCGGCTCAGCGAGGAGCGGGCCGCCGCGGTGGCGGCGCTGGCCGGCTCGGTGGGGGCCACGCCGCTCGCCGCGCGGGTGGCCGAGGCGGCAGGCAAGGTCGCCGCCGGCTCGATCGCCGACGAGCACCTGACGGCGCTGGCCGGAGCGCGTACCGCCCTGTTCGGCGCGGTGCACGACGCCCTGCTCGCCCGCCTCGACGCCGCGCTCGGACGTTCCAGGGCCGCCTGGGAGGAGCCGGGTTCCCTGGCGACCGTGCCGGAGAACCTGCTCGTCGGCAGCAGGTCCTGGCTGACCGAGCTGGCCATCGCCGGATGGCGCGGCGTCGACCACGACCTGGTCTCCGCGTCCAGCCAGACGGTGGAGGCGCTGCTGGCCGAGCCGGGCCTGCGCCGGCTGGCGGTGCTGCTCGACGGCCTGGCGGCCGAGCTGCGGGCGTCGGCGCCGGTCGCGACCGTGGACCGGCTGCCCGCCCGCCGCTGGGCGGACCTGTGGGCGCGCGCCCTGCTGCTGTCGCAGGCGGGCAGCTGGCCCGGCGAGGCCACCCGTACGGTGTCGGGGCGGCTGCTGATCCTCGGCGTGGACGTCCACGAGCACCCCACCGCGATGCAGGCGCAGGTCCACGCCGTCCTGGAACCCGCGGGCGGCGAGCCGTCCCGGCTGGTGCGGACGAGCGTCGCGGCCACCAAGGTCGACACGATTTCGGGCCCGTTCCTGTGGCAGCTGCTGAGCGGGGTCCGCGGCCTACGGAAGGCGCTCGCGGAGCACCTCAGCCTGGACATCACCGACATGCCGCTGCTCGGCAGCGGCGACCTGGTGTGGCACGACGATCGGGCCAGGTTGGGCGAGCCGGCCGACCCGTTCGCGACGGCCAGGGTCCAGCTCGCCGGGGCGTCGGCTCCCGCGGTGCCGCCCCTGGATCGTCATCCGGTACGCATCGCGGAACCCGTCCTGCTGGAGGGCTACACGGTGACCGGCGACGCGTTCGTGCTCGACGGGAACGCGCTCGCCGTCGAGGTGGACCGCCTCCCGTCCTGCGGCCCGCTCACGCCGGAACTGGTGGCCGCGTCCACGGCCTGCCTCGGGCTGATGCGCTGGGACGCCGGCCGGTGGTCGGTACGGCCGCTCGCGGTGCAGGCCACGGTCAAGAAGAAGCCGGTCGTGGCGCACACCGGCGACTGGGCGCTCGGCCCCACCGACCAGAAGGTGCTCAAGGCGGGCGCGCGGGTCGGCGACCCGGTGGCCGTGCTGCGCGAGCGAGCGGGACGGCTGCTGCGGAAATGAGCGACTCCCCGATCGGCGCCGACGAGAACCGGCGCCAGGTGCTCTACTGGCGCCTGCTGTCGCGGCTGTTCGAGGGCGACGAGCAGCCTTCGCTGGAGGCGTCCAGCGTGGCCATCGTCGACGACCTCGGGCTGCCGCCCGCGCTGCTCGACCCGTCGGTGTCGGTGGACAACCTGGTCCAGCGCTTCCCCGACCTGGGCCCCGAGCTGCGCGACCTGATGGTCCCCAAGGACGACGAGGACGAGGACCCGCGCGAGCGGGTCCGCCGGGCGGCCCTGGTGTCGAAGCTGCTGCTCAACGTCTTCTCGACCGGGACGGGCAACGTCACCGCCACCGACCTGGCGCGCTGGAAGCAGGACGCGGGCTGGTTCGAGCAGGCGCTCGGCTGCCAGCCCGGCCAGATCGGGTCCGAGCCGGGCATGGGCGAGGTGGCGGGCGTCCTGTCGGGCCTGGAGGGCGACCTCGTCAAGCGCATGCGCCTGCGCGAGGTGCTCGCCGACCCGGCGCTGGCCAGGCAGCTCACGCCGAGCATGTCGCTCATCGAGCAGCTGCTGCGCGACAAGTCCAACCTCTCGGGCGTCGCGCTGGCCAACGCCAAGGCGCTGATCCGCAAGTACGTGGACCAGGTCGCGGAGGTCCTGCGCACCCAGGTCGAGAAGACCACGGTGGGCGCCATCGACAGGTCGGTGCCGCCGAAGCGGGTGTACCGCAACCTCGACCTCGACCGCACGATCTGGAAGAACCTCACCAACTGGAGCCCCGAAGACCAGCGGCTCTACGTGGACAAGCTGTTCTACAAGCAGACCGCGCGCAAGACCACGCCACAGCGGCTCATCGTGGTGGTCGACCAGTCGGGCTCGATGGTGGACGCGATGGTGAACTGCACCATCCTGGCGTCGATCTTCGCGGGCCTGCCCAAGGTGGACGTCCACCTGGTCGCGTACGACACCCGCGCGCTCGACCTGACGCCCTGGGTGCACGACCCGTTCGAGGTGCTGCTGCGCACGACGCTCGGCGGCGGCACCCACGGCCCCGTCGCGATGGCCATGGCCCGGCCCAAGATCGCCGAACCACGCAACACCGTCATGGTGTGGATCTCCGACTTCTACGACGACCGGTCGCTGATCACCGACTTCGAGTCGCTGCACAAGTCCGGGGTGAAGTTCATCCCGGTCGGCTCGGTGAACAGCTCCGGGCAGCAGAGCGTGGACCCGTGGTTCCGTCAGAAGCTCAAGGACCTGGGCACCCCCGTGCTGTCGGGCCACATCCGCAAACTCGTGTTCGAGCTCAAGAACTTCCTCACCTAGGAGAACCCCGAGAATGTCCGACGAGATGCTGCGTGCGCCCGCCGAGGTCAAGTACGCCGAAGAGCTCGACTGGCTGGAGTCGATCGACGAGGGCCCCAAGCCGTTCGCGTGGCGGCTCAGCCCTCGGATGGTGCGGCTCTTCATCCTCGGCTCCGAGCGTTCCGACGGGCTCGACCGCGAGATCCCGCAGAAGTGGTTCGGTGACCGCAGCTTCGTCGAGCGCGCCATCGTCACCCTGGCCTCGGACCGGGGCCTGCTGCTGATCGGCGACCCGGGCACGGGCAAGAGCTGGCTCGCCGAGCTGCTCGCCGCCGCCATCTGCCGCAACTCGACCCTGGTCGTCCAGGGCACTGCGGGCACCACCGAGGACCACATCAAGTACTCGTGGAACGTCTCCATGGTGATCGCCAAGGGGCAGTCGCGCGAGTCGATGATCCCCTCGCCGATCATGACGGCGATGGAGAAGGGCGTGATCGGCCGCTTCGAGGAGCTGACCCGCTCGACCAGCGACGTGCAGGACGCGCTGATCTCCATCCTGTCCGAGAAGTACGTGTCCATCCCCGAACTGGACGACGACAACATCGTCTTCGCCCAGCCCGGGTTCTCGATCATCGCCACGGCCAACAGCCGTGACCGCGGTGTGAACGACCTCTCCTCGGCGCTGAAGCGGCGGTTCAACTTCGTCCGCATCCCGGTGGTGACGAACAAGAAGAGCGAGGCGGAGATCGTCCGGTTCCGTACCACGGAGCTGCTGCGCAGGCACCAGGTCGAGCTGGACCTGCCGCCCACGCTGCTGGACATCCTGCTGCAGAGCTTCGCCGACCTGCGCGCCGCCGCCGCGTCGGCCACCAGCGACGACGACAAGCTGGAGTCTGCGCTGTCCACGGCGGAGCAGATCGGCGTCCTGGAGGACGCCATCCTGCACAGCCAGTTCTTCGGCGACCGGACCCTGCGCGCCGAGACGCTCGGCAGCTCGCTCGTCGGCTCGCTCGCCCGCCGCACCCCTGAGGACCTGGCCATCCTGAACAAGTACTGGCACGGTGTGGTCGAGCCGCGCAGCAAGAAGGACGGCGGCCCGTGGCAGGACTTCCTCGAGGGTGGCCGCCAGGCGATCGCCACGCTCTCATGAGCCCGTTCGGCGCCCTCCGCGAGCAGCTCCTCGACGCCGCAGCCGCCTTCGCCGACGGTCCCGACGCGCTGTCCGGCATCCTGTCGGGCCTGGTGGACGACGTCGACCGGGCACTGCGCGAGGACATGGAGATCTTCCCGGTCTGCCACCATTCGCCGGCGTCCGCGCTGGCCATGGTGCGCAGGCTGCGGGAGAAGCAGCCCAAGGTCATCTACCTGGAGCTGTGCGAGGACCTGCAACCTCTGCTGACCGAGCTGCGCAACTGCCGTCTGCCCGTGGCGTTGCAGGCGTTCGCGACCGACCTCGACGGCTTCCCGCCGGAGTCCGGGCCGCTCAGCGTGGTGGCGCCGATCACCGAGGCGTCGGCCGAGTACCAGGCCATCGCCTACGCCCTCGACCGGCCGGACGTCGAGCTGGTGCTGGTGGACCGCTCGGCCGACCACGTCTTCCAGTGGCTGCCGCAGGGGGCGTCCGAGCAGGGGGAGTCCGAGGAGGAGCAGCGCGAGGACGCCGCCCTGCACGGCGACTCCGTGGGCGTCGAGATCGGCGACCTGCGGCCCCGCTTCGCCGAGCTGGAAGAGCACCTGCTGCACCACGGCAAGGTCAGGCACTGGTCCGAATGGTGGGACCAGTACGTGGAGCAGCCGCTCGCCGGTGCGGACTACGAGACGTACCGGCAGGTCATGGTGCTGATCGGCAGCCTGTTCAGGCGGCTGCGTCCCGACGGCGCCCAGCTCGACAGGGACGAGGACCGCGAGCGCTACATGTGGGCCCGGATGCGCGAGCACCTCGCCGCGTCCGGTGCGGACCCGTCGCAGTGCCTGTACGTGTGCGGCGCGTTCCACGCGGCCAGCCGCGTCGAGCAGTTCGGGCTGGCCTCGGAGGCCCCCTTCGAGATCACCCCCCGGACGGGTACGCGCTGGCTGTACGGGCTCATCCCGTCCAGCCAGTCGGCGATCGAGGCCCAGTTCGGGCTGGCGTCCGGCTCGGTGTCGATCGCCGCGGCCACCTGGACGAAGGCGCTATCGCGCAGCCGCGTCAAGCCCTTCGAGCTCGCCGGCCAGAAGAAGTCGGCCAAGCCCGCGCGGCTGCCCGCGCCCGTCCCGCAGGCCGAGGTCACCGACAAGCTGACCGGCTTCCTGTCGAAACCGCCCACGCTGGACGGCCTGGACGAGGCCGAGCTGCTCGGCTGGTGCGTCGACATCGTCAGGCTGGCCCGCAAGAACGGCTACCTGTCCTCCACGGCCGACGCCATCGCCGTGTTCGAGACGTCCATCCTGCTCGCGGGGATGCGCGGCCGGGCCCGTCCGACGCCGTACGACTTCCAGGACGCCGCCGTCACCTGCATCGAGAAGGACGCCGTCCCGGGACGCCGTGACGTGCGCCGCCTGTGCGAGATCCTCCTCGGCGGCGACCGGATCGGCCAGGTCGGCTACGATGCCATGCCGCCGCTGGCCCGCGACGTCTACGACCGGCTGGAGCCGCTGGGGCTCGACCTGCAGAAGCGGACCCTCCAGCGGGCCCTGATCGACCTCCAGGCCAACCCGGACCTGGTGCCCTGCTCGCAGCTGCTGTGGATGCTGCGCTTCCTGCTGCCGGACGGCACCGTCCGACCCATCATGGGCTCGCGCAGCCTGGGGGAGCGGGCCATCCAGGAGAGCTGGGACCTGTGGCTCGGCCGCGACCAGCGGGCGCTCATCGAGCTCGGCTACGAGGGCGTCACCGTCGAACAGGTGCTGGAGCAGCGCCTGCGCAAGATCGTGTGGGACCCCAAGGCCACCGCGTCCGTCGCGCTCGACGCGGTCGAGAACGCCATCCTCTACCTGGGCAGCCGCCGCTTCACCGACGAGCTCGGCGCGCGGGCCGTGGACCTGCTGGCCGCCGAGCGCACCGTGGACGACGCGCCCGAGGTGCTGCGCCGCATCCGCCGGCTGCTGGCCCACTACCGCGCCACCGAGCCGGTGCTGCCCGCGTGGTGCGAAGCGTTCGTCAAGCAGGGGTACGCGCACTACTGCACCATGCTGCCGACCGCCTTCCTGGACGAGGAGGCGGGCGTCCGCCAGGTGGGCGCGATGCTCGGGTTCCTGTTCAGCCTGGAGAGCCTGGCGCTGTCGCTCGGCTGCGACCGCGCCCAGCTCGAGATCGCCGTGCAGCAGTCGCACCCGGAGACACCCGCCAAGGTCGCGCTGCTGTGGGGCGCGCAGTCGCAACTCGGGCTCGTGTCGAAGGCGGACCTGCGGGCGCGGTGCGAGGAACTGCTGGACAACCCGCTCGTCGTCCCGTCGTTCCCCCTCTACATCACGGGGTTCGTGCAGTCGCTCGAGTCGGTTCCGTCGCTGACGCCCTTCGTGGTGGAGGTGCTGTCGAAGGCGTTCGCCCGGCTGCCCGACAACGTGCTGCTCCCGTGGCTGCCCAAGCTGATCACGATGCTGCGGAAGGATGCGGCGGAGCTGGTGCCGGTGCTCGTCCGCGAGGCCGGCCGCACCTTCCCGGCCGGCCTGGCGGCGGTGGACGCGTGGGTGCCGCCGTGGTCGGGCCAGGCCGCGCAGCCGTCCGCGCCGGCTCTCGCCCCGTCGGGCCCGGTGGCGGAACTCCTGGCAGGCCACCCGGCGACCCTGGACGCCGTGGCGGCGCTGCTGGGCTGCGAGGGCGAATGGCGGCAACCCTCGTCGCCACCCGGCGGCGGCCCGGCGGCGGACCTCCTGACCCGCCACCCGGACACCGCCGACGCGGTCGCGACCCTGCTGCTGTCCGGGGCCTAGAACACGCGGCTCAGCGAGGACCGTGCCGCCCGGGGAACGGCACGGTCCTCGACGCGCTCCACGCGCCGCGCTGTAGGTGTCGCCGGCGCGTCTCTGGCGGCTCGTCGGCGACCCGACATCAGAGGACAATGGCGTTAAATCTGAGTATTAACTGCATATCGGCTGTATCAGTACGTCCCAAAGCGTGTGAATGATTGCGCAATGTGGCGTTTGTCCACCTTGGATTCGCCTCAGACTCCCTGCAAGCCACTAGGGGAGGCTAGCGATGACCTATGACGCGTCCCACGGAGCCCGCCACGTAACGGGCTGGGTCGGTTGGGTGTGGTTCGCCGGGCTCATGATGATCATGAGTGGTGTCTTCAACGCCATCACCGGCCTCTACGCCATCTTCAACAACCACATGTACGTCACCGGAGCCGGGGAGCTGATGATCCTCAACCTCACCGGGTGGGGCTGGGTGCACCTGATCTTCGGCATCCTGCTCGTGATCGCGGGTGTGGCGCTGACCGCCGGGCAGCTCTGGGCGCGCATCGTGGCGATCGTGCTGGCCGCGATCAACGCCATGACCCAGCTCCTGTGGATCGACGTCAACCCGTGGTGGTCGCTGGCGGTCATCGCGGTGGACGTACTCGTCCTGTACGCCCTGATCGTCCACGGGCGAGAGGCTGCGGCGCTGTAGCGGCCGATCCGGGCCGGTACGCGTCGGGGCGCCCGGCCCGGTGGCGCAGCCACGCTCCGATGATCACCGCTGCTGCCGCGCCCGCGTAGGCGAGCGTGCCCGCGCCGCTCAGGTACGAGGCCGCGCCCGCCGCGGCGACGCCCAGCCATTCCCACCGGCCGTCGAGCGCGACGAGGGCGACGAGCAGCAGCGCGTACCACGAGTAGCCGGGGGTGAGCAGCAGGAACGCCAGGCCGGTGAGCAGCAGGGCGCCGCGCCACGGCCGGTCCGCGTCCCCGTGCCGCAGGACGTGGAACAGCGCCGCCGCCAGGACGGTGAGGGCGGCCGGCAGCGCCCACGAGTCGGGCAGCAGCAGACGCAGCAGCGCGTAACGGCTGTTGCCGCCCGCGTCGTCGTACCCCTCCTCCGCCACGTACCCCGACAGGTACCCCAGCACGGACGCGTGCGAAGCGAGGACGTACGGCAGGTAGGCCACGGCCACGAGCAGCCCAGCCGACGCCGCCACAGCGAACCCCCGCCGCCACGGCCGCGCAAGCGCCTCCTGCCGCGCAAGCGCCCCCGGCCGCGCGGGCGCATCCGGCTGGGCGGGCGCATCCGGCCGCGCGGGCGCCTCTGGCTGGGCGGGCGAACGCGACTGCGTCAACGCTCCCGACCGCGAGGGCACCGCGTGTCCTGGGCGGGCGAGCGTGCCCGACAGCAGTCCCGGCAGGGCGACGGCCGGCAGCAGCTTGGTGGCGATCGCCGCGCCCAGCAGCGCGCCCCGGTAGCGGGTGGTGCCGAGCGCGAGCACCACGAAGAGCGCGCCGAGGACGTCCACGTGGGCGTTGTTCACGGCCTCCATCGGCACGGCTGGGCACCAGGCCCAGTACGCGGCCTGCCAGGCGTTGCCGCGCAGCGCGAACAGCAGCGCGCCGGTGGTCGCCAGCGCCAGCAGCGCGCCCCCCACCTGGAGCGGTTGGTGCCGCGCGCCGTCAGGCGAGAGGTGGTGGACCGCGAGGAAGTACACCTCCGCCAGTGGCGGGTAGATGGTGTGCACGGTCGGCCGGTTGATCCTCGTGCAGCCGCCGCCGGGCAGCGGGTAGAGGCGGCCCTGCGCGCAGCCGGGGAAGAGCCAGCCGTCGCGCAGCGGGGCCAGGGCGGGGTCCGAGGGGGCGTGGTCGTAGGGGGAGAAGCCGGCGGCTTGCACCCGTCCGTCCCAGGCGTAACGGTAGGAGTCGGTGCTGGTGCTCGGCGGAGCGAGCAACCCCGTGGCGACCACCGCGATGCCACCGGCGACGACCAGCCCCGCCACGTGCCGCGCGGCCACCCGGCGCAGCATCACGACGGCCGCCGCGAACAGCACCCACGCGGCGGCGTACCACCAGCGTCCGCCGGTGACCACGGCGATCGCCAGCGCGCCCGCCTGTGCGGCGAGCACGAGCGCGACCACCGGTGCCGCAACCCGGGCGACGCGCGAGGGTGGCGGGTCGGCGACGGCGGTGGGGGCGCGGGCGGTGGTGCGATTCACCTGTCCAGCGTGGCACCGGACAGGCCGGATGCCCCGGTGCCGTTCGCACCCCGTAAGAAGTGCTGCCAGGGAATGCCCAGGAACGCTGGGTACTCTGCCGGAGCATGACATGGCAGCGCACCCTCAACAGAGCGCTGGCCAGGTACACGAAGTACCAGGTCAAACAGCTAGGAAAAGCAGAGGCGACGGAAGAGGTTCCGTTCCGGCCGCCCGTCGAGCCGGCGATCGACCGGCTGCTGACGGCGCCGGTGTTCCTGATGTCGCCGGTGCGGTCGGGGTCCACCCTGCTGCGGGCGATGCTGAACGCGCATCCCGACCTGCACGCCCCGCATGAGCTGCACGTCCGCCGGCTGACCGTGGGATTCGGGACCTCGCTGGCCGAGAAGGCGATGGCGGAGCTGGGCCACACCAGGTCCGACCTGGAGCACCTGCTGTGGGACCGGGTGCTCCACCGCGAGCTGGTCCGTAGCGGCAAGCGGTTCGTGGTGGACAAGACCCCGGCCAACGCGTTCGCCCACGAGCGGATCGCCGCCTGCTGGCCGGACGCCCGTTTCGTCTTCCTGCTGCGCCACCCGGCCTCGATCGCCGCGTCGTGGGCCGAGGCCAGCCCCGACAGGCGCACTCCGGAGGACGCCGCGGTCGACGCGCTGCGCTACATGAAGGCCGTGCAGCGCGCGAGAAAGGCGCTGCCCGGACTGACCGTCCGCTACGAGGACCTCACCGCCGACCCCGAGCGGGTCACGCGCGAGCTCTGCGCGTTCGTCGGCGTGCCCTGGGCGCCGGACATGCTGACGTACGGCGAGCCGGACGTGGTGCGCAAGGGCCTCGGCGACTGGACGGAGAAGATCCGCTCGGGACGCGTGCAACCGGGACGCGAGCTTCCAGACCCGGACCTGGTCCCCGAGACGCTGAAACCGATGTGCCGGGCGTGGGGGTACCTGGAATGATCATCCGCTATCTGCTGCTGCACGCGTACGGCATGGGCGGCACCATCCGCACGGTCGTCAACCAGGCCAACGCGATGGGGGGGGCCGGTCACCAGGTGGAGATCGTCAGCGTGGTCCGGCGGCGGGACGACCCGCAGTTCGGCATCGACCCCCGGGTGCGCCTGAGCACGCTGGTGGACCAGCGCGACGGCGTCCCGGCCGACTCGCTGGTCCGCAAGGTGTGGCGCAGGGCCCGAGGCAAGATCGTCCCGTACGGGGAGTTCGCCGCCGGGTACTTCACGGAACGGGTGGAGCGGGCCGTGATGGGCTACGTGTCCTCGCTGCGGGACGGCGTCCTGGTCACGACCCGCCCTGCGCTGAACCTGATCTCCGCGCGCCGCGCCGGCCAGGGCGTCGTCCGGGTGGCGCAGGAGCACATGAACCTGGCGGCCTACCCCGACACCATCAAGAACGAGATCGCCCGGCACTACGGACGCTTCGACGCCGTCGTGGTGCTGACAGAGACGAACCGGGCCGAGTACCGGCAGCTCGTGCCGCACACACCGGTCGTGCGGATCCCGAACGCGATCCGCGTGCCGAACCGGCAGCCGTCCCTCCAGGAGAACCCGGTCGTCGTCGCGGTGGGCAGGCTGGTCCCGCAGAAGGGGTTCGACCTGCTCATCCCCGCCTTCGCGCAGGCCGTGCGCGGGCATCCCGAGTGGACCCTGCGCATCCTCGGCTCGGGCCCGGCGGGCGACCGGCTGCGCGGGCTGGTGGCCCAGCACGGCCTCGGCGGGCGCGTCCACCTGCCGGGACGCACCGACCAGATCGACAAGGAGCTGGCCGAGGCGTCGGTCTACGCCCTCAGCTCCCGCTTCGAGGGGCTGCCGATGGCGATGATCGAGGCGATGAGCTACGCGCTGCCGGTCGTCGCCTTCGACTGCCCGACGGGCCCCGCGGACGTCCTCACCTCCGGCACCGACGGCCTGCTGGTCCCGCCGAGGGACGTCGACGGCCTGGCCGCCGCCCTGGACCGGCTCATGGGCGACCGCCGGTTGCGGCTCCGGATGGGCGCCGCGGCCGCGGAGACGGCGCACGACTACGCCCCCGAGATCGTGATGCCGCTCTGGGAAGACCTGTTCGCCGACCTGCTGAGCGGGGAGAGCGTCTCCGACAGCTACTGGACGGCCCGCTGAGCTTTCAGGCTGGGCGGTCGCGAAGGCAGTTCCACAGGAGGGACGGCGTCAGCGGGGTGCTGACGACCCGGTCGGCGATCTCCGGCAGGGCGGCGGCGACGGCGTTGCCGATGGCGGCGGGCGGCCCGATCGTCCCGGCCTCGCCCGCGCCCTTCATGCCTCCCGGCGTGATCGGCGACGGCGTCTCCATCAGCACCACCTGGATGTCGGGCACCTCGCGGGTCGTCGGCAGCAGGTACTCGACGATCGGCTGCCCGTCGCCGGTGTAGACGATCTCCTCGGTCAGCGCCATCCCGATCCCCTGCGCGATCGCGCCGCGGAGCTGGCCCTCCACGATCGCGGGGTTCACCAGCACCCCCGAGTCGCTGACGACCCAGTACCCCTCGACCTCGACGGCCCCGGTCTCCGGATCGACGGCGACGGCCGCGGCGTGCGCGCCGTAGGAGTAGGTGTAGGCGGTCGGGTCGTAGGAGACGCGTTCCTCCAGCCCCGGCGAGACCCCCTCGGGCAGGTCCCAGCCGCGCCACGCCGACGTGGCGAGGTCGCGCAGCGTCCTGGCCGACTGCGGGTCGCCCTTCACGCGGACGGCCGAGCCGACGATCTCCAGGTCGTCCGGCGCGGCCTCCAGCTGGTGGGCGGCGATGGCCACGATCCTGTCGCGCAGCCGCGCCGCGGCCTGGGTGAGCGCCCCGCCGCCGACCGCGAGCGAGCGGCTGGCGATGGACCCGATCGACGAGTACGGCGCGACGGCCGTGTCGCCCAGCACCACCCGTACCTGGTCGAGCGGCACCCCCACCCGGTCCGCGGCGATCTGCGCGAGGGCCGTCTCGATGCCCTGCCCCATGACGGCCACTCCGGACGACACCACGAGCGAGGCGTCGGGCTCCATCCGCAGCACCGCGGTCTCGAAGCCGCCCGCCTGGATCCCGGCCGCCTTCATCTCCATCGACGCGCCCATCCCGGTGGCCTCCACGTGGCAGGAGAACCCGACCCCGCGCCTGCGGCCGTCGCCGTCGGCTGCGGGGGGCGCGACCAGGTCGCGCAGGGTCCGCAGGGCGCGCGGGTAGTCGCCGGAGTCGTACGGCTGCCAGGTCCGCGTCGAACAGGGCAGCTCGTCGGGGCCGTACATGTTGCGCAGCCGCAGCTCGACCGGGTCGAGCCCGAGCCGCCGGGCCGCCTCGTCGATCAGCCGCTCTCTCGTCCAGGCGGCCTCCGGCTGCCCGAAGCCGCGGTAGGAGCCGGTCGGCGTGGTCGTGGTGACGACCCCGCGCAGCCGTGCCCCTGCCCGGTCGAACCGGTACGGGCCCGGCAGCATCATGGCGGTCACGATGAACGGCGACATGCCCACGTTGGACGGGCGCGCGCCGAGGTCGGCCAGGATGTCGGCGTGTAACGCCAGGAAGCGCCCGTCGGCGTCGAGCGCGAGCCTGGCACGGTGCACGGCGGCCCGCGCGGGCAGCGTGGCGACCAGGCGATCGCCTGGCGACTCCGTCCAGCTCACCGGGCGGCCCAGGCGGATCGCGGCCAGGCAGGCGAGCAGCTCGTCCGGGTACAGGTGCTCCTTGCCGCCGAACCCGCCGCCCGCGTCGCCCCCGATGACCCGCACCCGGTCGTGAGGCAGTCCGAGCGCGTCGGCGGCGTGGTCGCGGACGTGGTGCGGCGCCTGCGTGGAGATCCGGACCGTCAGCTCGCCGTCGAACCAGGACGCGACGACGCCGCGCGGTTCGATCGGGTACGGCGAGGCCCTGCCGAAGCTGGACGTCAGCTCGACGACCTGGGCCGCCTCGGCGATCACCCGGTCGCAGTCGGCGTCGCCGAGGACGAAGTCGGTGACCAGGTTGGTGCCCCAGTCGGGGTGCAGCACGTGGCCGTCGAGCGCCTGTTCCACCCCGATGACGGCGGGGAGCTCGTCGAACTCCAGGTCGAGCAGGTCGGCCGCGTCCCTGGCGGCTTCCGGGGTGGTGGCGACCACGACGGCCACCGGCTGGCCGACGTACCTGACCGTCTCCTCCAGCACCGGATAGGACGTCTCCTGCTGCCCCGGCGCCAGCATGACGCAGGGCAGCCGGATCGCGGCCGCGTCGCTCACCGTGATGACGTCGAGCACGCCCTCGGCTGCCCGGGCGGCCTTGGTGTCGCAGCCCGTGAGCCGCCCATGGGCGACGGGGCTGCGGACCACGACCGCGTGCGCCATGCCGGGGAGCCGGATGTTGCCGACGTATCGGCCCTGCCCGGCCAGCAGCCGGGCGTCCTCGCGGCGGGGTGTCCTGGAGCCCACGTGCCTCGCGTCGCTCATGGGCTCATTGTGTGCTCAGCGGGTCTGCGGATCCAGTTCGAACAGCACGTCCGGCTCCCTGTTCTCGTCGCGGGTCGGCTGCTGGGGCTGGCAGCTCTGGCCGCAGCCGCCGAAGCGGGCGGAGTTGATCGGGTGGAAGGTCGTGGGCGGGACGTCCTTCAGCGCCGCGATCATGGTGTCCTTCCAGATCCGGCCGGAGATGTCGGCTCCGTGGACGCGACCGTAGGACTGGCCGCCGATGGAGACATTGGTGAGCTTGTAATTCACCGAGCCGCGGGGGTCGCCGAGGCTGACGGCGCTGGCCAGGTCGGGGGTGAAACCGGCGAACCAGGCGGTGGCGTACTGGTCCGTCGTGCCGGTCTTGCCGGCGGCGTCCCGTCCGATGCCGCCGACGCCGCTCATGGTGCCCTTGGTGAACACGCCCGACAGGACGTCCGCCGCGGCGTCGGCCACCTCCGCGTCCAGCGCCTGGTTGCACTTGGGCTCGAACTTCTTCACCTTGCCGGTGGGGTCGGTGATCTGCGTGATGGCCATCGGCCGGCAGTACTTCCCGCGCGCCGCGATCGCCGCGTAGGCGTTGGCCACGGTGACGGGGTCCATCTCGTTGACCCCGAGCGTGAACGTCTCGACCTCCTGTAGCGGCTTGCCGTCGCCCCGCTTGATCCCCAGGGACTTGGCGGTCTTCACGGTCTCACACAGGCCGACCCGCTCCTCCAGGGCGACGAAGAAGGTGTTGACCGAGCCCCAGGTGCCCGTCTGCAGCGACTTGAAGCCGCCCCCGCCCTCGTCGTTGGTGACGGTGTGCTCGGGGGAGCCGACCCGGCCGCCCTTGCAGTCCTTGAACGAGCCGTAGCCGGCGGCGCGGTAGGAGGAGCCCACGGTCAGCCCGTCGCTGACCTTCATGCCCGACTTGAGCGCGGTGAGCAGGGTGAAGGTCTTGAACGTGGAGCCTGCCTGGAAGCCGATGCCGCCGCCGTGGGCGCTGTCGGCCACCAGGTTGTAGGAGATCTGCTTCTTCTTGGCGTTGCCGCCGTACGTACGGCTCGCCGCCATCGCCTTGATCATCCCGGTGCCGGGCTGGACCAGCGCCTGCGCCGCCGCCGGGTTGTCGGACGCGAACACCCGCTTCTTGATCGCCTCCTCCGCGGCCTTCTGCATGTCGAGGTCGAGCGTCGTTCTGATGGTCAGTCCGCCGCGGCTGAGGAGTTGGGCGCGGGTCGCCCTGTTCTTGCCGAAGGCGGGGTTGTTCAGGATCTCGAAGCGCACATACAGGCAGAAGTACGGATATTTGCTGGCTTCGCATCCGCCGGGAGGCAGCGGGGTGTTCTTGTAGCCGAGCTTCTTGGCCTGGGCCTCGGCCGCCTGGGCGGGCGTGATCTTGCCCAGCTCGACCATCCGCTTCAGCACCAGGTTGCGCCGGTCCAGGAGCCGCTTGCGCTGCGCCGGCCCCACCGACGGGTCGGTGTTGTTCGGCGACTGCACGGCCGCGGCGAGGGTGGCGGCCTGCCACAGCGTGAGCTTCTCGGCCGACCGGCCGAAGAACCGCTGGGACGCCGCCTCGACGCCGTTGGCGGACGCCCCGAAGTAGGCGATGTTCAGGTACTTCTCCAGGATCTGGTCCTTGGAGTACTTCTCCTCCACCGCCATCGCGTAGCGCAGCTCCTTGAGCTTGCGCGCGTAACTGGCCTCCAGCGCCTTGTTCTTGTCGGCGTCGGTCGCGGCCGTGTTGAACAGCACCTGCTTGACGTACTGCTGGGTGATGCTGGAACCGCCCTGGGCCACCCCGCCCGAGGTCAGGTTCTTGACGAGAGCCCGCGCCGTGCCCTCGATGTCGATCGCGCCGTGCTGGTAGAAGCGGTCGTCCTCGATCGAGATGATCGCGTCCTTCATCACGGGCGCGACCTTGTCGAGCGGGACGACCTTGCGGTACTGCTCGTAGAACTGGGCGATCTTCTTACCGTCGGCGTCCTGGATGACGGTCTCCGCCGCGAGCGGCGGCTCGGGGAGGTCCTCCGGTTTGAGGTCGAGGACTTCCGTGGCGGAGACGATCGCGGCCCCCGTGCCGCCCACGGCCGGCAGTGCGACTGCTGCGGCGAGCACCCCCGCCGCCACCGCGGCCGCTGCGAGCCGTGCCAGATTCGGGCTGATACCGCGTTCCCGCGCCAATGTGTCCCCCCCCGGGAATCAGTCACACATACGGAAGAGAGCAGACCACAACCCCCCAATTATGTCCAAGACAATATGAAGCCATGATTGATATCAAAACCGATATTGCCGCAGATAGGGGGCATGTCGCCGCCGGCTACCCGCCCTGCTTCTCCTTCTCGGCGAGGTCACCACAGGTGAACCCCTCTTCCCGCTCGGGGTCGAGCTGGATCTCCGTCAGGATCGTGCTCTCGGAGAACTTGCGGAAGGTCTGCATCTTGTCGCAGTCGTAGAAGGCGTAGCCGCCCTCGAACTCGCCCAGCAGCATCATCCAGCGGCTGCCGTAGAGCGGCTTGCCGCTGCTGTCCTGGAGCTTGGCCCACTGGTCCTGGAAGCCGAGGCTGCCGAGGAGCACGTTCGCCTGGCCGGTCTCCTGCACCTGCACCGCGCCGTAGACCATCTGGATGATGAGGAGATAGCCGAGCCCGACGCCGGTGAGCGCGCCGATCAGCACCTTCATCCCCGCGCGGCCCATCGACCTGCGGCGCAGCAGCCGGAAGGGCACCACGTAGGCCAGCATGCCGAGCAGGATCACGATGACGACGTCCTCGCCCTCCACCGTCTCGCCCGCCGCGGTGTACAGGTAATAGAGGAAGCCCAGGTACGACAGGCCGGCCCAGACCCCGGCGACGATCGCGACGATCCACGGCCGTTCCCTGAGGTACTGGAAGGCCCGGCCGGCCCAGCCGCGGGTGACCAGGTTGACCAGCCAGCCGAGCCCGACGAGGAGGCCGATGCCCAGCGCGGCGGTCAGCAGGAGGGGAAGCAGGGTGCCGAGGAGCCGTCCGAACAGCACGGCCTGGTCGATGCCCGCCTGCTCGGGAGTGATGCCGAAGACGCCGTACATCTCCTTGAAACCCATGTACAGCAGCGCGTAGAGGGTGACACCGGCCGGCACCACCACCGAGCCGACCTTCTCGAGGACGTCGAGGACGCCGCTCTTGCTCTCCCCCTCCTCTTCGGCGGGGGTAGCACTCTCCTGATGCGCAGCCTGCGGCTGCGGTGCCCAGTCGTTAGGTAAGGGGTGACCTGGTGAGAAATGTTGACTAGTCATAACCAATGTTTCGATGCGCAGGACGCACTCGGCGTCGGCAAAAACGGAAAAGGTGGGAAATGACGGTAATCGGTGGCCGAGGTTCCGATGCTTGGTTGAAAAATCCTCTAAATATCGAGGAAGGACGCCGACCCGCCACGGCAGCGCCCCCTCCAGCGCCTGCGCGACCCTGAACAGCACGTCCTCGCGCCCGAAGGGTGCCACGAACTGCACCCCGATCGGCAGCCCGCCCGCGCTCTGCCCGAGCGGCAGGCTGACCGCCGGCTCGCCCGTGACGTTGAACAGCGCGCCGAACGGCCCGTACGAGAGGCCGCCTCCCGGTCCTGCGACGCGGTGGGAGCACCGCCGCCCGCCGAAGGCGCTGATATCACGGCGGCAGCCCGAGGCAGCGGTCGAGCTCGGCTGCCGTCACCGCTTCTCTGCGCAATCCGGTGTCTTCGGCCGCGACAGCCTTCAACCCGTCGATGAACAGTTCGAGCTGGCGCTCGGTCGCCGCGTCGTTCACTTCGGCGTCGATCAGGGGAATCGGACGGGACAGCCTGATCAGTCCGAGCGTCAAGTCGGTGATTTCGATGTCGCCGCGCAACCTCCCCTCCCGCTGTGCGGCCCATATCAATGGCTGCAGCCGGTTGACGATCTGCTCCCGTGTCGAGCGAATCTCCTGGAGGCTGCGCGGGTCCTGGCGTAGGTCCGGCAGCACGAGCGGGCCCAGAAGCGGTACCAGGGCACCGATGCGCCGCCGTACGAGGGCGCGCAGGAGGCGTACGAGCACGCTCCAAGCGTCGGGCTCGGCGGCCTCGGCGCTGTCGAGCTCTTGAATGATCACCGCCATGTTGTCCTGGGCAACCGCCCGAGCCAGTGCGCCCCGGTCGGGGAATCGCCGGTAGAGGGTGGCGATGCCGACACCGGCACGTCGCGCGATCACCTCCAGCGGCGCCTCGGCTCCCTGCTCGGTGAAGACCTGCCGGGCTGCGGCGATGATCTGCTCACGGTTGCGGTGAGCGTCTGCCCGCAACGGCCGTGAGTTGGTGGCCACGTGCTCACTTCCTCCAATCATCTGGAGGATCAACCTCCAGTTGTGTTAGCTTACCCTCAAGCACTAACTGGAGGAAAACCCTTCGGTTACGTCCTCCGGTTCGATCCACGCGACGGCATCGCGAGGAGCCGGATCGCGCCAGAAGCAGTGTGTACCGACATCGCCACCGTCCAAGAAGGGAATGCGTGTCACACGGTGACAACCGCAATCGAAGCCGACTACCTGGTCGTCGGTGCAGGAGCCATGGGAATGGCCTTCGTCGACACCTTGGTCACAGAAACCGACGCGACCGTGGTCGTCGTCGACAGATACCATCAGCCGGGCGGCCACTGGACCGTCGCCTATCCCTATGTCCGGCTGCACCAGCCATCGGCGTACTACGGAGTGAACTCACGACCGCTCGGCGGTGACTCGATCGACCGCGGCGGCTGGAATGAAGGTTTGCACGAACTGGCCTCGGCCGCCGAAGTCTGCGCCTACTTCGACCAGGTGATGCGGCAGCAGTTGTTGCCGTCCGGGCGGGTTGAGTATTTCCCCATGTCGGAGTACGACGGTGACGGACGTTTTCACTCGACCGTCTCCGGTGACGAGTTCGAGGTGAAGATCCGCCGACGTGTCGTCGACTCGACCTACATGCGTGTCACCGTGCCATCCATGCGGCCGCCGAAGTATGCGGTCGAGGCAGGCGTACGCTGCGTCACACCGAACGAACTGCCGGCTGTGCGAGACCGGGCCGGCCACTATACGGTGGTCGGTGCAGGCAAGACCGGCATCGACGCCTGCTTGTGGCTGCTCCGTCAGGGAGTCGACCCGAGGCAGCTCACCTGGATCATGCCGCGCGACTCCTGGTTGCTTGACAGGCAGAATGTGCAACCGGGCCCGCTGTTCGCCAACGCCGTCATCGCGAACCACGCCGCCCGGCACGAGGCGATCAACACGGCGGAATCTGTTGACGACCTGTTCGACCGACTGGAGACCTGCGGCGCCCTGCTGCGGATATCGGACAGCGTGCGCCCGACCATGTATCGGTGTGCGACGGTGACGAGAACCGAACTCGCCCAACTACGCCGGATCGACAACATCATACGTTTGGGGCGAGTCCAGCGAATCGGTGCCGACACCATCGAACTCGACCACGGGACCATCCCCACCAATACCGAGACCCTGCACATCGACTGTACGGCCGACGGCCTGGAACAACGCCCGGCCATCCCGGTCTTCGACGGCTCGCTGATCACGCTGCAGTCGGTACGCGTGTGTCAGCAGGTGTTCAGCGCGGCCCTCATCGCGCACGTCGAGGCGACATACGCCGACGACACGGTCAAGAACGGTCTGTGCCACGCCGTTACCCATCCCAACACGGATCGCGATCTGCTGCGCTCGCTGTTGGAGACCAACGCCCAGCTAGCGCGCTGGGCCACGGAACCCGGCCTGCTGGAATGGCTGTCGAAAGCACGGTTGAACGCCAAGATCGGCCTGCCACCGTCCGACCCAGACGCGCGTGCCGACTTTGACCGCCAGATGCTGGACGCGCTCCACATCGAGAACGTGCGCCTTGAACAACTGCTACTCGACGAGCAGGCGACTGTCCGCCGATGAAGCGGTTGTTCGCCCCGAGTATCGACGAGTGACCACGGAGGTGGGCAGCCCGAAGAGCTGCCACCAGCCGGCAGCCGGTGATCAGGTCGAGGGCGGTGGCCTGCCGCGCCGCGTTCAGGGCCTGCCTGCTGACGGCTTCCAGCGCGTCCGGGGCCGGCTGGCGCGGCGCCAGCAGCAAGGTCGACGCCACCGCGACCGCCTCGGTCAGCAGGCACTCGATCACCGCCCACTCGGCCACCGGCCCGAGGTCCTTGATCAGGAACGGCACCCCGGCGAGCGGCCCGTCATCGGCATGTGCCAACGCGGGGGTGAACAACGGCAGCGTCAGCCCATTGACCTTCTCGTCGGCCGCTGCGAGCGCCCGCCTGGCCACACTCTCGACCTCCGAGGCGGAGACCTCCCCCGAGCCGATCAGTGCGCGCAGCCCGACGCCGTCGTGGCGAAGATGCTCGGACAGGTCCATCCCCCAAGGATCGGGCGCGTCCTGGCGAACCGCCACGGATCATCCCGACCACTCCCAGCACCCACCAGAGGCCGAAGCGCGTCGTCGCGGCCACGTCCAGCGCCAGCCTGCGGGCGCGGGCCGTCGCGCTCACGCCCAGGCCGCGACCGAGCGAGCCGACGCGGGCCATAGCGGTCCCGTTCGGTGTTTGCCTACGGGCGCGGGTGGTCGCGGTTCCGTTCGGTGTCTGCCTGTGGGCGCGGGTGGTCGCTGTCCTGTTCAGTGCTCGCCTGGGCGAGCCGGCGCGGGTCAGCGCGGCCACGCCCAGGGCGCATGCGAGCGTCACCGCCGTCCCGGCCTGCGCCGCCGTCTGCCAGCCGCCGTCGAGCGCCGCGAAGAAGACCGCCCCGGTCACGGTCGCGCCGAGCACCCCGCCGGCCTCCTGCACCGTGCCCAGCACGCCCGCCGCCGCCCCGGCCAGCTCGGGACGCACCCCGGCCAGCGCGCCCGACACCAGCGGCGACATGACCAGCCCCATCCCCGCCCCGGCCACCAGCAATCCCACGACCAGCCAGTACGGCGACGCGGTGAAGGCGAGGTAGAGCAGCGCGAGCCCGATCACCAGCGTCACCGCGCCCACCACCGGCGGCCGCCTCCCCGCACGCAGGGAGGCCACGAAGAACCCCGCGTTCAGCGCCGTGCACAGGCTTCCGGCGGCGAGCGGCGCCAGCCCCAGCCCGTCCTGCAGGTAGAGCGCGAGCACGAACGACAGCCCCGCCGAGCAGCCGAACAGCAACGCCACCGCCACCAGCCCCGCCGCGAACCGCGGCTCCCGCAACAGCCGCAGGTCGAGCAGCGGCTCCCGCCCGCTGGCGGCGAGGCGCCGCTGGCGTCGCGCGAACCCTGCCAGGATCGGCGTGGACGCCGCCAGAGATGCCCACGCCCACCAGGGCCACCCCGCCTCGCGCCCCTGCGCCAGGGGCAGCACCACAGCCACCAGCCCGGCAGCCACCAGCACCGCTCCCACCACATCCAACCCCCGCCCACGCTCGGCCCAGCCGAAGCGCCCCACCCCCCGACCGCGCGCCGCAGGGTCGAGGCGTCCCGCGTTCCGGCCGTGTGTTGACGGGCTGGGGCGCCCCCTGTCCCGGCCGTACGTCGGATGGGTCGTGTCGCCGCCTGGTGCGGGGAGGAGGCGGGTGGTCAGGCAGAGCGCCACCGCGCCGATGGGGACGTTGATCAGGAAGCAGGCCCGCCAGCCCAGCTCCACCGGGGCCGCGCTGACGAGCAGGCCGCCGAGCACCTGGCCGCTCGTCCCCGCCAGGCCGACCGCGGTGCCGTACCAGCGGAACGCCCGGGCGCGGTCCTCGCCCTGGTAGAGGACGCCGAGCAGGGTGAGGACCTGCGGCGCGAGCAGCGCCGCCGCGACCCCCTGCGCCACCCTGGCGGGCACCAGCGCCTCGACGGACGGGGCCACGCCGCAGGCGGCGGACGCCACGGTGAACAGCGCCAGCCCGGACGCGAAGACGCGGCGCGGCCCGTACAGGTCGCCGAGCCTGCCCGAGACGATCAGCCCGGCGGCGTAGGCGAGCCCGTACCCGGCGATCGTGAGCTGGACGGCCGCGCCCCCGGCGCGCAGGTCGGCGCGGATCGACGGGACGGCCACGTGCACGATGAAGAAGTCGAGGGTGGTCATGAAGACCGCGACCAGCACCACAGGCAGCGCCCACCAGCGGTGCGAGGCAGTGACGGGCATGAGAGGGCTCCTGGGCGAGGGGGTGGTTCGGTGAGAGAACACCGGAGGGGAGGAAACGGTTGAGCCCACCCTGAAACCGGACGCTTACGATTCGCTGCGGATCGCCTACGGACGCGGGCATAATGCCCCGCAATGCCGAAATTTCAGGACGCGTCGCTATTTGCGGCCTCGATCGCCCCGGTCATCGACGCGGTACACGTCAACGTGCACGCCTCGGCCCGCCGGGCGGGCGCCGACCTCGCCACGGCCTCCGGCCTGGAGCCAGGAGTCCTGATCGACCTGCGCTTCACGCTCCCGCTGCGCCCGATCACCCGCCACGGCCTGGCCACGCTCTACCGCTACGCCGACCCGTCCGGCCTGGAGCCGGAGATCCAGGCCCACCTGGCGCAGGGCACCCTGGAGGAGGACGCGGACGGCGTGCTCCGCGCGACCCCCCGTACGCTGGCGTTCCTCGACGCCCTCTACGCCCTGCACGCCGAGGCCATCGGCCGCATCTGGAACGGCCGCGATCTCACCACCCTGGCGGACCTGGTGGGAAGGGTCCTGGACCAGGCCGCACGCGAGCCGGGCGGCGCGCTGGAGGTGATGGCCCCGCCGTACGAGCCCGACGGCTCCCCGGCGGGGCTCCTGCTGTTCAACCGCCTCGCCGCGCTCCGCTACCACCGGGCCGACGCCCACGCCGCCGCCTGGCGGGCCGCGGGCCTGTCGAGCCGGGAGATCGTCGCGCTGAGGGACGGTCTCCTGCGCGAGGCCGTCGAGGCGGACACCAACCGCCGCGCCTCCCGGCCGTACCTGGCCCTCTCAGCGGACGACAGGGAGGCGCTGCACGACGGCCTGCTCGCGCTGGTCTAGAAGTACTTCGAGGTGAGGTCGGTCGTCGGCCAGGACGTCACGCGCGTGTTGTTCATCTGGCCGTCGATCACGTCGTAGTCGGGGGTCCCGGCCTCCTCGCGGTGGTTGAACGTCGCCGCGTAGCTCCAGCCGTTCTGCAGCCGGGCGAGGTAGGTGAACGTGCCGGGCATCGAGCCGTTGTGCCAGGTGTTGAGGTGC
Source organism: Nonomuraea sp. NPDC000554 (assembly GCF_040300065.1). NCBI lineage: Bacteria > Bacillati > Actinomycetota > Actinomycetes > Streptosporangiales > Streptosporangiaceae > Nonomuraea > Nonomuraea sp. NPDC000554. The sequence goes on along the minus strand of NZ_JBEPDC010000030.1, from coordinate 24,627 downwards.
CCGGGCACCTGCCGGACCCACCAGCCGCCGCCGTACCACGCGCCGGACGAGTTGACCCCGATCTCCGGCTTGGCGAACAGCTTCGCGATCGACGATGAGCTGAGCACGAGGCCGGGCTTGTCGAAGGCGAGCGTCCAGCGCACCAGGTCCACGGCCGAGGCCAGCCAGCCGCCGTTGGCGTCCTGGTTGGGCATGTTGAACCCGCCGTACGGGTAGGGCACGGTGGTGCCCGAGTCGTCGACGACGCTCTTGTTGGTGTACTGCGACTCGTAGACGACCTCGCCGGGGAAGGCCTCGGTCCGCAGGCTCCTGCCGAGCCGCATCCGGGTGATGCCGAGCGGCCTGAGCAGCTTGGTCTGCACGTACGTCTCGTACGGCATGCCCGACACCTTCGCGATGATCCGGCCGAGCAGCATGTAGCCGTAGTTGCTGTAGGCCATCTTCGAGCCGGGCGCGAAGTCGAGCTGCCTGCCCGTCGCGTACTTGATGATCTCGGCGTGCCCGATCGGGAGCGGCACGTCGAGCGCGGCGGAGATCGTGTGGTCCAGCCAGAGCTGGTCCTGCTTGCTGGCGTCCCTGTCCCAGCCGCCGAGGTGCTGCATCAGCCGGAGCACGGTCACCTGGTTCATCCGGGCGTCGGCCGGGTTGAGGCCGAGCAACGTGGTGACCTTGGCCGACAGGCTCAGCTTGCCGTCCTGCACCAGGCGCATGATCGCCGCCGAGGTGATGTTCTTGCTCAGGCTGGCGATGCGGAACAGCGACGTCGGGCTGACCGTGGGCACGGCGTGCGAGCCGTCGGAGTAGCGGTAGCCGCGGGCGAGCACGATCTTGCCGCTCTTCATGACGGCGAGCTGGGCGCAGGAGATCTTCCGCTCCTTGACGTACGTCTTGATGACGTTGTCGAACCCGGCCAGCGACGCCGGGGCGACGCCGGACGTCTGCACCACAGGGACGGGCGCGGCCAGCGCGGGCCGCGCGGTCAAGGTTGCGGCGGGCACCGCCACGGCACCCGCCTTGAGCAGGCTCCTACGACTAACCATCGTCACTTCTGACTCCCAGATAACGTCCGTAGCAAAGCTGGGGCCGTATCTTACGGACATTTGGCGCAACACACTCGCTTGGGGCTGTTTCTGGCTAGCCGCGCGCCCGTGTCAGCGGCTCGGCGGACGGGAGCGACCTGAGCAGCCGCCCCACCTCCACGTGGTCGTTGACGCCGAGCTTGTCGTAGACCGCCTGCAGATGGTTGGCGGCCGTGCGGGTGGAGACGGTGAGCCGGGCGGCGATCTGCCGGTTGGTCAGCCCGGCCGCCGCGAGCTGGACGATCTCCCGCTGGCGCGGCGTCAGCTCCGGCGTCGCCAGCTCCACCAGGGCGGGCGTGGACACCCCCGGGCAGCGGCCGGCCAGCGCCCACGCCCTGGTCTGCGCGCCCCTGGCGAGGCTCCCCCTGCCCGCCGACCGGTACGCGGCCGAGTCCTGGGCGCTCGCCTCGGCGGCGTACAGCACCAGGCCGAGCTGCTCGAACCCGCCCGCGACGGCCCGCAGCTCGGCCGGGTCGCGGCCCGCGCGGGCACGCCGAGCCGCACCAGGTCGTGCAGCGCGAACATGAGGAACCCCAGGTGCTCCTGTCTCTCCGCCAGCTCCGCCGCCGTCAGGCAGGCCCGCACCGCCTCGTCCAGGTCGCCGCTCGCCGCCGCCACCCAGACCGCCGCCTGGAGGACGTGCTGCCGGGTGAACGCCCACCTGGAGGCGGCGGCCTCGGCCTCGGCGAGCGCCGCGCGGGCCTGGGCCGTCCTGCCGAGCAGCGCCGACGCGTGTGCCAGCTCCGCCAGGCAGCGGCCCTGGTACGGCGAGCGTGCGGGCAGCCGGGACGCGTCCTCCTCGCACCAGCGCGTCGCGGCCACCGCGTCGCCCCGTAACCTGCTCGCCAGCGCGCGGTGGGCAGCGAAACCCGACACCGACAGCTCGGCCGCGGGCAACGCCATGCCCTCCGCTGCGGTACGTTCGGCCGCGTTCAGCTCGCCGGCGAAGGCATGGGCGGCGCACCGGGCGTCCAGGAGCGTGGGCAGCGCGTGCGCCGCGGCCCTGACCGTCATCGGCCCGCACCACAGCGCTCGCGCCAGCGACCCGGACGCGTCCGTCAGCCGTCCCGCGAAGAAGTCGGCCACGCCCCGGTAGACGTGCACCTCCTGCCGCCAGGCCGGGTCGGCCCGGCCGCCACCGACGTCCCCGCCTCCCCGAGCCGGTGCCAGGCCCAGTCGCAGGCCGGGGACGGCAGCGGAGAGCGCGCCGACCAGCGCCCCGGCGAGCGTCGGCAGGTCGCGGTCGGCGGGACCGAGCCGGTGGAGCACGCCGCCGACGGCCTCGCACCAGCCCGCGAGCGCGATGGACTTGCCGTACCCCGTGGCGGCCACCAAAGTAGTGAGCCTGTGTGTAAGAGCACCGTCGAGCCGCCGGTCGAGAGCGGGACGTGGCTGCACCCACCCGCGTTCCACTCCCCGGGTTCACGGATGACTCCATAGTTCGGAAAGTGCCACCTCCCGGTAACCGGGCGAGTGGAGCACTATGGTCGAGTACCTCGTCGAGGAGGGCGCCGTGGACCATGAACTGCCCGTCGGAGCGAGACTGATCGTGGGGCTGGATGAATCTCCCGCCTCACGGTGGGCACTCGCCTGGGCCATCGGTGCGGCCAGGCTGCATCGCATGGCGCTGCTCGCGGTGCACGTGAGCCGGGCGCCTGTCCATCCCTTCCCCGAGGCGCTGCCCGTGCAGCACACGGTCAGGGCGGGGGAGGAGGCACGCTGCGCCGAGGTGGTGGCGGGCGTGTTCGAGGACGTCGCGGGAGGCGTCCCCGAAGACCTGACCATGGCCGTGGTCGGCAAGGTCGGCGACCCCGGCTACCACCTGGTGGACCTGGCCAGGGAGGGCGACCTGCTCGTGCTCGGCCGGAGCAGGAGGGGCATGATCAGCCGGTTCCTGCTGCCGTCCACCAGCATGTACTGCGCGCGGCACGCGAGGGCGACGGTCGTCATCGTGCAGCAGCCGTCGCCGCCCGACGAGCCGGAGCTGTCAGGCGTGCGGGCCCGCCGGTTCTGGTCCCGCAGGCACCCCTGACAGCGCGGTGTCGAGCAGGCGCAGGCCCTCGGGGATGGCGTCGCGGGTGATCGCGCCGTAGCCGAGCACCAGGCCGGGCTGCGCGGGCGCGCTGCCGAAGTACTGCTCCAGGCTCTCCAGCGCCAGGCCCGGCACGGGCCGCAGCGTCACGCCCGGCGCGAGCCGGGCGCACAGGTGCAGTCCCGCCGCCGACGGGACGGGCTCCAGGCGGTCGTCGCCTGCCAGCGCCTCGGCGATCATCGCGTGCCTGGCGGCGTACTCGCGGGTCGCCTTCCTGATGTGCCTCGACAGCAGGCCCTCGTCGATGAAGCGGGCCAGCGCGGCCTGAGTGGGAAGTTCGCCGTGCCAGTCGGTGAGCTGCTTGGCGGTGCGCAGCGCCGGGCCGAGCGAGGCCGGGGCCACCAGGAAGCCGAGGCGGAGCATCGGCAGCAGCGTCTTGGAGAACGAGCCGACGTAGACGACCCGGCCCGCGCGGTCGAGGCTCTGCAGCGGCTCCAGCGGCCGGTCGCCGAAGCGGAACTCGCTGTCGTAGTCGTCCTCGATGACGACCGCGTGGCGGCGCTCCGCCCACCAGAGCAGGGCGTTCCTGCGGGCCGGTGACATCGGCGTGCCCAGCGGGAACTGGTGCGAGGGGGTGACGTACACCAGCCGGGCCGAGTCGGGGATGGCCGACACGTCGAGGCCCTCCTCGTCCACGGGGACCCCGACGACGCGCGCGCCCAGCGAGCGGAACAGCAGCCGGGCGGGCGGGTAGCCGGGCTCCTCGACCGCCACGCACGTCCCCGGCTCGATCAGCACGCGGCCGATGAGGTCCAGCGCCTGCTGGGCTCCGTGGGTGATCAGGACGTCGTCGGCGCCCGCGCGCACCGAGCGGCTGATGCCGATGTGCCGGGAGATGGCCTCCCTGAGCCCGGAATGCCCGGACGGGTCGCCGTATCCGGCCGAGCCGACCCGCAGCTCGCGGGCCACCAGCCTGCGCCAGGCCTCGATCGGAAAGAGCCGCGGATCCGGCACCCCCACGCGGAAGTCGTACGCGGCGGGACCGGTGGTCGACCTGAACCCCGCGGGCCCCGTCCACGACGGCGCCGGGATCGACCGCCACACCGCCCTCGGCTGCACCACGCCCTTCGGCGCGGCCCGCCCGCGCACCGGCTGGGCGGCCACGAACGTCCCCGCCCCTGCGCGTCCGACGAGGAAGCCGTCGGCCACCAGCCGGTCGTAGGCCACGGCGACCGTGTTCCTGGAGATCTCCAGCCGCCGCGCCAGCTCCCGCGTCGGCGGCAGCCGCTCGCCCGACCTGAGCCGCCCGTCGAGGACGGCGTCCAGCAACTGCCGGTACACCTGAGCGGCCAGGTCACCCTGCCCCCGCAGGGTTATGTGGACGTCCATCTTGGCCCAATCGTTTAGCCGGAAATTGGAGCTTATCCCTGGGACAAGACCCTCCTAGATTGGCCCCCATGACCCAGAGAATGAACGTCGGGAAGCTCGCAGGTCCCGCCTACAAGGCCATGGCCGGCCTGGACGCCTTCGTGTCGGGCAGCACCCTCCCCAAGCCGCTCCTCGAACTCGTCCGGCTGCGCGCCAGCCAGATCAACGGCTGCGTCTACTGCGTGGACATGCACAGCTCCGACGCCAAGCAGGCGGGCGAGAGCGACACCAGGCTGCACGCGGTCGCCGTCTGGCAGGAGGCGCCCTTCTTCACCGACCAGGAACGCGCCGCCCTGGCCTTCACCGAGGCCGCGACCAGGCTCTCCACCGACGACGTCACGGACGAGATCTGGGAGCAGGCGTCCCGCCACTTCACCGAGGAGGAGCTGGCCGCGCTCATCGTGGCCGTCGCCACGATCAACGCCTGGAACCGGATCGCCGTGCCCACCCGCATGACGCCCGAGTCGTACAAGTCCTGACATGCCCCGCACGCCAGGACGGCCGGTGCCGCGAAGGCACCGGCCGTCGGATCGGCCCCGGCTATGTGAACCTGCGCAGCCGCAGGCTGTTGCTCACCACGAAGACGCTGGAGAACGCCATCGCCGCACCGGCGATCATCGGGTTGAGCAGGCCGAGCGCGGCCAGCGGCAGGGCGGCCACGTTGTAGGCGAACGCCCAGAACAGGTTGCCCTTGATCGTGCCGAGCGTCCTGCGTGACAGGCGCAGGGCGTCGGCCGTCACCCGCAGGTCGCCCCGCACCAGCGTGAGGTCGGCCGCCTCGATCGCCGCGTCGGTGCCGGTGCCCATGGCCAGCCCCAGGTCGGCCTGGGCGAGCGCGGCGGCGTCGTTGACACCGTCACCCACCATGGCCACGACCCTGCCCTTGGCCTGCAGTTCCTTGACCGCGTCGACCTTGTCGGCGGGCAGCACCTCGGCGATCACCTCGTCGATGCCGACCTCCTTGGCGACCGTCCGCGCGACCGCCTCGTTGTCGCCGGTCAGCAGCACCGGGGTGAGGCCGAGCGCGCGCAGCTGCTCGATGGCCTCCCGGCTGGTGGGCTTGACCACGTCGGCGACCACGAGCACCGCGCGGGCCCTGCCGTCCCAGCCGACCGCCACCGCCGTGCGACCGGCGGCCTGCTCCTCGGCCAGCTTGCGCGCCAGCTCCACCGGCAGGTGCTGCGACCACTCCTCCAGCAGCCTCGGACGGCCGACCAGCACCGCGTGCCCGTCGACGATGCCCTGGACCCCGAGGCCCTCGACGTTGGCGAAGTCCTCGACGGTGGCGCTGGACCGGGCCGCCTTGGCGACGGCCTGGGCGATCGGGTGCTCGGAGGCGTGCTCCAGCGCGCCCGCGAGCCGCAGCACCTCCTCGCGATCCTCCCCCTCAGCCAGGTGGACGCCGGTGAGCGTCATCCGCCCCTCGGTGACCGTGCCGGTCTTGTCCAGGACGATCGTGTCGATCCTGCGCGTCGACTCCAGCACCTCAGGACCCTTGATCAGGATGCCGAGCTGGGCTCCCCGCCCGGTGCCGACCAGCAGCGCCGTGGGCGTGGCCAGGCCGAGCGCGCACGGGCAGGCGATGATCAGCACCGCCACGGCCGCCGTGAACGCGGCCCCCGTGCCGGTTCCCGTCCCGAGCCAGAAGCCCAGCGTGCCGAGCGCCAGCGCGATCACGATCGGGACGAACACCCCCGAGATCCTGTCGGCCAGCCGCTGTACGGCCGCCTTGCCGGTCTGCGCCTCCTCCACCAGCTTGGCCATCTGGGACAGCTGCGTGTCGGCGCCGACCCTGGTGGCCCTGACGATCAGCCTGCCGCCCGCGTTCACCGTGGCGCCCGTGACCTGGTCGCCGGGAGCCACCTCCACCGGCACGGACTCACCCGTCAGCATCGAGGCGTCGACCGCCGAGGTACCCTCCTCGATCACGCCGTCCGTGGCGATCTTCTCGCCGGGCCGGACGACGAACCTGTCGCCCACCGAGAGCTGGTCGGCGGGGACGCGCCGGCCGTCGACCAGCTCCACGTCCTTCGCGCCCAGCTCCAGCAGCGCCCGCAGGGCCGCGCCCGCCCGGCGCTTCGAGCGCGATTCGAAGTAGCGCCCCGCCAGGATGAACGCCGTGACGGCCGCCGCGGTCTCCAGGTAGATGTTGCCCGAGCCGTCGGTCCGCTCGATCGTGAACTCGAACGGGTGCGTCATGCCCGGCGTGCCCGCCGACCCGAAGAACAGCGCCCACACCGACCAGAGGAACGCGGCCAGCGTGCCGATCGAGATCAGTGTGTCCATGGTGGCCGCGCCGTGCCGCAGGTTCGTCCAAGCCGCCTTGTGGAAGGGCCACCCCGCGTAGAACACCACCGGCGCGGCCAGCGTCAGCGACAGCCACTGCCAGTTCGTGAACTGCAACGCGGGGACCATCGCCATCGCCACCACCGGGACGCTCAACGCGACAGAGGTCACCAACCGCTGGCGGAGCGGGCGCAGCTCGTCGTCGGGCTCCGCGGCCTGCTCGTCCCGAGCCTCGGGCGGCTTCGGCAGCGCGGCCGTGTAGCCGGCCGACTCGACCGTGGCGATCAGCTCCTGAGGGTCGAGGCCGTCGGGAAAGGTGACCTTCGCCTTCTCCGTCGCGTAGTTGACCGTCGCGGTCACGCCCTCGAGCTTGTTCAGTTTGCGCTCGATCCGGTTGGCGCAGGACGCGCACGTCATGCCACCGATCGAGAGTTCGACAGCTTTGTCGTCAGTGAGCGAAGACATCACCTCTCCTTTCCCGCGATCAGTGCGTGTGGTCGCTGTGTTCAGTGGTGGGTTCAGTGGTGGGTTCAGCGGTGACAGCCGACCCGCCCGTGGCCTTCGCCGTGAAGGCGGCCGTGCGAACCTTGCCGTCATGCTTGAAGTCGAGGAACAGGCGGTAGTCGCCCGCGCTGGGCGCCTCGGCGTAGAACGTGATGTCCGGGCCGGGCGTGTCGCCGGCCTCGGGGTGGACGTGCAGGTACGCCAGGTCGCCGGCGCGCAGCGCGACCAGGTGCCCGTACGCGCCCAGGTACGGCTGCAGGTCGGTGACCGGCCTGCCGTCCTTGCTCACCTTCAGCGTCAGCTTGCTCGACCGCCCGGGGACGAGGTCGCCGTCGAGGGTGACAGTGTAGCCGTCGACCTCGGCCGTCCGGCTGACCTGGGGCAGCGGCTTCGGCCGGAAGTCGCCCGCCACCTGGACGTCCGCGCCGAGCGTCAGCCCGCTGCCGCCCTTGGGGGCGAAGTCGGCGAAGGCGCGGTAGTCGCCCGCCTGCGGGAAGGACAGCTTGACCGACCAGACGCCGTCAGGGCCCATCTCCGGGTGGACGTGCTGGAAGGAGGACAGATCGCGCGGCACCACGATGAAGTGGAGCTTCTTGTCGTGCTGGACCTCGTACTCGGTGACCGGCCTCCCGTCGGGACCTGTCACCGTGAACCGGAAGTTCTCGTCGGTGGTCAGCGGGTTGAGGGTGTAGCCGTCCTGCGACACTTGGAGCCCCCCGGGGGTATCGCTCTTGCCTGGTTGTGCTGCTGCTTCGTGGTGGGTTGCCTGCTCGACGGGGGCGACCTCGCCGACGGCGCTGCCGGCTCCCAGCGCCGCGGCGAAGACCACCGCCAGCCCCGCCGTGTAGAGGCCGAGCTTCGATGCCGTGTTCATGAGCCGGCCACCAGCTCGTAGCCCGCCTCCTTGACGGCGGTGCTGATGCTCGCCGCGTCGACCGGGCCCTCGCTGCCGACGGTCAGCAGGCCGCTGGCCAGGTCGACCTCCACGGAGGTGACACCGGCGACCTCGCTCACCTCTTCCTTGACCGAGCTCACGCAGTGGCCGCAGGTCATGCCCTTGACGGTGAAGGTGGCGGTGCTCATGACTCTCTCCCTTTTCGTTCGCTCTGACGATACTAACACCGTACCCCCCTAGGGTATTTCGGAGGGCTGTGCGAGCCAGGTCGCACTTGCCGATTCCTGGACCGCTTCCTGCTACTTGTCAGGCGGCTTCCTGGGCTGCCTTCTGAGGTGCGTCCTGGGCTGCGGTGGCTCGCCGCGTCCGCATCAACGCCACCGTCAGCACCGCGCCGAGCGCGGCCACGACGGCCGCTCCCATGAAAGCGCTCTCGATGTCCCGGCTCGTGGCGACGGCGGTCATCACCGCCAGGCCGAGCGCCGAGCCGACCTGGTAGGTCGTGTTGACGATCCCCGAGGCCAGCCCCGCCTCCTCCGGACGGGCGCCGGACATGGCCGACATCATCGCCGGGATGTAGGCCAGCGACATACCGACCGCCGCGACCAGACTGGCGGGCAGCACGTCCACGGTGAACGTCCCGTCGGGCCTGGCGAACGACAGCCCCGCCACGCCCGCCGCCAGCACGGCCAGCCCGATCACGATGAGCGGCTTGGCCCCGAACCTCTGCAGCAGCCTGGCCGTGATGCCGACCATGAAGATCATGACGGCGACGGTCATCGGCAGCAGCGCCGCCCCGCTGGCGAACGCGCCGTAGCCGAGCCCCTGCTGGAGGTACAGGTTCAGGAAGTACCACATCGGGATCCAGGCGCCGCCGAGCAGGCCCATCGCCAGGTTGGACGGGGCGAGCCCCGGCGTCCGCCAGATGGACAGCGGCATCAGTGGCTCCCTGACCGTCCGCTGGACGATCAGGAAGAGGGCCAGCAGGGCCGCCCCGCCCGCGCCCGCGATCCAGTTCGCGCTCACGATGGCGTAGACGACCAGCGCGATGCCGGCGGTCACGGACACGGCCCCGACCACGTCCACGGAGCCCCGCCTGCCCCGCACCGCGGGCAGCAGCCCGGTGGCGGCCAGTGTGGCCAGCCCGATCGGCACGTACACGATGAACACCCAGGGCCAGCTCAGGTACTCAATGATCACTCCGCCGAGGAACACGCCCGCTGTGCCGCCGGCCGGCGCCGCGGCCCCGTACAGCGCCATGGCCTTGCCCAGTTCCTTCTGATCGGCACCGAACAGCATCATCAGCAGCGTCATCGACGCGGGGGCGATGAGCGCTCCGCCGACTCCCTGCACGGCCCGTCCGACGATCTCGACCCAGGCGCTTCCCGCCGCCGCGGCCACGACGGACCCCGCGATCAGAATCACCCAGCCGGACGTGAACACCTTCCTGGCTCCGAGCAGGTCGGACAGCCGCCCGCCGAGCAGCAGCAACCCGCCGAACGCGACCACGTAGGCGTTGAACACCCACTGCAGTCCGCTCTGAGAGAACCCGAGCTCCCGCTGCATGTCGGGCAGTGCCACCCCGATGATCGACGTATCCATGATCACCATGAACTGCGCGGCGGCGAGCACGACAAGCGCCCACCACCTGCGCGGATTGGCCGTCTCCATGACATCCTCCTCAGCCTTGCTGATACCTACCGGGGGTATCTGGCGAGCGAGAAGGTAGCATACCCATGGGGGGTATGTCTATCGCGTCCGGCTATGCTGGTTCTTTGCGCATTCGGTACATCTGGTTCGTGCGCAACACAGGGAGCGCAGCCATCCCTTGCTAGGCTGCAAGTCAACCGTTGGGCCTCACCCCGGCAGGTGAGGCCGTCGAAGAAGTGGGGTCACACCGTGAAGAAGCTGCTCGTTCTGGCGCTGATCGCTCTTGGGGGGCTGCTGATCTGGCGCAAGGTGCAGGCCGACCGAGCCGAGCTCGATCTCTGGACCGAGGCCACCGGCAGCGAGAACTAACCGACCTGGCGAGGCGATGAGTGACGTCGTCCCCATCAAGCTGGCGTGCCTGGACCTGGCCGGCACAACAGTCGGTGACATCGCCATGGTCGAACGCGCCTTCGCCGAGGCGATCGCGACTCAGGGCATAGTCCCCGGGACAGGTGCGTACGCGCGTGCCATGGTCCACGTGCACCGGTCCCGGGGCTGCCCCAAGATCGACGTGTTCCGGGGCATCTTCCCCGGCAACGAAGCACAGGCCCAGGCGGCCAACCTGACCTTCGAGCGCTCGTACGAGGGTGCGCTCGACCGCGCGGGCCTCGTTCCCATGCCCGGAGTCCAGGAGGTTCTCGACAAGCTCCACGGCTCCGGGGTGAAACTGGCCATCATCACCGGCTTCAGCCGCGCCACCCTCGGCCGCATCCTGAGCTTCCTGAACTGGGACGACCACATCGACCTGGCCATCTGCCCCGAAGACGCAGGCGGCCGCGGCCGCCCCTGGCCCGACATGGTCTTGCACGCGGTACTCCGCCTCGGCATCGACGACGTCCGGCAGGTAGCCGTCGCAGGCGACTCGGAAAGCGACATGCTCTGCGGGCGGCGGGCGGGAGCGTCCCTGGTGGCGGGCGTCATGACCGGCGTCCACAGCCGCGAACGCCTCCTCAAGGGCGGCGCCACCCACATCCTCGACTCGATCGCCGAGTTCCCCGACCTGATCCTCACCGACGACCTGGGCACCTGCTCGGCCTCCACACCCCGCTGACCCGCACCGTCGCCACGGATCAACCAGGTGGCGGCGGCGACTATGCTGTTGCTACCGTGTACGACCGGAGCACGCACAGCTACCGATCACCTCCCGGGGCCTTAGCTCAGTTGGCAGAGCGCCTGCTTTGCAAGCAGGATGTCAGGAGTTCGAATCTCCTAGGCTCCACCAGCCAAAACACCCCGCCACTGATCTTGTGACGGGGTGTTCGTGCCATTAACGTGCCATTAGCCTTTCGCGGGCGAGCCGCCGTTGTCACCTCCGGTCTCCTGCTCGGCCTTCACTCGCGCGTTGAGCGCGTCCGCGATCTTCTGGTCTGCCTCGCGGGTGGCGTGCTGGTAGATGAGCGCGGCCCGGTCGCTGTCGTGTCCCATCCGCGCCTTCAGGTCGGCGAGGCTCGCGCCTGACTGGGCGGCAAGCGTGTTGCCCGTGTGCCGTAGATCGTGGAAGTGGAAGCCCCGGAGACCCATCTCCTTGAGGGCTTCCGCCCACCTGGCCTCGCGCCGGAAGTTGCCGCCCCGCAGGAAGGCCCCGCGCTTGCCGAGGAAGACGAAGGCGTCGTCGGCCTGGTCGACGAACGTGACCAGGTGTTCCGCCAGGGCCGGGACGATGGCCTCGGGAATGCTGACCGTTCGTCGGCCGGCACGGGACTTGAGCGGGCCGAGGGGCATCTCCCCGCCGTCGAGTTCGAGGAGTTGTTCGCGTACCTGGACCGTCCGCGCCTGGAGGTCGATGTTGGTACGGCGGAGCGCGATCACCTCACCCCAGCGGAGGCTCGCGAAGGTCGTCAGGAGCACCAGGGCCCTGAAACGCCTGTCGGCCATCCGATCGGCCAGCTCGAAGACCTGAGCGACGGTGAGGACGGGGCGTTCGGGAGTCTGCTCGTTGTCGGCGCCCTTGATGCGGCACGGGTTGCGAGCGATCATCTTGTCTTCTTCGACCGCCGTCATCAGCACAGCCCGCAGTAGGCGGTAGGCCTTTGCGGCCGTCGAGATGGAGACGCCCTTTTCGAGGAGGCTGGTGCGCCAGGAGCGGATCAGCGGCGTCGTGAGCTTCCCGACCGCGACCCCGCCCAAGGTGGGGATGATGTGGCGCTCAAGAAGCCAGGTGTAGAGCTCGACCGTCTTGGGACGCAGACCCGGACGCTCTTTGATCCATGCGCGGGTGTACTCGCCGAGCTCGACCTTGCCGCGATCCGGGTCGGTCCAGTCTCCCGAGATCATCTGAGCTTCGATGAGCGTGAGCGCCCGGTCAGCATCCGTCCTGGTCGCGTAGGTCGTTGAGCCGGTGTGCATCCGGCCGTCCGGTCCGGGATAGCGGATCTGGAATCTTCCGGAAGGAAGCTTGCGGATGTTGCCGAAACGCCGGTGGCCGTCCTTGTTCGCCATCAGGCAGCCCTCCTCGGTGCCGGGAGGGTGTCGGCCGTCCGCATGGGCGTGACGGTTCCTTCGACGACGTAGGCGATCAGCGCCGACTCGCGGATGCGTACGGGTCGGCCGAGCTTGACGAACTCGATCCGTCGTTCGGCGATCAGCCGCCGGACGAAGCGAGGGGAGGTGTTGAGGAGTTCCGCCGCCTCCTCCACGTTCAGAAGCTTGTCCACTACGCTGCCTCCTCTCCAGTTGCCGAAAGATCTTGGCCGGTGGCTCTGGCTTCCAGCTCCCGCAGGTGGGCTCGCCAGCGCTGACGTTCGGCGACGCTCCGCAGCAGCCGTACGCCGATCGGAGCGAGATCCGGATCGCCAGGCTTCGCCGGCCGCCAGACATAGCGGTGTGGGTCGGTCGGCTCGTCGGCCTGCCCGAGCGCTTCCAGGACCCAGGTACGGCGGTCCTGCTTGTGCTCGGCCAGCGTCTTGTTCGACCACTTCCGCGACACGAGGACGCGACGGCCCGCGTACCCGAGATGTTCAGGCTTGTGAGCCTTGGAGCGGCACCGGCCGGGAGCCATGCCAGCCTTGGCACCCTTGGGTTGCACGCCGTACCGCAGCCAGTTCGGGCAGGTCGGCGAGCAGGGCTCGTAGCGCAGGGCCTCGACGAAGCGGGCCGCATGCTCGCGCTGAGCACGGCCGTCGAGGTTTTCGCCGAGGCTCTTGGTCAGGTACTTGGACAGGTAGCGGATGCACTGGTCGGCGTCCGGGGTCCCGGCGAGCACGCCTTTGACGTCCACTTGGTCGCCGAAGCGAACCACGTGCAGCGGTTCGGCCGCGTCGTCCTGGTCCAGCTCGTCGAGGGCCTGGTCCCAGGTGGGCAGCACCTCACCCGTGTCGGGATCGAGGTAGCCGATGCCGTCTTGCCAGACGGGCAGGTGCTCGCCCTCGAAGCGGACTTGATCGCAGGACGGCCACCACACCTGGTGATAGGTCGCCGCCGCGATCTGCTTGACCTCCGCACGCGGCAAGGTGCCCCTGATCGCCATGTGCAGATGGGGCGCGAGCCGTTTCTGAGGTTCCACGCTGGCGAAGTACTGCACGTCATAGCCGGCCACCCGGCGAAGGTTCTGCACGAACCGATCGACCAGCTTGGAGAAGTGCAGCGCGTCGCGGGCGGCCCGCCCGTAGTCGTAGCTCTCGGGATCGACCGGCACGCTGTCACGCACCCTGCCATACGACGGAAGGGTGAGCGTCACGAAGAGCGACGGCCGGAAGACCTTCCCATCCGAGGACTCGAAGGTACGCCCGAGTGTCGTGCTGGCCATCTTCCGCCTGGGGAGGTCCGGGGCGTCCTGCCGCCGCCTGGTCGAGCGCACCCGCTTGGGTGCCGTCCGGCCGAGCACGTGGCCCCGCATCCCCGCAGCGTTGATCTCCTCGTCGAGGCCGACGAGGACCGCGTCCCAGTCGGAGGTGTCCTCTTCGGCACTCGCCGCCGCATCCCGTCGAGCCTGCATGTCCGCGCGGAACTCCACGAGCCAGCGCTGTTCCTCGGTGGCCGCCTCAGGACTGACGGCAGGCTCTTCGGCGAGATGCCAGCCTTCCCGGCACTGCGCCATCCGGAGCTGTCTGTTGCGCTTGGCGCAGGAAGGACACTTGCTCTCCAGCGTCGCGCCGCACGGCACATCGATGATCTCTTCCTTGCCTGTGACCAGGTCCAGCCGCCGAAGCGCGACCGGTCGGACGCAGACGCCGTTGAGCTTGGCGACCTCTTCGGCGACTTCACGGGCGAGTGGTTGAGCCATGCGGAGTGCCCGAGGAGTGGAGCGGTGAGAGATCCGGATCTCCGTTGGCTGGTGTGGACTGTTCAACGGACCTCCTTTCCGATCTCGGGGACGACGAGCGCGGAGGTTCCGCACTCGGCGCACTCGACCAGGGCGCGGACCGGATCGAGCCACAGGACATTGAGGACGCCGCAGTCGGCGCAGCGCAGGCCGTCGAGGAAGTGGATGAGCGTCATGCGACCTCACCAGTGAACTCGGCGACCATGTCGCGGATGTCGTCGTCGGAGACGTAGGCGGCGCGGACGCGGATCGGGTCGGGCGAGGTCTCCAGCCGGACGTAACCGACGCCAGCGCCTACATCCGGCCGGGGAGAGATCTGGTCTGCCAGCGCTCCACGGTCTCGCGCGCCGTCGCCGAGGACCATGTCCACCTGTTCGGACTCGTCGAGCCGGAGCGCGATCTTGTCGGGGAACAAGTTGCGGATGTTCATGACCTCCTTGCGTGGGTCCTGGAGCGCCGCCATGACGCCGACCCCGACCGCGCGGCCCTGGGTCGTGAGCGTCGCCAAGGCAGCGGAGATGCGCCGCCGCAGTTCCTTGTCGGATTGGTAGGCGGTGAGGAAGGCCACTTCGTCGACGAGAACCAGGACGAAGGGGTCCTCGACGGTCGGCGTGTGGGCCCGCTGGTGGCCGGCGAAGCGGGCGGCGCGAGCCTGCATGACCTTGACGGCGTCGTCCAGCAGGTCGGCACAGTCAGCGGGATCGGCGGCGTAGCGAGAGCCGAAGAGAGCACGGCCGAAGGACAGCTCCATCAACTTCGGATCGAGTGCCCAGATCTCGACAAGTCCTGCTTGAACGGCAGGGAGGAGCCCGCGGATCGTGGACCAGATGATCGAGCCCTTGCCGGCCCCGGTGGCGCCCGCGACCAGGACATGAGTGCCGAGCATCTTGAGGAGCCACGGCCGCCCGTCCTCCTGCTTGCCGACCTCGATGGGGCCGACCGTGGGAGTCTCGGGGACCGGTATGGCAGGTAGTGGAACGGCGAGTGGATCGCACCGAGGAAAGGTGAGACGCAACCGCCCTCCCTGGACGACCGAGACGCGGCAGGAACTCGCGCCGAATGCTCGGGCGAGGTTGTCGGTGCGGTCCGCCCAGTCCTTGACCGCCTGCCCGTTGAGCATGCGGACGGTGACCAGGTCGGCCCACGAGGTGCAGGTGGCCTTGCCCAGTTTGGGCAGGTAGTCGCGCCCTTGGACGTGCCTGCCGAGACCGGAGATGACCATCACCGGTTGCCAGTGCCGCCGGTACACCGAGACCAGCCGCCACCAGGCCAGCAACCGCCAGCCCATCCATCGGGCGAAGCTGGACCGGTCGAGCATGGCCCAGGAGACCAGCCCCACGAGCACGGGCGTGACGAGGAGCAGCGCGACGCGCCACCCGTACAGAACGAACAGTGCGCAAGGAACGGCCGAGACCAGCACGGCGACCGGATGCCGCCACACGGTGCGGACCAGACTCGCGACGGCCCGCCAGCCGAAGATGATGAGTGTGATGATCGCGGGCGTCTTGAGAACGGTCGGTTTGAACACGACCGCCGTGTCGGGTGTGGTTGAGACGATGCGAAGCGGCTCTTCGCCGGGCATCTTCTTGAACATTAGGCTGGAGTCCTTCCAAGCATGTGGAGTGTGTGGAAGACCGAGGGGCCGCCGGAAGTTGCCGCTTCCTGCGGCCCCGCTTGCGTCTCAGGCCGCCGTGCCGGGGGCGCCCTTGGCCGATTGTTCGAAGTGCAGCCGCTCGCAGTCGGCCAGGTAGCGAGCAGCGGCGTTGAAGAGCTGACGAGCGGTGCACAGATCGGCTTCGGTGACGTGGTCGGCCCCAGTGGTCGAGATCGCCACGTCCGCCTCGGTAGACGAGATCTCCAGGTACGGCCGTGGCTTGTCGAGCACACCGGCGCGGATGCACAGGTCAGCCGTGTGGAAGGAAACACCGAGGCGCGGCGCGGCGTCCGGCGTCATCGTCAGCGTCACGTAGGTGTAGGGGCCGAGACTCCTCATGCCGCCGCCACCCCGTGCCGATGGATCCGCTCTACGCACCGAGCGAAGTCCTGCGCCTGCTTGGCGAGCTGCCGCGCGAACTCCACCTCAGCCGCCGTGACCCGGTCCGACGCAGCCGTGGTGACCTGTACCTGGACCAGCCCGAACGCCAGCGCCAGGATCGGCGTACGGAGCTGGTAGGCGTGGTTCTCGGCGACCGCACCGGAACTGGTGTTGAGAGTGATCACGCCCATCGGCCGAGCCTGCCTCCGTCGCCCCATCACGCCGCGTCCTTTGTGGAGTTGGGCTTGCCGACCGGCCGGGGAGCCCGCATCTCGCGAACCCGGATCGAGTACGCGAGCCTGCCGTTGCCGTTCACGTACGGAGTAGCCGTCATGTGGTCGAACTCGACCGGTGTGAACGGCAGCCCCGGCATGGGCGCCGGCGGAACCGGCTGCACGGGGGAGAGGATCTTCACACCGACTGTCTTCTGAGCGGCCTTGACCGTTGGGTCCGCGTCCATGACCGAGACCTGCCAGACCAGCTCTCGGGCCTGCTTGTCTCGTGCCTGCACGAACCGCCCGTTGGTCGAGGCGTCGAAGTCCTTGACCGGCTCGACTTCCCCGACGATGTAGCAGCCGTGCGGGAAGACCATCTCGAACGTCACAGGGATCGGTCCCTGAAGCGCCATCGTCCACCACCTCCTTCGTCTATCCCCCTAGACGGTTGCGACCGCGTCGCTTCGAAGATCTGTCTAGGGGGCTATGCAGAGGACGATAGCCAGAGTGTGCCCCAACTGTCTAGGGGGGTAAACACTGATCGCTCAATTTCAGGAGCGCCCGTCGTTTTGCTGGAGCGAAATGAGCGAGATGTCCTCGATGTCTACCTCGCTTGTGCTGGGATTATGCCCGTTATGTTCTACTGCGAGGAAACTCTCCCTGAATGCGGGAGATGAAGGAAAGGTGCGTCCTTTATGGTGCTTTTTGGTGGCAGTGGTTCTGGTCGGCATCAGATCATCGAAGATGCCAGTCAGGCCCATGCGGAGGGGCGACGCGTCTTCGTCGCCCGGCTCAGCGCTTCTACAGACAAGGCATCGCACGGCAGGAGCCTGCCTGAGATCGCCAATCTCGTTGAGGCGATCGAGGCGCACGGCTGGCGCCTGGACCAGATGGCCACCAGCGTTATGTTGAATAGCTTCAACCGGTACGACAACATCACATGCTTATTCCGCCGTACCGAGTGAAACGTGTGCAGCGGTGGCGTCGTCGTAAGTCTTGCCCCGAGGCCAGCGTTCGCCGCGCGGGTCGGATCGCTCCGCGGCCCGGACTCTGGAGATGAGGTCCGCCGGCCCACGTTGGCCGAGTATCTCCAGAGCTTCGCGCCAGGTGGCCAGGTTGAAGCGGTCGACGAGGCGAGAGGCGCCGTCACTCAGGAGCGCGGCGGCGCGGACTTGGCCGGTGGGCATGCTGCCGGTCAGCGCTTGGTAGGCCGCAAGGGGATCGGTGGCAGCAACCCAGAAACCGCCGTCGCGGTTCCGGTAGGAGCGCAGGGTCTCGACGTAGCGTCGGTGGGCCGCGACATGTTCGTCAGTGCCGGAGTCGAGTGCATCCATATCTGCCCGATAGAGCACACCTACCTGGGCCTCGCGATCGTCGCAGATGGCCATGGGCTCCGCAGCGTCCACGAGGTCCAAGAGGAGGACGGAGTCGGCCAGGACGAGCCATTCCAGAGCCTCGTTCGTACGCCGAAGCATGATCACCGTAGCTGAGGGCGAGCCGGGGTGAGCCAGGTCGCATGTTCCGTCATGGAGTGATGAGACCGTCTTGATCCCTTCGGCCAGCAGTTCGGCCAGGGTGCTGGCGCCCGGAGTCATTGAGGCCAAGAGGGTGGAGCCGAGGGTGCGGGAGTACCAGGCCACACCGTGTGAGCAACCGGAGTCGGAGCCGCGCGGAGTGCCCGCGCCGTCGAGGAGGACGGCCGCCTCAGGAGTTGCAGCGACGAAGTCCTCGTTCGGCCGGCCGGGTGCCGCTTCGGTGGCGAAGGTGACCCGCACGTCTCAGTCCTCCTCGTGCCGGTACAGCGGACTGGCTAGCTCCGCCTTGACCGGTTCCCCGGTCGCCGGGTCGTACTCGACGCCCACGACAGTGGAGAAGCGCTTGTCGCCTACCTGGCCCCAGAGGGTCGCGATCTCGGTCTGGAGGAGCTGCACCACGCCGAGCGTGCCTTGAGGGTGGATGCCGGTGAACACCAGGAGGTTGCCCTTGCCGTCTGGCCGCCCGAGGCGTCCGAGGTAGGCGTAATCCACGGCCCGAGCAGGCTCGCAGTCCGAGCCGGAGCGGTAAACGGTGCCGGTACGGCTGTCACGCAGGGTCCAGACGTCGTCCTTGACCCACTCCAGAACCGGATCGGACTCGTACAGCGCGCCCATGACGGTCGAGAGCCTGGGTCCGCAGACCACAATGAGGTTCGGCCGGTTGACGTCGATCTCTCCGCCGAGCGGGACGTGCTCCAACTCCACCGGCAGGTCGAAGCCGCGGGCAAGGTCCTCCAACCGCTTGGCTGCCGTGACATCCTCCATCGCGACCACCGGCCGGGCGTTGGTGGCTTCGCGCTTGAGCGGTGTGATCAGGGTGATCGTGCCCGTGCCGAGGAAGGCCCCTTCGGGAGCTGGACCGGTGTGCCGGATCTGGTGAATCCGGCCCCTGGTAAGGCCGGCTTCCTTGGCGATCTGTGCGTATGAGAGCCCTTGGGCATGTAGCTCTTGGATCACCCGCCGACGTAGCCGTGATAGCTCCGCGACCTCCTGCTGAGCAGCGTTGAGACGCTCCGTAGCGACCCGGAGTAGTTGGAACGGGTCTTCTATCGCGGCAATACGCTCAACGTCGCTCGGCGGCATCGATCCCCCTCTGATCACTAAGGGCGAGTCTAGGCCCCTAGACGGTTTGCCGTCTATCCCCCTTGACAGTACGTTTTTGACCAGTTCGCCGGTTTTTGAGCTAACCGCACGAATCGCTGACCGCCGATTGGGGACACCGCGCGGGCTCATCGCATCGTGCCCGAAAGTAGCGCAGTCCACGTGGCGCGAGCCTCACCAGCCCGTACGCGGGGAGTCTCGACGGCGACCTGCTGGCCTCCCTTGGTGACGCGCCGGATGAAGGCCAGACCGCCAGACTCGCACAGTTCGTAGTAGACGCTCCGGCAGTCGCACGTCCAGGCAATCACCCGACGCCGCTCGTCCGTGCGAGCGGGGCACCAGTCGAGCGTCACACAAGACGCCTGCGGCGAAGGAAGATGCGGTGACAGGCAGGAGGTCATCGGCATGACGCCGTCTGCGGTCCTGTGTACAGCACGGCCCATACCGTCCGACCGTGCTCGTCACCCCAGACGCCCCAGTCGATAGCCAGGCTGGCAACGACCAGCAGGCCGCGCCCTCCTTCGCCCTCCGTCCACGAGCGGAAGGCCTTGGGGGAGGAAGGGCCGCCCTCATCGAGCACGCCGACCCAGAGGCGGTCCGTATGGGCCTGGATGCTCACCAGGAATCGTCCTCCGAAGCGCCCGCTGGCGGAGTGGCGTATCGCGTTGGTGGCCAGCTCGCTGACGATGAGCTCGACCTCGTCGACTGCGGGCCAGCCTCGCAGGAGTGCGGTCACGAAGCGTCGCGCCTCGGTGATGGAGAGAGCGGAGCCGAGGAAGTAGCGGGAGAAGCGCCAGGCCGACATGGGCAAGCTCCGTCGTCTAGGGGGCTATACATCGGATGGCGCCAGCGTATGAGTGACCCTAGAAGTAGCTCAAGCTATTCGACGCATAAATACGTCACTTCTCTAGGCGCTCGACCAGTTGGCGATAGTCATCGGCGATGGATTCCAGCAGTTTGCGCAACTCGTCCCCGTACACGGCCACACCAGCGAACGCCTCGAAGGTCTCGACGTGAGCGGCCAACTCATCGGGGCCGGTCAACGTGAGATCACCCGTCAAGCTCTCGACCACGCTCACGGTGTCGTCGTAGATCGTGAACCCATGCAATGGAAACGCCGGCACCTTCACACCCCACGGCACCACGCCCAACTTCACGTGGGAGAGCGTGGCCACCTGGCCCAACCGATCGAGCTGCGCCAGCATCAACGACGGAGGCCCCGGCCACGTCCGTACGGCACCCTCGGTCAGAAGGAACGAGAACTCGCGAGCGCCGTCGAAAAGCACGGTCTGTGCCTCCACCCGCACAACCGCCGCCTTCGCTACATCGCCGGCCTCAACGTCGCGTCCGACGGCGAGCGCCAACCGCGCGTACTCAGCCGTCTGCAGAATGGGCGGAATCATGGCTGACTGGAAGCACACGACCCGATGCCCCGCCCTCAGCCGTGCAGCATTCGCTGCCTCGCGACCAGCGAGTCCCCCCTTCAGCCGAGAGACCTCCTCGCGAAGCCGTACAAGAAGAGCGTCCAGCTCGGCACGCCCAGCACCGTCCAAGCCGAGCGCAGCGACTAACCGCTCCACCGTGCCAGGCGTGGGAAGCAATTGCCCAGTTTCGATGCGAGAGATCGTAGGCTGCGCTATCTGCGCTCGCCGGGCGAGATCTTTACCAGTCAGCCCCACATCTCTGCGTAGCCTCCGCAGCAGCTCACCCAGCGCCTGCAACCGATCTCGCCGCTCATCCACACCGAGGGTTCTACCATCCGTGCAGGTCGACGCGACGCTACATCAACGGATAAGAAATATCCCCACAGGTTAAATATCCCCACAGGCTTGAGGCAGTCCCCTTGCGGCGGCCCCACGGCGTCGGACGGCCCCTGGCCACGATGCGGCTCTCCGGCCGGTCACGGCCAGCGCCGCCGTACGCTGGCCGATGCGATTGCAGTCCAGCCTATCGATCGATCACTCTTACGGCTCACGTCAGATGGATCTCCAAATCGGCCGCCCGTAAATCAGTTAACGGCGGATCCGCCTCACACATAGCCGTCTGCGACTATCCCTGTTTCGCATACCAGCAAGTCGATCACATCAACCGGACCCATAGAGCGCTCGATGATCTACCACCTTACGATCAAGGATCCACGTTTGTATTGCGGTCGGCATAGCCGACATACCCATACATGACCCGACTGATGTAGTATCGTGACCAACGTGTTCTCCGTCCGCACCTTGAGTGGGGGGCCACGCAGGTGGCGGACTGGAGGAGAACATGGCAGAGAAGCGGAAGAACCACGAGATCAAGGGCAGCAAATTTTGGTGGTTGCCCGGTACCTTGGCGGCGCTTGCCTCTATCGGCAGGTTCGCTTATGAGGTGTTTCGCGATCACATCATCCGCTAGCAGACGGAGCCTCTTGCTGGTTGGCAAGAGGCTCCGTCTATTCACGCATTACCGGCTAATCAAGGTCACCAATGTGGACAACTCATCTTGTCCAGGCACCCTTTCGATTTGAAGCCACAGTGACGTCATTCACCCTAAGATCTTCACTAAAGAGCATGAACTCATATCCAACCTTTTGGTCATGGGCAGTATGGGAGATGCTATATCTCAAGCATCGACTCGACGGATAAAGCTCACGAATCCGCTGATCGTAATCGTAGGTAAGGATCCAGGGGTGACGGATCTTTAGGAGCATCCTGGCCAACTCCTCGTGGTCGCGCCACGAGTGCGAGCTCATATAGAGCTCTTCGCCCTTAACCAGGTATGGAGGATCGACATAAAGGAGAATGGGAAGCTTCCGGCGCCCCACAACCGCCAGGAAGTCGAGTGCAGGTTTTTGAGAGACCTTAATTCGAGAACCCATCTTTGCAATGAACTGGACACGTTCGATGAGATTTGCGCGATTAAATCGGGCGTCGATCTTCCACTTTCCAGTCTGATTCATGCCACCGATAGGCCGCGCAGTCAAAATGCCTGAACGATTACATCTGTTCAAGAAGAACGTCGCGAAACCCAGCTCGAGATCATCCCGTTCCTCGGGATTGAGGTATATATCTCTATGTCGATGCCAGGAGTCCATATTGACGACCTCGGACTGTATGAGCTCCACAAGGCTTTCTGGCCGCTCAACGACAGATCGCCAGAAGGCAGCAATGCCGGGATTTAAATCGTTGATCAAGAGTCGATCTATATAGCCTTCCGAAAGTAGATAAAGACCGGCTCCGGCCCCGCCAGCGTAGGGCTCCGCATAAGCTTCAATAGCTGCCGGCTGATCTGCTAAAATTCTTGCAAAATACGGCCCCAGCTTTCCTTTGCCGCCAGGGTATCTAAGCGGTGAAATGTAGTACATGTCGCTAGAGTTTCGCGTCCATTCGCTCGAGCAGGGGCCTAAACGCCTTACTGAATCGCCTAGCTAGATGGGGGTCCGGAGTCAGGCTTGGATTATGCACAAATCCGTTGAGGTACTCCAACCCTAGATCCGACGCCTCCAAATACGCCGCCGCTAGCTCCAGATCTCGCTTGCCTTGGCGGGTGATGTATGGGTCCAGGTGTTCGAGCGCGCGCATTATCTTATCTTTGAGACTGTCTCTCTCTTCAGCACTCGTAAGGGCTAGAGCCCCAGGTGTAGTAACCGACAACTCAACGAGAACCCTGATCACGACACATGCAATGCCGGGCGCCTTTTCTATTTCTAGATTCTGGCATTCCCTCAGTAACTGCCGGATCCGTTCCGGATGATTTGGCAATTTCAAGCCTTGCAGAAGGTACTGTTCTGGCCTATTTGTAGAAGGCTTCGGCTTTGGGAGAATATCTTGCCGTTCATTGCTGCCTGCTTCGCCTTTCCCGCCCTCAGTCTCTGTGCCCTGTGAAGGCTGGGGGGTTTCATCATCACCCGTCTGTTCTGTCGCTGGGTCTACGGGAACCTCCCGAGAATCATGGTCCCGTTCCCGCTTAGAGTCTGCCAGCCTTCGAGGTTCGTCCATCGCATCCGCAAGTCCGGGTACAAGGTGCGCCACACTCTTTATGGCTTCCTTGCGCTTACCTGGATTCTTGTATGCGTCGACAGAATTCATGTCGATATAGGTCAGTGCCCAAAGGAAGAACTCACGCAATTGGGCTGCATCATGCTGAGCCCAAAGAGCGCGTCCATGGGCGGCGTTTGTCTCGTCAGTTTCAAGGGTGAGATGCAGCAACGCCATGACATCGAGCGCAAAGAAGCGCCCTATGTTGGTTAGCTTTTCTCTTCTAACCTTAAGAACAAGCTCGACAATTTCCGAATCGCTTGGATACGCGTCTAGCAACTCGTCCGCAATTGCCAGCGCACGCAAGGTGCCCGAATCTATCGCCGCATTATTGCGACGCCGATGGTTCGCTGTGTTTTCTGCATTCCATCGTTTTGTTCCGACGCCGTTGTTCTCTCCCGTGTGTCGCAGTACGATCCAACGGTCTGCGACTTCCCGACTGGGGGCCACAACGACATAAATTGTCGATGGGGGCGGCCCAAGCCCAGCCGCGCGCTTGAACGCTTTCTGGTGGATCTCCCTATCGGCCAAAGCCGGATCCTTCAGCAACTTTAGAGCAGCAAAGCGCCTGTTTCCCTCGACAACCAGATACTTAGATCCAGATCGAATCACAATTGGTAGCTCGGAAGGATTGCTTTCGCCCGTCTTGGCGAGGTCTCGGGCCAAATTAACCAGCGCTTCTGCTCCATCATCCAATAGCCGGTTGATCGCCTCGCGATCGCTGGTTGTTCCGTCAGGCAGGCGCGGGTTCTGTGGGTCAAGCTTGACCTGCGATGGGCGGAGGCTCCGATACTGCACCAAGCTCCCCTTCGACCGAGGGACTTCGATGGGCGCCCAACATCAGCGCACGCCAAGTGATTATCACCTAAGGCCACAGTAAGGTAAAGCCGCGCACCATTCGCGAAGGCGGGATATATCCATATCGTTAGCTAGGCAGGACTTGCTTGGCCATCATGCTCGGTGGTTTGCGTGATTTGTGTGGTTTGTGCTGATATGCCGCCATATATTCGAGGTGTCAAGGTGCGATCCCCAGGGAAGAACCACAGCTCCCCAAGTCAAGGCAAACGATCAACGGTAGGCTTCATGCGGAGAGATGACGACCTTCTCCGAGCCCTTTGATCCCGGTGCTGGCGAGCATATGCTCCAGCCAGCCACCGAGTGTGGTGACCGCCCAGTTGATGGCGCAGGACGGAGTGCTGTACAGCAACGCCGCCGCATAGGGCCGACCTTTGCCGCCTACCGCCATCCGTTCAATCTGCACCTGAACGATGCCACCATGCACCTGCCTGCAGTTCGCATCGAAGTGGTCAGGGCCGTGGCGATCGCGCGCTTTGCCGCTCGCCGACCGCGGCTAGGGTGACCGACGTCGGGTCCCTTCTTCGTCGGGACCGGCACCAAGTGTTATGGCTGAGGTGGCAGCAGGGCTGACAGCAACGGGGGACGAGCATTGCCGAATTGTTCTTGTAGGAGATCAAGGCGGCGGCGCGGCGCGCCGCCGCACCCCGGCCCTCCGCCCGCCCGCAGATCGAA
>NZ_JBEPDC010000029.1:0-144603 GCF_040300065.1 Nonomuraea sp. NPDC000554 | reverse complement strand
CCGGGTGCGTGGCGGCTGGCTCCCGGCCCCGGCGCGCGGCTGCCCGGCCGGGGAGTCGCGTTCTGGCCGCGTACCGGGTTGCGGTGGGGCGCGCTTCTGGACGCCGTCGAGCGTGCGGCGGGGCCCTGCGGGGCCGGGGTGACGCTGACGCCGCTCGCGCCGCCGCACGCCGTCCTGCCGGTGCTGCGCCGCGCGGTCCGGCGGCGCGCCGGGAGCCGGCCGGTCGCCGTGCGGGACGACGACGCCGAGGAGGTCAGGGACGAGGCCGTCGCGGCGCTCGCCGCCCTGGAGGACCTGGACCGCGCGCTGGTGACCTTCCACGCGAGCCTCACGGTCACCGCGGAGGACCCCGGCGTGGCCGCGGAGCTCGCGGCGGCGCTCGGCGTCCCCAGCCTGTCACCGGAGCCGGCGCCCGCGCTTCCGCGCTCCGGCGTCCTGGAGCTGGTCCGGGCGGGGGCGATCGTCGCCCCGCAGACCGCCGCCGGGTTGCTCCCGCTGGCCGCCCTGCCGATGGACGCGGTCACGGTCCACGCGCGGCGTCCGGCGGTCGTGGCCCGCTACGCCCCGGACACCGCGGGGGCCGGGGTGTGGCTGGGCCGCTCGGCGGGCGGGCGGCCCTACCTGCTGCGGGTGCCGGACCTGAACCAGCATCTCCTCGTCACCGGGCTGACCGGGTTCGGGAAGACCACCACCGTGATGACGCTGCTGCGGCGCATGTGGCGCGAGCACGCGACTCCGTACCTGGTCATCGACCCGGAGAAGACCGAGTACGACACCATGGGCGCCGCCACCCTGCGGCTGGGGCATGACGGCACGCAGCTCAACCCGCTGGCGGTCCCCGAGGGGGTGAGCCCGGCGGCGTTCGCCGACACCGTGGCCGAATGCCTGGACGCCGCCACCGGCCTGTCGGCCACCTGGCCGTTCGCGGCGGCGGCGCTGCGCAACGCGGTCACCGACCTCTACCAGGGCGACGAGCCGCCGACCGTGGCCACGTTCTACCGCGCGGTCCTGGAGCACGCGGGCGTGTACGGCGGCGCCGGAGAGCAGGCCGCCAACCTGCGCGCCTCGCTCGGCCAGCGCGTGCAGAGCCTGGTGGCGGGCGCGGGCGGGGACGCTCTGGCGGGTGGCCCTGGGGCGGGGATCGACTGGGGCCGGCTGCTGTCCGCGCCCGCGGTGATCACGCTGGCCGGCTTCGGCGACCGGGCGGCCAGGCAGCTGGCGTTCGGCCTGCTGCTGGCCGGGCTGGTCGCCTACCGGCGGGCGAACCCGCTGCCCGGCTTCGGCCATCTGACCGTCCTGGAGGAGGCGCACCTGCTGCTCGGCGGGGGGTCCTCCGTCGGGGAGGGACCGGAGCGCGTCCCGGCCGCGGCGGAGGCGACCGCGACGGCGATCTCGACGCAGCGTTCGTACGGGCAGGGGTTCGTCCTGGTGACGCAGAGCCCGCGGCAGCTTCCCGAGGCGGTGACGCGTCTGTTCCCCAACCGGCTCACCCACCGGCTGGCCGAGGACCCAGGCGGCGGCGCGCTCGGCCAGGTGGCCGAGCAGGTGCCCCTGCTGGGCCGCGGTGAGGCGTTCGTCGTGGACGCGAGCGGCCACCCGGCTCCGGTCTGGGTCACGGTCGTTCCCGAGCCCGCCGCCGGTGACACACCCGGCGGGTTCGCCGCCCGGGACGCCGGGCCGGCCGAGCGGATCTGGTGCCAGGCGTGCCCGCGTCCGTGTGCGGCCCGGCACTGGCTGCGGCTGGTTCCCGAGGTCGAGGCCGAGCTGGCGGGCGTGCCCGAAGCCGCCCAGGCGGACGCGGCCCTGGGCGCCTTGGGGAACCTGGTGCTCCGCGAGGGGATGCGGCCCACGTTCGACGAGCTGCACGCCGGGTTCTACTGCGTCGTCGCCAGGACGCTGACCCGGATGCGCGCGGCCGACAGGCGCGGGGCGGCCGCCGCCCCACGGGAGGCACGGCTGGTGGCCGACCGGGTGGCGGCCGACACCCGACGAGGGGCGGAGCTGGACGCATGACGGCCAACGAGGACCTGGAGGAGATCCGCAGGGCCGTCACCGGCCGGTCCGGCCCCGCGCCCTCACCGGCCGGGTCGCCCGGAAAGCCCAAGAAGAAGGCGGGCCCGGCGCCGCTGCCGCCTGACCCGGCGCCGGTCCCGCCACCGCCGCCGAGGCGCCGCACGGACGCCGGTGGCGTCCTCGGCGGGATCGTCCTGCTGGTGGTCGCGGCGTTCGTGATCAACGCGTGGGCCGGCGGCGGCCTGCTGTCTCGCCTCGGCTTCGACCGGCCGCCCTGGGTCTCGGCCGCTCCGGGCGCGTCGCGTCCGGACTCCGCCACGTCGTCCCACGCGGAGAAGAGGCTGAAGATCAGCCCGAAACGCGGCACCACGCGGACCACGATCACGTTGACCGGGTCCGGGTTCATCCGCAACGGGCAGGTGCGCCTGATCTTTCACAGCACGCAGATGGGCGTGGCCAGAACCGACGGCAAGGGCCGCTTCAAGGTGCGGATGCGCATCCCGAGCCCCGGCTTCTACGGCCACTTCCCCGGCCAGACGTTCTCCATCAGCACCACGGAGTGGACCCGAGACGGCGCCTACGAGGGCAACGGCCCCCGCGCCGGCTTCCTCCTCGGCTGAGCGGTGCTTCGGAGCTCATCCGCCGTCGGCTCCCATCGGGCGGTCGCTGCCACGACCAGCCTGAGGCCGACGGCGGATGCCGGTGTCAGGACGGGGCGCCGGCGGTCTCGAGCGCCTGGCGCAGCTGGGTCTCCGCCTCGTTGCTGAGCGAGGTCTTCATGATGTGACCGCCGAACTTGGCGACCTCCGGCAGCACCTTGTCGGGCGTGCTCCGCACCACGAGCACGAACAGGGCCGCCGTGCCGGGCGCCAGTTTGGTGCCCAGCTCCCGCATGAAACTGTCGTCCACGCCGACGTCGGTCATCGCGCCGCCCGCCGCCCCGCCCGCGGCGCCGAGCGCCATGCCGAGCAGCGGCATGAAGAACAGCAGGCCGATCAGCCCGCCCCACAGCGCGCCGCCGGCCGCGCCCACGCCGACCGTGCTGCGGGTCTGGTGCAGCTTGATCTTCCCGTCGGGACGGCGCTCGACGACGGCCACGTCCTCGAGCTGGATGAGGTTCTCCTTCTGCAGGCCGAACAGCTTGTCGCGGACCTGGTTGGCGGTGGCGACGTCCGGATAGGCGATGGCGATCAGGTGACTCACGTGGACCTCCGAGCTGGACGGTGATGACACGACAGGTCTCTCCCGAGACGGCTGTGGACATGGCCAAGGGCCGGTGAAAGTCCTGGCAGCCGCCACCGCTTGACCTGGCGGCCCCATCGGGGCATGCTGAATTTATTCAACAGACGATGAAAAAGGTGGGCTATGACCGAGCACACAACCTGCGTCGTCGTAGGGGGCGGACCTGCCGGAATGGTGCTGGGCCTGCTCCTGGCCCGGGCCGGCGTCGAGGTGACCGTCCTGGAGAAGCACGGCGACTTCCTGCGGGACTTCCGTGGCGACACCGTGCACCCCTCGACCCTCCGGCTCCTGGACGAGCTGGGGCTGGGGGAGCGGTTCGCCGCGCTGCCGCAGAGCCGCGTCGAGGAGATGGCCTTCCCGGTCGAGGGCGGCAGCACGCTCGTGCTGGCAGACTTCCGGCTGCTCAAGACCCCGCACCCGTACATCGCGATGGTCCCGCAGTGGGACCTGCTCAACCTGCTCGCCGACGCCGGCCGCGCGGAACCGCACTTCCACCTGCGGATGGACACCGAGGTCACCGGCCTGATCCGGGAGTCGGGACGGGTGACAGGAGTGCGGTACCGTACGGCCGACGGCGAAACCGGCGAGCTGCGCTCGGAACTGGTCGTGGGCTGCGACGGCCGCTGGTCGGTCGTCCGCGCGGGCGCGCGCCTGCGGCCACGGGAGTTCCCGGTGCCGATCGACGTCTGGTGGTTGCGCCTGCCCCGCCACGCGGACGACGAAGCGACCGCCTTCGTGCCCGGCATGCGCAAGGGCCACTTCGCGGCCGTCATACCGCGCGAGGACTACTTCCAGATCGCCTACCTGGCGCCCAAGGGGCTCGACCCGCGGCTGCGGGCCGAGGGGATCGACCGCTTCCGCGAGCGGATCGTCGCGGCCCTGCCGCGGTTCGCCGACCGGGTCGGCACGCTGCGGTCCATGGACGACGTGAAGCACCTCGACGTCCGGCTGAACCTGCTGCGGCGCTGGCACGTCGAGGGGGCGCTGTGCATCGGCGACGCGGCGCACGCGATGTCACCGATCGGCGGCGTGGGGATCAACCTCGCGGTACAGGACGCCGTCGCCACCGCCCGGCTGCTGGCCGGCCCACTACGGCGCGGACGCGTCACGAGCGGCGACCTGGCGAAGGTGAACCGGCGTCGCCGGCTGCCGACGGTGCTGGTGCAGACGATCCAGCGGGCCATGCACCGGGGCGTCGTCCGCCCGGTGATCGAGGGTCGGCGCAACGGGCCGCCGAAGGCGGTGGTCGCGATCCTGGACCGGATCCCCGGTGCCCGGTTCATCCCGGCCTACGCCATCGGCGTCGGCTTCCTCCCCGAACGCGCACCGGCGTTCGCCCGGCGCACGCCCATCAGCCGACCCGCCCTCGAACGCCGCTGAACTCGGCCACGCCACGGGGCTGGTCAGGCCTGAGGTAACACGCCCGCCGAAACGCCCACCCTGCGCCCAGGGTGGGCGTAACACCGCCCCGGCCAACCGGCCATCCGTGCCGCCGACCGGCCGATCGGACCGGCTCGCTCACCGGCCGGTCGGACGGCGGGCCGAATTGGCTCGATGACCGTCCGACCGCCTACTGATGACCGGCACATTGACCGGCTCGCGGGCGGGGGCGGTGAGGGCGGTTTATGTGGATCCGGGGGTTCAGGCTCTGGTGCCGGCCCACGCCGTGGGCTCGGTGGTCAGCCGGGGACGCGGGCCACGCCGGCCAGGATGCCGGGCTGGTCGTAGTCGATCGGGGAGCCGGGTTCGGCGTCCGGGTCCCAGGACGCGACAGGGACGACGCCCGGCGCGAGCAGCTCCAGGCCCGCGAAGTAGCCGGAGATCTGGTCGTACCCGCGCCGGGCGATCCCGCCGGACGTCGTCCCGGAGTAGACCTGCTGGCCCGTCTTCGCCATGTCCATGCTGGAGTTGCCCGCGTACACGTGCGACAGCACGAGATGGCCGCCGGGCCCGAGCCGGTCGCGGACGCGCGCGGCGATCCGGCCGGCCTCGGCGTCGTCCGGGATGAAGTGCAGCACCGCCACCAGCAGGACGGCGAAGGGCTGGGTGAGGTCGAGGTGCTCGCGGACGCGCGGGTCGTCGAGGATGGCGTCGGAGTCCCTGAGGTCGCCGTGCAGGGCGAGGACGTCGGAGTCCCTGGCGAGCAGCGCCCGCGCGTGGGTCAGCACGATGGGGTCGTTGTCCACGTACACCACGCGCGCGCCGGGGGCGTGCCGCTGTGCCACCTGGTGGACGTTGTCCTGGGTCGGCAGCCCGGCGCCGATGTCGACGAACTGGCGCACTCCGGCCTCGGCGAGCAGGCGCACGGCCCTGCCGAGGAAGCGGCGGTTCTCCTGGGCGATCTGCCGGGCGTCGTTCCCCATCTGCCGGCCGAGCTCGATCATCTTCTCGGCCGCCTCGCGGTCGGACGGGAAGTTGTCCTTGCCTCCGAGGTAGTAGTCGTACATGCGCGCGACGCTCGGGATGTGCGGGTTGATCCCCTCGGGCACCTGGCCAAGGTCGCTCACACGACCACCCCTCTCGTTGTGGATCTTCTCGCGCCGATTGTAGGCAAAATATGGGGCAAATCGTGGCGCTCATGCCACGCGCAACGACCGGCCGCCGGTCGTCCCCGAGCGGGACGACCGGCGCCTGCCCGCCTACTGCTCAGCGGATGCGGTGACCCCCTTCTCCAGGTTCTGGTCCTGGCAGCCGCGCGGCGCGATCACCGGGTTGCACCGGGCGACGGCCCCGCCGGGCAACTCGGCCACGTAGTCGCTGCCGTTCCTGGCGGACAGGCCGATCACGGGGAAGTCGGTGCTGATCATCTGCGCCCCGCTGTCGAGCGCGGCGCGCAGCCGGCCGGTGTCACCCGACCTGGCCTCGGTGAACGGGACGTCCGACCGGGTGCGGACGTAGTAGCCGCGCCGCACCATGTCCTGGATCTGCGCCAGGTTGGCGCCGGTCGGCTCGTTCCAGCCGACGAACGCCGCGTCGGGACGGCCGGGGCGCGCGTTGGTGAACAGCACCCGCCCCTCCAGGTTGGGCTTGCCCGCCAGGTACGGCTGCTGGATCTCCGGCGCCTGGTTGTCCATGAAGAACATCACCTTGCCCCGCGACGTCGACAGCTTGGGCCAGCCGTCCTTGAGCACCGACTGCTCCAGCGTCAGGCCGGGCTTGCGGACGTCGTCCGGCCTGATGAGCCGGTCGTCGGGGAAGACGGAGCGGATCTCCGCGTCCAGCGCGTCCAGCAGCGTCTTGTCCCACTTCGGGCTCTTGGCGCCGCCGAGCGCCTCCTTGGCCGGGTCGGTGCTCTTCAGCTCGGTCAGGATCGTCACCGGCACGTGCCCGGGGTGCGCGTCGGACCACTCGCGCACCTGGCGCAGGCAGGTGACCAGGGCCGAGCAGTTGGTGCCGTAGTCGTGGTCGGCCCAGTGCAGCACCTTGAAACCCGGCTTGCGGAGCTCGGGGTCGGTCAGCGGGGGAAGTCCCGCGTCGCGCCGGACGAGGGGGCTGGCGTAGAGGCCGCCCTGCGGGTCGGGGAAGACGTCGAGTTCGATGCCGCGCACCCGCTGCGCGCCGAGCTGGTTGGGCAGCGCGGTGTGCGAGTACTGAAGGTTCCACCAGCCGGAGTCGGTCTTGCGCTGGACGTCCTTCTCGGCGTCGGTCAGCTCCCTGTGGTAGCTGTTGTGGGTGGCCATGGTCTGGATCTGGTTGATCCGGAGGGTCCCGTCGCCCGCCGTGACGGCGTCGGCGGGCACGGCCGCGAGCGCCGCCATGGCGGTGGCGGCGATCACGAAGGGGAAGCGTCCGAGGCGCATGGGTCTCCTAGCGTTCGAGGTACGAGGACAGACCGTCTTGGGGCACGGTGAACTCTTGATCACCGAAAACACAAATATGCCGGAAAAGTGAGGGAACGTCCCGTAGGGGATCACGGAGGCTCCTCGTCGGAGGAGCCGCCTGTTAGCGTTCCCGGATAGAGGGGGGAGCACGTGGCGGTGAGATCGCGCGACGGTGGGCCGGGTGCCAGGCCTGCGGTGCTGGGCGACGTGGCCGAGCTCGCGGGAGTGTCGGCGATGACGGTGTCGCGGGTGCTGAACGCGCCCGAGCTGGTACGCGCCGAGACCCGCACCCGCGTCCTGGCGGCGATGCGCGAGCTCGACTACCACCCCAACACGGCCGCCCGCCAGCTCGTCACCGGGCGCTCCGGCGTGCTCGGCGTCGTCAGCGTCGACACCACCCTGTACGGCCCCGCCTCCACCCTCTACTGCATCGAGCGGGCGGCCAGGCAGAGCGGCTTCACGGTCAGCATCGCCAGTCTGAGCACGCTCAACCGCAGGTCCATCGAGGAGGGCGTGAACCGGCTGCGGTCGCAGTCGGTCGACGGCGCGATCATCCTCGCACCGCACGAGTCGGCGGCCGAGGGGCTTCGGCACCTGCCGCCGGAGTTCCCCGTGGTGGCGGTTGACGCGGGCGACGACGTCCCGGTGCCGGTCGTCATGGTCGACCAGCGGGCCGGCGCCCTGCGGGCGACCCGGCACCTGCTCAGCCTCGGCCACGAGACGGTCTGGCACCTGGCGGGCCCGGCCGACTGGATCGACGCCAGCGGCCGCATCGAGGGCTGGCGCGAGGCGCTGCAAGCCCAGGGCCGGCCGGTGCCCGAGATGCTGCGCGGCGACTGGAGCTCGCGCTCCGCCTACCAGCTCGGCAGGAGCCTGGCCCGCGACCCCTCGGTCACCGCGGTCTTCGTGTCCAACGACCAGATGGCGCTCGGCGTGCTGCGCGCGCTGCGCGAGGCGGGGCGTGGCGTGCCCGGCGACGTGAGCGTGGTCGGCTTCGACGACGTGCCGGAGTCGGCGTACTTCTGGCCGCCCCTGACGACCGTCCGGCAGGACTTCGACGAGGTGGGCCGGCACGCGTTCCGCCTGCTGCTGGATCGGATGGCGGGCGAGGGCGGCGACGCCAGGCATCTGGTCGAGCCCGAGCTCGTCGTCAGAGACAGCACCGGCGCCGCGCCTCGCCCGTGACCCAGGTGGCGGTCAGCGGGCGGCCCCGGCGCGGCGCTTGGTCCACACGTCGAACGCGACCGCGGCCAGCACCCCCATGTTGACGAAGATCCAGAAGACGAGCGACTTGACCTTGACGCCCGACAGGACCGCCGACTGCAGGTTGCCGCCGACGGCGTAGATCCGGCGTCCGAACACCGAGCGGTTGGCCATCAGCGAGTACGCCAGCAGCACGAGCACCCAGGGCAGGTTCTTCAACCTGGCGAGCTGCACCACCACCGCGATGATCAGCGCGGCCGGTTTGGCGGGCGCTTATTCGGGGCACCGCGCGACGCCGCCCACGGTGATCCCGCGCGTGCACGCACTCTCTGGAGACGGAACGCCCCTCGCACGGCACCAGCCCGCCCTCTAGAGGCGACAAATCCTGGTTTCCATGTCTTTGATCTTCAAAATAAGGACGCTAGTGTCTCCCTGACAAGGGGCAGAGCCGAAGGGGCGGTGGGGGCGCGATGGCCGAGACGAGGGGTGTGCTGCTGCCCGCCTATGTGGTGGCGGACGAGTCGGCGTCGATGGGCCCGTATTACCAGGATCTGTCTGGGGGGCTGGCGGCGCTGTGCAACGGGTTACGTGCGGAGCCGATGATCGCGGCGAAGGTGCGGCTGGCGATCCTCGGGTTCTCCGACGACGTGCAGCTGCGGCAGGGGCTGAGCGACATGCGGATGGTCGAGAGGCTGCCGCAGCTCGCGGTCCGCGGGGCGACGAACTACGGCGCCGCCTTCGCCGACCTGTTGCAGCGCATCCCCTACGACGTGCAGATGCTCAAGAACGACGGCTACAAGGTGCACCGCCCGGTGGCGTTCTTCCTGAGCGACGGCCAGCCCACGGACGGCCGGCACTGGCACGGCCCGCACCGGACGCTCGTCGACCGGAACGCGTCGCCGTTCGCGCCCAACATCATCGCCTGCGGGATCGGGTCGGCGCGGGCCGACACGATGCTGCAGGTGGCAACCCGCCAGGAGTTCGCCTTCGTCGCGCTGCCCAGCGCCGACATCGGCAGGGCGATCGCGGAGTTCTTCCACGCACTGACGGCGAGCCTGGTCGCGTCCGGCCGGGCCATGGCCGACGGCAACCCGCAGCTCATCGTGAACCGGCCGGACCAGTTCCGGCTGGCGATCGACGAGGTCTGACGCGCGAGCTCAGGAGGTCGGGCACGTGCAGCACGTACGGCGGCAGGCCGATCGGATCCAGGCGTGGCAACGCGTCGTCATCGACATTCCCGGCCCGGAGTTCGAGCCGACACCTCCGCGCGTGCTGGGAGGCACGTGCCCCGACTCCGAATGCGACGGCTGGTCGACCGCGGAGGTGACGCTTCGATCGGCTTCCCTGCGGGGAGAACGGCACCGCTACTACCGCCTGCCCCGGCAGGACGCCACCTGTGCCGTGGTCCACGAGGGGACGGGCACCGTGGTGTTCGCCGTGGCCGACGGAGTGTCCGCCGCCACCGCCGCGACCGTCGGAGCGGCCGAGGCCTGCCGCGCGGCGGTCTGGGCCATCCACGCGCAGTTGGACGAGGGTCGTCCAGGCAACGATTTTCCGGCAGTCGTCGGGTACGCGGTCGAAACACTGCACCGGCAGGCGGCGGCGATGCTGGAGCAGGAGCCGGACCTGGCACAGGTGGAGGAGCTCGTCGCCACCACTCTCGTGGCGGGTACGGCTCGCCCCGGCGCGGAAGGCGTCGAGATCTCCCTGTTCCGGGTCGGTGACTCAGGCGCCTGGGTGCTCGACCTGGCCCGGCCCCGGTTCCATCCCCTGTTCGGCGCGAAGACCGAGGGGGACGTGGTCGCCACCTCGGTCACGGCCCTCCCCAGGGTGCCACGGAAGCTGGAACAGTGCTTCGGGAAGCTGGTGCCCGGCCAGGTCCTGCTGGTGGGGACCGACGGGTTCGGCGATCCGCTCGGCGACGGCGACGGCCAGGTCGGCGCGCTGTTCGCCGAGCACCTGGCCGTGCCGCCGTCCCCTCTGTGGCTGGCCCACCTGCTCGACTTCTCCCGGGAGACGTTCGACGACGACAGGACCCTGCTGGCCCTCTGGCCGCGGAGCGAGGCCCGATGAGCCGGACGGACCGCGCCACTCTCACTCTCGGACGGCGCCTCGGCCAAGGTGGCCAGGGGACGGTCCACGAGGTACTCGACCGCAAGATCAACGGCCAGTGGGACGTCGCGTACAAGGAGTACGATCCTGACGTCCTGCGCCACCTCGACGTCGCCGCCCTCACCGCGATGACGGACCTGATCGGCCGCCTCCCTGGATGGGACGCGGCGTGGTTGTGCGACAAGACGGCCTGGCCCGCCGGGCTCGTGGAGGCGGGTGGCGCCGTCACCGGTTTCCTGATGCGGGCTGTGCCCCACAGGTTCTCCTTCGACCTGCGGACCCTGTCGGGCACCGTACGGAAACTGACGACGATGGAGTTCCTGCTCAACGACGACGCGTACGTCGGCCAGATCGGCCTGCGGGTCAGCGAACGCGACCGCCTGCTGCTGCTGGCCGACCTGGCCGACACGCTCGCCCGCCTGCACTCGATGGACATCGTCGTGGGCGACCTGTCGCCCAAGAACCTGCTGTTCGCCACGGACGCGTCTCCGGAATGCTTCCTCATCGACTGCGACGCGATGCGGCTGGGCGGAGCGGAGGCCCTGCCTCAGGTGGAAACGCCCGACTGGCAGATCCCCGCCGCCGAGCAGAAGGGCACGCCGCAGAGCGACGCCTACAAGTTCGCGCTGCTGGCCATCCGCGTCTTCGCCCGCGACCAGGCCTCCACAGACCCCGGGCGGCTGGCCGCCGTCAGCCCCGCACTGGCCGACCTCGCGGCGGCAGGGCTCCACCAGCCCCCGTTACAGCGGCCCGCTCCCGCGCAGTGGGGCGCGCAGTTGAGGCAGGCCGCGCTGTCAGCCTCCACCACGCCCACCGTCGTACCGCCCCCTCCTCCCGGCCCCCGCCCCCCGGCGCCGTCCCCCGTCCCCCCACCACAGACCGGTCACAACCCCGCCCGGTCGAAGAAGATCGGCCTCGGTGTCGGCGCGGGACTGATCGGTCTGGTGCTCGCCGCGGTGGTCGTGAACGCCTCGGCCAAGGGCTCGGACGAGGGGAGCTCGGACACCTCGTCCTCCAGCACGCCGTACGCCGTTGCTCAGCCCTCCTCCACCTACTCACCCGACCCGGAGCCTACGGAGACGCCGTCCAAGGAGCCGTTCAACACCGCCGACCTCAACGACAAGGACAGCGACCCGACCCCGATCACCGTGGACGCCCTGCTCCCGCAGTCCTTCACGTCCGCCAAGGGGGTGCGCTACAACCTCAAGGGGAGTGGGGTGGACAAGTGCCCCGGTTCGTACCACGACAGCAATGTCCGCACCGCCCTCAGAAAAGCCCACTGCAGCAAGATGGTCACGGGTGCCTATGTCAACCCGAACGCGCCGGCGGGCCAGCGGATCATGGTGTCCGTGTGGGTCGTTCCGCTGGAGAACGCGGACAGGGCCCACACCGCGCGATCGAGGCTCGTCAACGCCTCTTCGGAGGACTGGGGCGTTGTGTGTCCCAGAAAGGGCCCAGGATCCGGCCTCTGTGACTCGGGCACCTGGGTCAACGCACAGACGTACGGGTGGACCGGGTCCGATCACCGATATCTGATCAATACCATGGCCATCTACACGAATCGCGCCTCTGCCTCCAGCGCGAAGCCGTGGCTCAAAGATGCCTCCAGGGCGGCGATCGACGCGGCCGGGCCCATGGTCTATCACGACGGAGACTGACAGCTGCCATACCCTCCGCCTCCGTCACCGCCCAGGCGGCGGACCGCCTGGGCGAACCGGCGGACCGCCTCAAGGACGGCCTCGGTCAGGGGACGATGACGTGGAAGCCGATGTCGCGGGCGCCGGAGGGGGTGCCGGTGCCGACGAACACGTCGCGGGAGTCCCCGCAGGAGGCGGCGCCGTCGGGACGGACGAAGATGCTGGAGTCCCAGGGCGCGCTCACCCACCGGGTGGTGGCGACCGGGACGGTGTTGGCGGCGTTGACATCGGAGTCGAGCCGGATGCAGTACTGGCCGGTGGCGATCTTGCGGACGGCGGTGACGCCCTTGGAGCGGACGACGGTGCCGTCGGCGTTGACGACGGCGGCGGCGCGGACACCCGGGCCGGAGGCGCCGCCGAGATCGGCCAGTGCCGGGACGGCGAAGGCGCCGAGCGTGCCAGTACAGGCGGTCAGGGTCACGGCGATGGCCATGGCGGTCTTTTTGATGCGCGGCATGCTGGCTCTCTTTCGAGCAAGGGACTGTACGGGCACAGACTTCTCATCGGGCCGGACGATGATCTCCCGGCCGCTCCAGAGTCAGCACTCACTGTAGTTTTTCCGACACCGAGAGTGGCTGTGGCGCACGGTAAAGATGATCTCCTCATGCCGGAACGTGAGACCCAACGAGACCGGCGAAGGGGGGCGCGTGCAGGTCCGAGTGCATCCATGCCTTCAGATGCCGCCGAGCAGTGGTTACTCATGAGCAACGGCGCACATTATCCGGGGGAGTGGACGGTGATCGATTCCACCTTCGCCACGGTGGGGCCGGTCGAGGACCTCGACCGGCCGCCGTGCCTGGCGGCGCTACGCGAGGGCACGGTGCGCGACGAGGTGGCCGCGCTACGGTGACGCGGTATCGGCCCGCCGGACTGGACGCCCCGCTTGGTTCCGGCACACCCGCGCCAGCGCGCTGCTGCCGGCCGGGTGGTGTCGCGGCTGCAGGTAAGGCTCGGCGGCTCAGTCGCGGTCGCTGCGGTGCCGGTGGGACAGGGCGGTGATGCCGGCTGCGGCGGCGACGGCAAGGCCGGCAACCATCGCATCGTCGACGGGCAGCTGGAGGACATACAGGGCGGCGGTGATGGCGCCGGCCAGAAGTACGTGGGCGACCACAGGGTCGACAGGTCCGGCCAGCTCGCCGCGGGCCACGGCCCGTTCGATGATTTCGGCGAAGTCGGCGTGTTCGGCGGCCAGGAAGGTGTCCTGGAACCGGGTCGCCAGGTCGGGGTTGACGGCTAGTTCGCTCACGAGGGCCGGTCCGAGGTGCCGGGTCGCCGGGGCAGCCAGGCGGACATGGAACGCGCGGGCCAGCGCCAGCAGGTCCCCGTGCAGCGAGCCGGTGTCGGCCAACGGAGGTAGCTGTTGGCCGTGCACGGTGGCGGCGAACGCCATCTCGGCCTTGGAGGCGTAGCGGCGGTAGATCGCCGCCTTGCCCACCCCCGCGCGGGCCGCGACCTGGTCGACGGTCAGGGCCGGGTAGCCGACCTCGTCGATCAGCTCACGGACGGTCTGCAGGATTCTGTGATCTACGCGACTGTCGCGGGGGCGGCCGCCCGCTTGCTTTTTCACTGTCATGTCTGCATGATACGGAACGTTAGTACCGGTACTCTAGTTCCGAAACTGGAGTGCTTCCAGCAGGTGCCGCCCATCACCGGGCAAGGCCGCCCGTGCGCTCGCGGACGGCACCTCACCCCTGGTGGCGGCCGGGCGGAGGCCATCGGCCCCAGTTGCCCTCAATGGCCGCGGTCGCAGCCGGCGACCACGGCCCCGCATAGCCAACCGCGATGGAGCCGCACCGCGCGGCTTCGCGACAAGAACGGAGAACTCGGATGATCAAGTGGGCTGGCTGGCTCATCGCGTTCGTCGGTACCGCGCACACGCTCGGCGCCCTGGTGCTGGAGAAAGCCGCACGCCACGCCGGGGCATGGTTCAGCGGGGAGCTGTGGGGAGAGGACCTCGCCGCGATGAGCCCGGCCAACAGCGCCTTTTGGCTGAGTCTGAACAGCTTCGGCATACCAATCCTCATGGTCGGCCTGCTGGTGTTGTGGCTGGACCGCCGCAACATCACCCCGCCTGCGTTCATCGCGTGGACGCTGGGGATCTTGACAGTGCTCGACGCCGTGGTCCTCGGGCCTACGCCCGGGCTGATCACCCTGGTCGCGGTCATCCTGCTGCTGACCGGAATCCGACGCGCCGCCCGTCACGGCAACCCCGCGTCCCACGCCTGACCTCGCGCTTTCACGGGGTGCGGCCGGTTGAACCCCGTCTTCCCGTCCAGCCCCACCATGCGCAGACGCTCGCCCACACCCGTGCAGATCGCGGTGCTCACCTCGCCGCTCAGTGGAGAACACCGGCAGCCCAGGGCGGTGAATGCTGGTGTCTGCATGTTCAGCTGCCTGATTTCCGGTTACGGCTGACTGGTACGCGGCGTGAT
Source organism: Nonomuraea sp. NPDC000554 (assembly GCF_040300065.1). Taxonomy (NCBI): domain Bacteria; kingdom Bacillati; phylum Actinomycetota; class Actinomycetes; order Streptosporangiales; family Streptosporangiaceae; genus Nonomuraea; species Nonomuraea sp. NPDC000554. The sequence goes on along the minus strand of NZ_JBEPDC010000029.1, from coordinate 130,083 downwards.
GCCGAGTGCCGTTGTCGCACTGACGGCGGCCACGATGGCGATGAACCACCAGCCGTGCTGGAAGGCGGTCAGCAACCGATCGGGGGCGACACTCAGCGACCCGACGACGGCGACCAGAACGGCGACGCCCAGGACGTAGCCGAGCTGGCGGGCGGTGTTCACCACCGCGCTGCCGGTGGCGGACTGGTCCGGCGGCAGATCGACGGCAGCGGAGGCGATCATGCTGGGCAGGGCGAGGCCGATGCCGACGCCGGAAATCATCCAGCCCGGCAGCACCTCGGTGGCGTAGTGCACGGGCGTCGCAGCGGTGGCCAGCACCAGCACCACCCCGCCGGCGAACAGCAGATTGCCCACGGCCACCACGACCCCCACCGGCACCCACTTGATCAGCCGTTGACTGACGGCGGCGAAGATCGGCACCATGATGGGCCCTGGCACGATGGCGAGCCCGGTTTCGATGGTGCTGAAGTGAGCCGCGTTCTCCAGCCACATGGCGATACTGAGGAACCACGCGCCGAACGCGGTGCAGAACGCCAGCACGGTGGCGTTGGCCCACACGAACGTGGGCACCCGGAACAGGTCGGGCGATACCACCGGATCGGGATGCCGCACCATCCGCACCGCGAACAGGACCAGGCCCGCCACCGCGACGGCGAGGACGAAGAGTGTCGCCCCGCTCGACCACGACCATTCGCTGCTCTTCACCAGGCCCAGAGACAGCGCCCCGATCACCACGACCAGCAGCGCCACCCCGAGCAGATCGGGCACCCTCGTCCGCACCCGCTGCCGCAGATTCGGAACCAGGCGCAGGGCCGAGATTCCCGCCACCACACCGACCGGCAGATTGATCAGGAAGATCCAGCGCCAGGACGCCTCGACCAGCGCCCCGCCGACCACCGGACCGAAGGCCGCGGAGAAGGAACTCGTTGTGGCCCAGATCTTTACCGCAGCCGGCACCTTCGCCGGCGGCAGCACGGTGATCAACAGCCCGAGGCTCGCCGGGGTGAGGGTGGCGGCACCGATGGCCTGCACGACCCGGAATGCCACCAGCGCCCACAGCGACGGCGCCAGCGCGCAGGCCAGGCTGGCCAGCGTGAAAATTCCGAGCCCGACCAGGAATCCGGCCTTGCGTCCGAATCGATCCGAGAAACGCCCGGCCGGAATCAACAGCGCCGCATAGACAATCGCGTACCCGTTGAGGACCCAGCTGAGGTCCGCCAGCGAGGAACCCCGGTACGACTCACCGATCTTGGTGAACGCGACGTTCACCACGAACACGTCCAGCATCGCCATGAACGCGGCCGAGCAGAGCACCCACACGATCGCGGTCGAATGATCCCGAGTCACCCGTGGCGTCGCCGTCTTGGTTATGTCATGCATCAGCATCCCCTTTTGTCCGTACGCCGACCTCGGCGCGTCGAGGTCAATCAAAGCATACGTACGACCGTACTTTAATCTCAACCGCTCTGATCGGGGGCACTGAGCATGGCGTGAAGGGCACTGCCGGCACGGCAGGCAACACCATGGACCGGACCGACGGCATACGATCGACTGTATGGTTACATCTGGGCGACAGGCTGCCGTGGAAACCACCGACAGGCGTTTGCTGCGCGGCGCGCAGTCGCGGCGCGCCGTGACCCGGCGAGCGGTCGACATCGCCTCACTGGACGGGCTCGACGGGCTCAGCTTCGGGCGTCTGGCCGAGGATCTCGGCATCAGCAAGGCAGGAATCCAGACCCTGTTCCGGACCAAGGAGGCGCTGCAGCTCGCCACCGCGGAAGCGGCCCGCGAGGCATTCGTCGACGCGGTCATCCGGCCCGCTCTGCGGTCCCCTGCGGGCGTCGCACGCGTTCGCGCCCTGGTCGATCGGTGGATCGACTACGCCGTACAGCCGCTGTTCCCCGGTGGCTGCTTCTGGGGCGCGAACCTGCCGGAGTTCGACAGCCACCCCGGGCCTGTCCGGGATGTCCTGCAACAGCAACAACGCGCCTGGCACACGACCCTCGCGACGCAGTTCCGCCACGCCGTCGCACGCGGCGAGATAGCCGACATCGATCCCGAATCTGCCGCCTTCCAAGTGAGCGCCTTGCTCAACGCCGTCAATCTGGCCGTGCGCCTCGGCGACGACGACCGGGTAGCGATGGCGCGGAACGTGATCGACGGTTTGCTCGCGCCGACGTCGCACGATTCGCGGCGCGCGGTCGGCGCAGCTGCCCTCGGGCGCCCCCAGCAGGAACCGAACCCGCGAGGACGCTGCTGAATCAGGCTCGTTCCGGGTGCCGCCAACGCTCTGCCCCTGTCGCCACGTGACTCATCAAGAATGCCCGCGTGATGGCTCCTCGCCGCTGGTCGGGGTGGTGGTGATCGTGAGGCCAAGCGGCGCCTGGCGCGCCGCTCGCCGTCGTTCTGCAGAGCAGGATGCCCAGCTCGAGCTCCACCGGGCGCTGATGAGCGCTGGGCCGGCCGTCGTGTTCGTAGTGCCTGAGATCCGCATCAGGCGAAGAACCGTGCCAGGTGCTCGATAACGATCTCGGGTTGTTCCTCGGGGATGTAGTGGCCGCTGTCGGGCACCTGCACCACTTCGACATCGGTGCCCTTGCCCGGTAGCACCGCCTGCAGGAGCATGTGGCCTGCTTCGCCGCCGCCCAGGCCCAGCAGGGGGACGGTGACCTTGCCGTAGGTTTTCTCGTCGGCGATGTCCTGTCCGAACGATCGGTACCAGGAGTTGCCCGCGCGGATCGCGTCCGGTGCGGCGTAGGCGCGGGCGTAGATGTCGCGGTCGCGGTCGCTGATGGCGGAGGAGTCTTCGATCAGGTAGTCGCACATCCAGTCGATCAGCTCGCGGGACCTGCCGGCGAGCAGGCGCTCGGGCAGGTCGGGCACCTGGTTGAAGGCGAACCACCACAGGAAGCGGCCGGGGCCGGCGTGAATGTCGCCGCCGATCTGCTGGCGTCCGGGCCGGGGGAGCAGGGAGTGGTTGTAGAAGCGCTCATCAGGGTGCGCGATGTCCAGCAGTGCGATGCGCCGGGCGTGGGTGGCATGGTTGGCGGCGAAGGCGTAGGCGACCATGCCGCCGATGTCGTGGCCGGCGATGTCGACGCGGTCGTGGCCCAGGTGGAGGACGAGCCCCAGGATGTCGGCGGCCATCGTCTTCTTGTCGTACCCGCCCGAGGGCTTGTCCGAGCCGCCCATGCCGCGCAGGTCGACGGCGATCACCCGGTGCCGTTCGGCCAGCGCCGGCATGATCTTGTGGAACTCCCACCACGTCTGCGGCCACCCGCCGAGCAGGAGCAGGGGCTCACCCTGCCCGCCCGCCACGTAGTGCAGACGGGTCCCGTTGACGTCGGCGTGCCTGCTGACGAATCCGCCCTCGAGCGAGCTCGCCAACTCCGCGTCAGACGGTACTTCAGCCACGATGATGCCTCCTTCATTGTCGATCTCATAGCCCCGTGGCGCCCAGCCATGCGCCGAGCAGTTCGCCGTCCCCCGTCACGCGCAAACGCCCGGTGTCGGCGGGTCGCAGCCGCCCATAGGTCAGCAGCAGGAGATCGCTGCAGGGCCCGCGCACGGCGACCGCCGCGGAGGTGTCACCGCGACCGGTCTCCCACGTGCAGCCGGCGCCGAGCGTGATCAGCCACGTATCGCCGGTGTCGGTGGCCGTTAACGCCAGCCGTTCACCGTCGCGCTTCAGGCGGCTCACCGGCTCGGCGATCCACGAGTAGTAGGGCAGGTTCTCCAGGAACTCGTCGATGCCGTCGGCGGCGATGCCGGGCGCTATCCGTGGAAGGCGTCCCAGCGCGAGTTCGGCGTCGGCGAGATGGACGACCGCCTCAAACAGCAGGCGGCGAGGGTAGAAGCGCACATGCTGGTCGGCCCCGTGGGTCCAGTTGGGTGCGTCGGGGTCGGCGCTTCGGAACGTGCGCAGCGACAGTGTCACGCTCCCAGCCAGCCAGGCCGGATAGGCCGCCGTGTCTTGAGGCAGGTCGAGCGGTATGTCCCTGGACCAGACGCGCTCGGTCACGCGGCGTCGTACCAACTGCTCCATCCATCGGTGGGTGGTGCCGTGATGCTTGGTCAGATCGGCGAGCGTCCAGCCGGGACAGGTGGGCACCGGCGTCTCCAGATCGGAACCCGCCAGCAGTTCGACGAAGCGCGCGTCCACGGCTTCGACCGCATCGCAGTACTGCTCGTATGTCAGACGACCCATGAGGACGGACGGCACCTCCCGATCGCCGGCCTGAATCCCGGCGCCGGCCACGCGGCTTGCTGCGGAATCCACGCCGGTTTCGCTGCTGTGACGGCCAGCAAGGCTATTCCTTGACACTGGCGTCAAGGTCAAGTGCCACGCTGCCTACCAAAGCAGGGAGTGATCCTCCGCACGGTAGAACCGCCGTTGGCATGAACGTCCGACGATCATCGGAAGACACCGAGCCCGGAGGCCGCCTGGACGGCGGGGCCGTCGGTGACCGCCCCGCGAACGCATGTCCACATGCGCGAGGAAGTACAGATGGAAGCCGAAGACGCCGCCCACGCCCGTCAGCGACTCCCACATGTCGACCGTGGGGATGACGTCGATTCGCGATGGCGGCGATCTGAGCAGCGTAGGCCTCGATGAGCTGCTCGCGTGCGGCCGTTCGCAGCGCCGCCATCCGGCAGTAACTCCTTGAGATCCCTGCTCCCGTCGTCGCCGATGCCCTCGGCTACCACGACAGGACCACCGCCCGTCTCCTCAGGGAGAGCGGCGGAGCATGGAGCCGCTACGCCGCCGGGGAACACTGGTTCTGTAGATGATGAGCGACAAAAGACTGCTACGTAGCCGTCATCGACACAACCAGGAACACGGAACGCCACCATCGACCCGGCGATACGGGTACCGCCGAGCGACGAGCCTCCGATGACCGCACCTCTGACTCGAAGGAGAACATCCACGATGAGCACGGCCTACGCGAGTGAATGCTGGCTCACGCCGAGCGCCCGAACCAGGCCCTCCACGATCCACGCCACCGGCCTGTTCGCCATCGAGCAGATCCATCAAGACGAGGTCGTCATGCGGCTCGGCGGACAGACCATCAACGATGAGACTCTGGCCTGTCTCACCCCGCCCTACAGCAGCTTGACCGTCGAGGAAGGCCTCCACCTGCTGCTCGACCCCGCCCATCCAGTGCGCTACGGCAACCACTCCTGCGATCCCAACCTCTGGCATCGCGACGCAACCACCCTGATCGCACGACGCGACATCGACCCGGGCGAAGAGTTGACCATCGACTACGCCACCCACAGCGGCGTTGAAGCATGGTCGATGGACTGCCGCTGCGGCAGCACCCTCTGCCGCCACACCGTGACCGGCAACGACTGGCAACTGTCCCAACTCCAGGCCGCCTACGGCACCCACTGGAGCCCACCCCTACTCGATCGCATCAAGACCGCCACCAGGCAGAGGCCTTCAGACAGTTGCAATACCTGACGTCGCCAGAGCACGTCCACAGGACCCATGTCGAAGACGTCTGGATCGCCGGGCTGCAACGCGCCGCTCGGCCTGGGGAGAGCCTGAGCCGATGAAGGGGAACCTGCGAATGGCCGCCGTCCAGCGCGCTATCTGGAAGGCCGGCGAGCTGCAGCGCCTCCTGGCTGAACGTGGCCTGGTGATCAGCGCGGGCAAGATGTCGGGACTGTGGTCCGGGCATCCGGCCAGTGTCAAGCTCGATGAGCTGGAGGTCATCCGCGCGACGCTCGGCTGCGAGGTGGGCGAGCTGCTGATCCGTGAGCCCGAGAGCGTGCCGCAGCCCGTCCAGCACCCCCAGGACCAGGCGGCCACCGCCGACGGCTGTCCGGCCGCCGACCTTGCCGTCACTCCCCAGCCTCGACCTGGCCGCTCGCTGCCACCTCGGTGAGCGGCGCGAACGCGCCGACCCCACGTCCGAGCTGCGGTCCGCCTGTCATTACACAGGCGGCTGGGTGCGGTGGTGTTCTTCCCTGATGAGGCGGCGGTGCGCACCGATTACCACGTCGGCACCGCCTGGGCCCCGATCCCGGCACCCCCAGAACTGTCGGCGCCGGGTGCTTGGGTGGGGGCATGCGTTACGGCATCGACGTCGCGATCCTCGGTGACCTCGCGGAGCCGGCACACCTGGTCACCCTCGCCCGGGAGGCCGAGGCCGCCGGGTGGGACGCCGTGCTGGTGTGGGACCACTTGGCCTTCACCTGGGGCATGTCATCGGCCGACCCGTGGGTGACGCTGGCCGCGGCGGCGCAGGCGACCTCGCACATCAGGCTGGGCACGGCGGTGACGGCCGTGGCCCGGCACCGCCCGGAAAGGCTGGCCCAGACGGTGGCGACGCTCGACAGGCTGAGCGGCGGCCGCGCGATCCTGGGCGCCGGGCTGGGCGGCGTAACGGAGGAGTTCACCGCCTTCGGCTCAACGCGTCCCGGCGGAGTCGTGCTCGACGAGGCACTCGACGTGATGGTCTCGCTCTGGTCCGGCGAGGAGGTGCACCACCGGGGCGCTCATTACACCGTCGACGGGGTGCGGCTCGCGCCGCTGCCCCTCCAGCGGCCCCGGGTGCCGGTGTGGGTCGGCGGCACGGCTCCGAGCGCCCTTCGGCGTGCCGCCCGCTGGGACGGCTGGATCGTCGCCGGCGACGACCGGGAGGGTCGTATGACGCTTTCGCCCGACTCCCTGGCCGCCCAGGTCAGCGAGCTGCGCCGGCACCGGGCAAACGTGGGCGACCTCGACGTGGCGGTCATCGGGGTGAGCGAGCCAGGCTCGTCGGTCCGGGCCTACGCCGACGCGGGCGCCACGTGGTGGCTGGAGCACCTCCACAGCTACCGGGGATCGATGGAACGACTGGTGCGGCGCGTCAAGGCGGGCCCGCCGGTGTGAAGCACCTGCGGTGCGCGCGTGGCTCAGGACAGCTCGATGCACAGGCTCACAGCGTCCCGGCGTGCCAAGGCGGCCTGCGAGATCGCTTTCAGGGCCAGTTGTCGGATTCCGCCTTCGATGCCGTCGGACGACACTCGCAACCGCTCGGCGCCGACTGTGCGATCGACTTCGACGTGCTCGATCCACCGTCTGATGTCAGGCTGAGTACGTTCGAGCCGATCCTTTGCGCCTTGGAGGTTTTGATGCGTGCAGGCGTCGTGGTCACCGCACACCCCGGTGTGGAGGATCTCGCCGTGCAGGCCGAGGAGTTGGGCCTGCACAGTTTCTGGGTGAACGACACCCCGATGGTCCACGGCGACCCCTTCGTCGCCCTGGGACTGTGTGCGAAGGCCACCAGCCGCATCAGGCTCGGCATCGGCGTGACCTCACCGGCGCTGCGCTCGGCCCCGGCCGCCGCGAGCGGGTTCGCCAGCCTCAACGCCCTGGCGCCGGGCCGGATCATCTGCGGCGTCGGCACCGGGAACAGCGCCCGGCGCACGCTGGGCATGCGGCCGACCACGGCGGCCATGATGGAGAACTTCACCGCCGCACTGCAGGACCTGTGCGCCGGACGCACCATCGAGTACCGGGAAGGTGACCGGGTCCGCGACGTCCGGTTCCTGCACACCGGGGCGCAGGTGAACACGGCCGACCCGGTCGAGTTCGTCGTGGCCGCGCTGCTCGGGCCGAAGGCCGCCGCCGTCGCCGGCCGCCGCGGCACCGGCCTGATCTCCTTCGGCCTGCTGGACCCCACCGCCTGGCACGCACTGCACGACGCCCGCCGCCAAGCCGCCCACGGCACACCCCGCGACCCCGGCTCCCGCACGGACTCCTACCTGGTCACCGCGCTGCACATACTCGACGAGGACGAGGACCCCCACGGCGACGCGGCCCGTGACGCGACCGGCCACATCGTCCTGTCGCTACTGGCCTTCGCCGCCGACACCGCCGGCGACGCGCGCGCCTTCGCCGAGCAACTCGGCCCCGAGGAACGCGAGGCGGTGCGGCGGCTTCTCGACCGGCGCGGCACCACCGCCACCGCACCCGACCGGCACACCAAGCTCTACCCCAACTACCTCGGACGCATCGCGCCGGAGGATCGGGACCTGATCCTGCCCTCGCTGATGAACACCCTGGCCCTGGTCGGCACTCGCGACGACCTTCGCGCCCGCATCGCCACCCTGGAACAGGCCGGTATCGACGAGCTGCTCATCCAGCCGGTGATCGACCCACCCACCGAGATAGCCCAGTTCGCGAAACTCCTCACCTGAGCGGAACCCGTCGGCCGCGCGCACGCGGTTCACACCCCGGCCGATGATCGCTATCTTGCCAGATGGCGAAGGCTATTCCGCGCCAGGGCATGGGCGCCGTTCGCTCGCTGCGCCGTTCACACCTCATTGGACCAGCAGGTTCAGGTCGGCTCGTCCACCCGGCGGTGGAGCCCGTCGAACAAGACGGCCAGAAGCTGATCACGATGTGCGGGGGTCCGCTCCACCGCCCAGGCGACTGAAGCGATCAGGGAGAAAAGGGCGGAAGCGTCAATGTCGGGTCGGATCGTCCCTGCGTGCTGGGCTCTGGCCAGTAGTTGCGCCCCGGCGGCCTTGACGGCTTGGCAGGTGGCGTGGAGTTCGGATGTGGGGTCGGCGAGGCTGTCGACGAGGGCGTCGACCAGACCGCGATAGGCCATGGCGTGCTCGACCGCGGCCGTCAGCCAGGTGGCCAAGGCCTGGTGCGGGGATGGGGAGGCGAGCAGCTCATCTGAGCGTGCGTTCAGACTTCGCAGGCTTTCGCCCAGCAAGGCCTCCAGCAGTGCCTGGCGGGTCGGGAAGTGCCGGTAGAGGGTCACGTTGCCAACGCCGGCGGTGCGCGCGATGTCGTTCAAGGAGGCGCCAACGCCGTGCTCGGCGAAAGCCGCCCGGGCGGTCGTCAGGAGCCGCTCGTAATTGCGTCGCGCATCTTTGCGCCCTACGGGCCGGGCCTGCGCTGATCGATCCGCCACGGGAACCCTCCACACATTTGCCAAAACGAGGAACCTCCTCATATCTTAGCCCACCGAAACCGAGGAGCTTCCTCGTTTCTTTGGGTTCCCTTCTGAGGAGTGCCATGACCGAGCAGAGCACGCACGCGGCGAGAGCGGGATCCGGGGCCGCCGGTGCCGCCCGACAGCAGCGCCACCCCGACCTGGTACTCGCCATCGTGCTGATCTGTCAGACGATGTTCATCCTGGACACCAACGTGGTGAACATCGCCCTCCCCGACATCCAGCACGACCTGGGCTTCTCTGCGGCCGGCCTGTCCTGGGTGCTCAATGCCTACATGCTGGCCTTCGGTGGTCTGCTGCTGCTCGGCGGTCGCGTGGGCGACATCGTCGGCCAACGGCGGGCTCTCATCGGCGGGGTCGTCATCTTCACCCTCGCCTCACTGGCCGGAGGGCTGGCCACATCGGCTGGGATGCTGCTGGCGGCCCGTGCCGGTCAGGGGATCGGCGCTGCCATTGCCGCACCGACCGTACTCGCCCTCATCACCGTAGGCTTTCCGGACCCTGCACGCAGGGCTCGGGCGCTGGGAGCCTACGCGGCGGTCTCCGGCTCCGGCGCCGCGATCGGCCTCATCGCCGGCGGCATGCTCACCGACTGGATCTCCTGGCGGTGGGTGCTGTTCATCAACGTGCCGATCGGCGTCGTCCTGCTGATCCTGGCCCCGCTGTTCATCACCGAGACCGATCGCCACCCGGGCCGCTTCGATCTGGCGGGTTCGCTGACCTCGACGCTTGGCATGACCGCGCTCGTCTACGGCTTCATCCGCGCCGCTGAGCAGGGCTTCGGCGACGTGGTCACGCTCGGCGCGCTCGGCGTGGCCGCCGTCCTGCTGGTCCTGTTCGTGGCCGTGGAATCCCGTGCCCGGCAGCCGATCGTCCCGCTGCGGCTGTTCGCTGACCGCAACCGCGCCGGCGGCTACGTCGTGCTGCTGTTCGTCCTGGCCGCGGGCAACGGCATGTTCTTCTTTCTCACCCAGTTTCTGCAGCAGGTCCGCGGCTACAGCCCTCTGCAGGCGGGATTCGCCTTCGTGCCGCTGGCCCTGGTGATCCTGGCGTCTTCCGGTGTGGCGGCTCGGCTGCTGCCGCGCCTGGGTGCCAAGACGCTGATCGCCGTCGGCGCCGGGGCGATCAGTCTGGCCCTGCTGTGGATGACGCAGCTGACGCCCCAAGCCGACTACGCCCTGGCGCTGCTCGGCCCCATGATGATCGCCGGTCTCGGCATGGGCACCTTGCTGGTAGGAGCCACCACCGTGTTGTCCTCCGGGATCCGAGCCGAGGATGCCGGTGCCGCCTCTGGCCTGCTCAATGTCATGCAGCAGATCGGTGGTGCGCTGGGGCTGGCCATCCTCGTCACGGTGTTCGGCGCAGCCACGCGCGCTTCGCGTGGACCGGCCCACCAGGTCCTCACCGACGGAGTAACCACGGCCTTCACCGTCGCCGCCGCGTTCACCGCCTGCACCATCCTCCTGGCCCTGACCATGAAGAACCGGCCGGCTCCCACCGCCGAATCCGCAGCCACGGAGCAGCTCACCCGATGACGTAGGAAGCAACCTCATCTGCGCCGGCGATGAGATGCGGGCACGGGACACCCAGCGTACGTTTCCGTTTCGCCACACTCTGAGGAGCAGTGGCCCCGCCTGAATCCGAGGGGGCGCGCCCGCTCTTCGGCGAGGCCGACTCGCGCGACGCCACCCACCAGGTAGGAAGTGCCGATTTACCAATCGGTGTCGGCGCTTCGCTGGTTTCCGGGACACCCTGACATCGATACGTTCAGGATGGAACCCGATTCGGGGAAGGAAAGTGCCGCCTCCGTGTGTTCTCGGCACTTTCCACGCACGCATGCCCGCGGCGGCCGACAGGCCGCCACCTTCGTTGACCGTAGAAGAGGGATCGGCACCCCCGTGGCGCGCACCCTGGATGAAGACGAGCTGATCGAGCACTGGCTGCTGATCGGCAAGGAGCCGGATCTGTTGACCGGCCGGACCGGCCCGTCCAAGCTGGCGCCGGCGCTATGACTGAAGTTCTTCGCCCAGCACGGCCGCTTCCCCGAGGGCCGTTCCGAACTGCCGGACGAGGCGGTCGCCTTCGTCGCCGGCCGGGTAAAGGTCGGGCCGCCCTTGATCTTGCTCCGGGAAAGGGTCGTTTGTGAGAGCCGATTCGTTTATACGCCGAGTGAGGCCAGTGCCCGGCGAGTGACGTCGGCCGGGGCCGCAGCGATGACGTCATTGAGCGCGTCCATGGAGGACTGAAGGTCGCTGATGGCCTGAGCGATGCGGTCGCGCTCCTGGTGGAGGTCGGCGAGCAGGTCCGAGCAGGTGGGGACGAGGCGATCGCCAGTGTCCCGCAGGCACGGCAGGACCGTAGTGATGGTCGAGGTGTTCAGGCCGGCGGCCAGCAGGCTGCGGATGCGGCGGACGATGGCAACGTCCTCTTCAACGTATTCCCGGTAGCCACTGGGGCGTCGCTGCGGGTGGAGCAGACCCTGTTCTTCGTAGTAGCGCAGCAGGTGCACGGCCACGCCGGTCCGCCGGGACAGCTCACCGATGCGCACGAGGACCTCCTGATGGCCGGGCGGACCTTGTCTGCTCGCCTTGACTCTCATACCGATATGAGACTTTAGCGTATGCGGCATGAACGCGAACAAGGGTTTCGCGACGCTTGCGGCATTGTGCGCGAGTGTCTTTGTCGTGGGTACCTCGGAGTACCTGATCGCCGGGCTGCTGCCCCAGGTCGGAGCCGATCTGGACGTCTCCGTGGGAACCGCCGGACAAGCGGTGACCGCATACGCGCTCGGAGTGGTGGCCGGAGGGCCCGTCATGGCGCTGCTGACCGCGCGTCTGCCGCGTAAGGGGCTCGCCATCAGCCTGATGCTGCTGTTCGCGGCGGGCAGCGCGATCAGTGCCGTGGCGCCTTCGTTCGGTCTGCTCCTGGTGGGCCGCGTGGTGTCCTCGCTCAGTCACGCCGCCTTCCTGGCTCTGGCGCTGGTGACGGCGACTCGGGTGGTCCCGGCTGAGAGGACGGGCTCGGCCATCGCCACCGTGGCCTCCGGCTTCACCGTGGCCACGCTCCTCGGAGTGCCCCTGGGGGCACTGCTCGGGCAGGGCGCCGGATGGCGGGCTCCATTCGCCGTGCTGACCGTTCTGTCCCTGGTGGGCACCATGCTCCTGTCCGCCGTCCTGCCCCGGCAGGAGGCACCGTCCACGCGGCTGCGTGACGAGATACGCGTGGTGACGCGTCGGCCGGTCATGCTCGCCATCGCCACCACCGCGGTGGGCTTCTCCGGGGTCGCCACGGTGTTCACCTACATCGCCCCGCTGCTGATCCGCGTCTCCGGCTTCTCCGCCGCGGCGGTCTCCGGTCTGCTGCTCGCCTACGGCGCGGGTGGTTTCCTCGGCAACCTCACCGCCGGAAAGCTGACCGACAAGTCGATGAGCGCCACCGTACGCGGGGTCTTCGGCGGGTTGGCGGGGACGCTCTTGCTTGTCCCGTTCGCCGTGGTGTGGCAGCCCACCGCCGTGGCCGCGGTCCTGGTACTCGGCCTGCTCGCCACCGCGACCATCGCCCCGCTGCAGGGACTCATCCTGCACCATGCGGGCGCCGCCCCGAACCTGGCGGTCTCCGTCAACGTGGGCGCCTTCAACCTCGGGGCCGCAGCCGGCTCGGTCATCGGCGGCGCGATCGTCGCCGCCGGCGCTCTGCGGTGGACCGGCCTGGCGGGCGCGGTACTGAGCCTGATCGGACTGGCCCTCACCTATCTCGTCCTACCCCGGACGCGGACGTTGGCGAAGGACACCGAACACGAAGCCTCGATCGCCGCCTGATTCCCCGTCCACTCACCTTGCAAAGGAGGTCGCCATGCAGGCGATCCAAATCGCTCGCCACGGCGGGCCCGAAGTCCTGTCCGTCCGGGAGGTTCCCCAGCCCACTCCAGGAGCCGGCGAGGTACTGATCCGAACCGTCGCGAGCAGTCTGAACCCGGTGGACTGGAAAACTCGCGCATGGGAGGTCGGGCCCGACCTCCCCGCCACCTTGGGGTGGGATCTGGCCGGAGTCGTCACCGCCGCCAACCACCCCGGCTACCGTCCTGGGGACCATGTGATCGCGATGTCGGCACAGATCGCCACCGGCCGCGGTACCTGGGCCGAGCAGGTCGCTCTGCCCGCCCGGCTGCTGGCGGCCGCACCCACCACACTTCCGCTGGCGGACGCCGCGGCACTGCCGCTGGCCGGAGTGACGGCGCTGCAGGCCCTGAACCGGGCGGCAGTCACCGACGGAGACAACGTTCTGATCATCGGCGCGGCCGGTGCCGTAGGCGGCATCGCCGTCCAACTCGCCCGCCACACCGGGGCCACCGTCGACGCCTTGGTCTCACGCCCCGAGCACCTCGACGCGGCCCGGGAACTCGGCGCCGAACACGCCTGGCATACCCCGGCGGATCTCCCCCGCCGTACCTATACGGCAGTACTGGACACCGCAGGCGTCGACGCGGGCCCCGCCCTCGCACCAAGGGGGCGGTACATCTCCATCGCTGACCACCGCCTGCCCGACATCCCCGGGGCCGCCAAGAGCTACGTCCAGGAAGACCAGGATCACCTCGCCCAGCTCGCGGCCCTTGTGGACGGAGGCGAACTCCGGCTACGCATCGCGTACCGCTACCCCTTCCACGAGGCCCGCAGCGCCCACGAGCGGTTCGAAGCAGGCGGAGTGCTCGGCAAGATCCTGCTCACCTTTTGAAAAACGACCGTGCATGCCCCTCCGTCGTCCCGGATAGTAGGGAATGTCTTCCCGAGGTCGTACATCGAGTGCTCTGAGTTCGTTGATCGCGCGGCCATGACTGGAGCCGGAAGATCAAATGGCTCACAACCTAACAAATTGACCATATCCGCAGTTCAGAGCCGTTGCCAACGCGAGGGGAGAAGGGCCGGAGACCGCCGGACAACGGCGGTCTCGGACGCGGCGACTGCCCCGATAGGAGGGGATGGTCGCCGCGTGGTCGTGCCGGTAAGCCCGGGGCACGGGCCACTTTGGGGGTTGTCATGGTGGCGGTCCATCATCGCTACGCGGACGTGCAGGGCCGGGGGCTGTTTCACAGGCGACCAATGAAACACCGCCCTGTCGAATGAAGTACGACCCGTCGTCGGTGTGAGCGTGCACGCCGGCTCGCTTCCGGCGCTGTCTGCGTAGATCCCGAGCTCGGATGACTACGCTGGATCCGCAAGCTGGAGGAGGTCGCGATCTGTATGGCCAACGAGAACGCGCCTGGACGGTCTGAGCACGAGGACACGCTCGGAGCCGAATGGGAGAGGCACCGGCCCGCGGTTTTCGGCGTGGCCTACCGGCTGCTGGGCAGTGTGGCCGACGCCGAGGACGTGACCCAGGACGTGTGGCTGCGGGCGGCCGGAACAGATCGGCAGGACATCGATGATCTGCGGGCCTGGCTGGTGACGGTGGCCGCACGGCGGTCGTACGACATTCTCAAGAGTGCCCGTTTCCGCCGGGAGACCTATGTCGGGCCGTGGCTGCCGGAACCGCTGCTGACGGGGCCGGACGCATCCGAGCCGGTCATCGTCGATGAGTCCGTCGGCTCGGCGATGCTCCTGATCATGGAGGAGTTGAGCCCGCCGGAGCGGGTGGCCTTCGTCCTGCACGATGTCTTCGGTCTCGCGTTCGTCCGGATCGCCGAAGTGCTGGATGTCTCCGTGCCGGGTGCCCGGCAGTTGGCCTCGCGGGCGCGGCGGCGGGTGGCCAACGCGAAGCAGTCTTCGCCGCAGGCGTCGAAGGCGGAGCGTGAACGTGTGCTGGCGGCCTTTCGCGCCGCCTACGAGGCCGGGGATCTGGCTGGCCTGGTCAGGCTGCTGCACCCGGACGCCGTCTACGTCACCGACGGCGGCGGCAAGGTCGCCGCGATGCGCAAGCCCGTCAACGGTGGTGAACGCGTCGCTGAGGTGATGGTGCGCGTGGGCCGCCAGTGGCGTCCGGACCGCATCGACCTCGTCGAGGTCGGCGGCGAGCTCGCCCTGGTGTGCCACCGGGAGGGCCATGTCTACTCCGTGGACACGCTGCAGATCACAGACGGTCTGATCACCGCGTACCGCAGGGTCATCAACCCGGACAAGCTTTCTCACGTCTGAGCTGTCACAACCCGAGGGGCCACCTCGTCTCCCTGATGAGAACCCAAACGGGACAGACGAAGGAACGCTCGTGAACAGATGAGATCGATCATGCCGGACGGCACGCGTCCACCTGCTGCGTTCCTCCGACGAGCCGCGAGGGGCCCTGCGTGTGAACGGGCTGCGCGCTCGAGTGCCCTCCCCAGGAAGGACCATTGTGCAAGCCATCACTGTCCGAGACCGTGAAGCCGGTCTCGCCGGGCTGTCCCTGTCGGACATGCCCTACCCGCACGCGGCCGAGAACGACGTCATCGTGCGAGTGCACGCCGCGGGCTTCACCCCTGGAGAGCTGGACTGGCCGGCCACGTGGACCGATCGCGCAGGCCGCGACCGGACGCCGAGCGTGCCCGGGCACGAGTTGTCGGGTGTCGTCGAAGAGCTGGGGTTCGGCACGACCGGCTTGAGTGTCGGCCAGCGGGTGTTCGGCCTGGCCGACTGGACCCGCAACGGCTCGCTCGCCGAGTACACCGCGGTGGAGGCCCGCAATCTCGCGCCGCTGCCGGCGGACGTCGACCACACCCTGGCCGCCGCACTGCCGATCTCCGGGCTGACCGCCTGGCAGGGCCTGTTCGACCACGGCCGCCTGACCACAGGCCAGACCGTCCTGATCCATGGCGCCGCGGGCGGCGTCGGCTCGATCGCGGTACAGCTCGCCCGCGAGGCCGGCGCCCGTGTCATCGGCACTGGCCGGTCCGCTGACCGGGACAGGGCGCTTGCACTGGGCGCCGACACCTTCCTGGACCTGCAGACGGAGAAGCTGGAGGACGTCGGCGAGGCCGACGTCGTGTTCGATGTGATCGGCGGAGACATTCTCGACCGATCGGCCGCCCTGGTCCGGGCCGGCGGCACGCTCGTCACCATCACCCTGCCGCCCAAGGTTCAGCCCAAGGCCGGGCGGGCGGTCTTCTTCGTCGTCGAACCCGACCGCGCCCGGCTCACCGAGCTCGCCACGCGACTGAGGGACGGCCGGCTCAAGCCGGTCGTCAGCGCCGTACGGCCGCTCGCCGAAGCACCCGCCGCGTTCGCCCCCGCCACGCGCACCCGGGGCAAGACGATCATCCGCGTCACGCAAGACTGAACAGGAGACCCCTTCTGATCGGAATGCGGATCGCCGGTGGACTGCCGGCCATCGCCACGCTGACCGCGGCCACGCCCCGTTCTACCTCGGACCAGCCCGCCCACGCCTTCTGGCCTACGGAGGTGACATGCCGCTCCTTCCACGCCCGCGTTCGGTCCGGGCTCGGTGCACCCTCATCGTGGCGCTGTTCACGATGAGCGTCCTGGTGGTGCTCGGTGCGACGCTGGACCTGGCGATCCGCTACCGGATCCAGTCCGGCGCCTTCCGCCAGGCCGAGCGGGTGGCGAGCCAGTGGAGCCCGGTCGCACGCGGCGGCATGGTGCCACGACCGATACCCGCCAACCCGCCCGTCGACCTCATCCAGGTCGTGGACGTCCACCACCGGGTCATCGACGCCAGCGGGGAGGCTTCCGCCACCGTGCCGCTGAGCCGGCTCCGGCCGCCGCCCGACGCCCGTGTTCAGCCCTACCGCGAGTGCTCACCGAACGACCGGTGCATCCTGCTGCACGCCATCCGCCTGACCCCGGCACCGGACGCGGGCGTCGTCTACGCCGGCATCCCGGAGCCGGACCTGTTGGCCACCCATCAGCTCGAGTACGCCCTCGCGGCCGGGATCGTCCTGGTCACCGGCATCGCCGCCTGGACCGCATGGCTGCTGGTGGGGCGCGCGCTGCGTCCCGTCGAGGCGATCAGGACCCAGATCTCGCAGATCACGGTGAGCGACCTCAGCCTGCGCGTCCCCGAACCGCAGGGCAACGACGAGATCAGCCGGCTCGCCACCACCGCCAACCAGACGCTCAGCCAGCTTGAGGGCGCGGTGGAGCAGCTACGCCAGTTCGCCTCCACCACCAGCCACGAGCTGCGCACCCCGATCGCCGCCCTGCGCACGCACCTGGAGGAGGCGCTGCTCTACCCCGACGACGTCGACGCCCAGGACGCGCTCCGCAGCTCGCTGACCACCGCCGGCCGGCTGGAAGCGATCGTCAACGACCTGCTGCTGCTCGCCCGCCTCCGGGCCACCGATCCGCTGCCCCCGGAGAAGATCGATCTCGGCGAGCTCGTCGCCACCGAGGTGAGCGCGCAGTCCTCGGCCGCGCCGATCTCCGTGCCGATCACCTTCCACGCCCCCGCCGGACTGAAGATCCGCGGCTCGCGTATGCAGCTGATCCGCGTGCTGGACAACCTCCTGGCCAACGCTCTGCGGCACACCGAGTCCACCGTGGAGGTCAGCGTCGAACCGGCCGACGCCGGGGTCGCGGTCACGGTGACCGACGACGGGCCCGGCATCCCACCGACCCACCGCGAACGCGTCTTCGAACGGTTCGTCCGCCTCGACGACGGCCGCCGCCGCGACCCCGGCGGAAGCGGGCTCGGCCTGGCCATCTCCCGCGACATCGCGCACAACCACCACGGCACCCTCACGGTCGAGGACTCGCCACGTGGGGCCAGGTTCGTGCTGTGGCTGCCACTCATCAGCGGAGGTCCCGCAACAGCACACCAGGAAGCAGGCACCTGACGCGCACCAAGAGCCGCATGAACAGATAGGCCCATCAGCCGGACGGCGCGTACGGCGGGCAGAGCCGCTCGGCGGCCGCGCCCGGCGAGGCCACCTGGCCGTCGTCCAGCCGGGCGGGGCGGCGCAGGATCCAGCCGCACACTCGACTGGCCCCGCCAGGGTGCTGGCTGGCGATGCTGCCCGCGCGCCGCGCGACCCGTCGGTCACCGCGGAGGTCATCCTCAGCCTGGTCGACCTGCCCGAGCCGCCGCTGCGGCAGCTACCCGTACCCGATCGCCGAGAGGGTCTACCAGCAGCGGCTCGCCACCTGGCAACAGTGGCGCGAACTGGCCGAGACGGCGTGACCCTGTCCGGCCGCATCTCACCCACGGGGCGGGGGATCTGCGGCAGCGGCACGGCGCTCTCCTTCAAGGGTTGGGTCTGGTCAGCGGGGGTCGTTCTCGGCGGCCGCGGCGGCGTGCTGGGTGTCGGCGAGGGTCTTGTGGACGACGCCGATGGAGACTTTGACTCCGGCCGCTACGGTGCGGATGGATTCGCCGCGCTCGCGGCGGGCCAGGATGGCGGCGCGTTTGTCGTCGTCGACCACGGGACGGCGGCCGCCGACCCGGCCGCGAGCGCGGGCTGCGTCCAGGCCGTTCTTGGTCTTGCGGACGATGTCGCGGCGCCGGTCTTCGGGTCCGGCCGAGATACGGCCAGAAGCGGCCATGAGCGGATCATGTGCCCGTGGAGAGCATCTCGAGGTCTTCGGGGATGCCCCCACGTTCTCTCCGAAACAGCAGTGTTGCATGAGAGTAGATGTCCGGATATTTCCTTCTGTGACATGACATATCTGGTGAGAGGCGGGGGATGGCCAGGACCTCCGGCCCTGCCCGCGACCGGCCCCGCGAGGTCCGATGGAGTCTGATCGTTCACCGTGCCGGGCGCAGCGGCGGGACCTAAGACTCCCCGACCTGGGACGTTCGCCGCTGCCGGGCCTGCCGGGCACAGGAGAGCGTGATAGCTGGAAGTGAGGTGACATCGATGACGATCGAGGTCAAGGACATCATGGGGCGCGTCGCCATCGCGGTGCTGCAGGAGGCCTCGTTCACGGAGATCGTGGACGCGATGAAGCGCTACGCCGTCGGCGCCGTCACCGTGATCGACGCCGAGCGGCGCCCCGTGGGCGTGGTGTCGGAGGAGGACCTGCTGCTCAAGGAGGTGGACACCGCCCGGCACAGCGTCTCGATGTACGAGTCGCGCAAGCAGCGCGAGGATCACGAGAAGGCCGCGGGCGTGACGGCGGCGCAGCTGATGACCTCCCCGGCGATCACGGTGACCCCGGAGACGGCCGTGCGCGACGCGGCCAGGATGATGCGCGACAGGCACATCAAGCAGCTGCCCGTGGTCGACCCGGCCACCGGGCACGTGGTCGGCACCCTGCACCAGCAGGACGTGCTGCGCGTCTTCACCCGCCCGATCGCCGAGATCGAGGCGGAGATCGCCGACCTGGTCGGCAAGCCCGAGGCGTTCTCGATCAAGATCGAGGGGGGCATCGTCACCATCGGCGGCAAGGTCGAGCGCAAGTCGCAGGTCATCGCCCTGGTGGAGCGGATCCGCGCGGTGGAGGGCGTCGTGGACGTCGTCTCCGACCTGACCTACGACAGGGAGGACATCCTCATCGTCCCGCCGCTGCTGTAGGCGGTCACGACGAGGCTTTCCACCGCTCGTAGGCGGCCACGGCGGTCGGCAGCGTGGGGAAGAGGAGGTCCGCGCCGATGGACTCGGTCAGGCCGAACGCGTCGAGCGAGGTGCGCAGGTCCTGCTTGACCCTGGCCATGGCGAACACGATGTCGCGGCGGGCCAGCTCGGCGCGGAGCGAGTCGACGGCGTCCAGCGCGGTGATGTCCACCTCCACGTTGGCCTCGGCGTTGAGGACGAACCACGACACCGGCTCTTTCTGCTGGTCGACGGCCGCCAGGGCGCGGCGCAGGAAGTTCTGCGCGTTGGCGAAGAACAGCGGGGAGTCGTAGCGGTAGACGACCAGCCCGGGAACGGTGCGCGCCTGCGGGTAGTCGTCGATGTCGTGCATTCCGGCCAGCCCCGGCACGATGCCCAGGATCGCGTCGTGCGGCCTGGCGACCCGGGCCAGCATCTCCACGACGGACAGGCCGACCGCCAGCAGCACCCCGTACAGGATGTCGAAGGCCAGCACCCCGGCGAGCGCGGCCAGCGCGAGCAGCAACTCGCTGCGCCGGAAGGACGCCAGCCGGCGGAACGCGGTCACGTCGATCAGCTGGATGGCGGCGAAGACGACCAGGGCCCCGAGCGCGGCGGTGGGGAAGTCGGCCAGCAGCGGGCCGGCGAACAGCAGCACCGCCACCACCCCGGCCAGGCAGACCAGGGAGTACAGCTGGGTGCGGGCGCCGGCCGCGTCGGCGAGCGCGGCGCGGCTGCCGCTGCTGCTCACCGGGAACCCCTGCAGCAGGCCCGCGCCCACGTTGGCCGCGCCGAGAGCGAGCAGTTCCTGGTTGGCGTCGATGGTCTGGTTGTGCTTGGCGGCGAACGCCCGGGCGGTGAGCATGTTGTCGGTGTAGCCGACCAGGAGCACGCCGAGGGCGGGCAGCAGCAGGTTCCGCAGGTCGGCGAGCGCGGGCAGGGCGGGCGCGGGCAGCCCGGTCGGGACGGGGCCGACCACCTTGATCCCGTACCTCTCCAGCCCGAACAGCGCGACACAGGCGGTGGCCAGGAGGACGGCGAGCAGCGGGGCGGGGAACCGCGGCAGTCGCCACTGGACGAGGAACAGCAGTGCCAGCACCGCGGCCGAGAGCAGCACCGTCCACAGGTGGACGCCGGGCAGCCCGCGGACGAACGAGACCAGCTCGGCCCCGACCCCCTCCCCGGACACCGGCACCCCGGTGATCTTGCCGAGCTGGCCGACGATCATGATGAGGGCCACCCCCGCCAGGTAGCCCACCAGGATGGGCCTCGACAGCAGGTCGGCGACGAAGCCCAGCCTGAGCAGCCAGCAGAGCAGGCAGAGCAGGCCCACGACGACGGCGAGCCCGGCCGCGAGCGCCGCGTACCTGTGCGGGGCGCCCGCCGCGAGCGGCCCGACCACGACCGCGGTCATCAGCGCGGTGGTCGACTCGGGCCCGACGGACAGCTGGCGCGAGGAGCCGAGGACGGCGTACAGCGCCAGCGGCGCCAGCACCGCCCACAGGCCCGTCACCGGTGGCAGCCCCGCCACCGTGGCGTACGCCATGACCTGCGGAACCAGGTAGGCCGCCACGGTGAGGCCGGCGAGCACGTCACCGCGCAGCCAGGCCCGCCGGTGCCGGGTCAGGTGCTGGACCATGCCGTAAGTCTCTCAGCACGCCTCCGGTCCGGCGCCGGTCCGGCGTCCTCAGGCTCGGCGAGCCTCACACCAGGCTCGGTGGGGTAGGAACCGGTGGAGTGCCGAACGTCCGCCGGACGAGGGCCGACGCCCTGTCAGGTCGGGACTTTCGACTCTCGCCCGCGCCCCTCCCGCCGTGATGCGCTGGCCTCATCACCAGCAGGAGGGGAAGCCATGACCACCGGTGGGACGCAGGACGCGGAGCATGCGATCAAGGCGTCGCTGGAGGCCGCCCGCTGGGCGCCGTCGGTGCACAACACCCAGCCCTGGTCGTTCGCGGTGTCCGGCGACGAGATCAGCCTGCGCGCCGATCCCGACAGGAAGCTGCGGGCGAGCGACACCGCGGGCAGGGAACTGCTGATCAGCTGCGGGGCGGCGCTGTTCAACATCCGGACGGCGCTGCGCGGCGAGGGGTACGAGCCGGTCGTGCGCGTCCTGCCGGACCCGGATCGGCCGTCGCTGCTGGCCACGGTCAGGCTCGCGCCCGCTCCGGCGGTCGACGACCAGGCGCGGGAGCTGGCCAGGGAGTTCGAGCGCAGGCGCACCCACCGGGCGGGTTTCGCGAACCTGCCCGTTCCCGCGGCCCTGATCGCGTCGCTGGCCAGGCACGCCGCCGAGGAGGGCGCCGAGCTGACCGTGATCGCCTCGTCGGAGGCGGTGCGGGTGCTGGCGGCGCTGACCCAGGCGGCGCAGGTGGTGCAGTCCCAGGATCGGCGGTTCTCGCTGGACGTGATCCGGTGGGCGCGCCCACCGGGCAGCACGCGTGCGGACGGCGTGCCGGCGGGCGCCTACCCGCGTCAGGAGGTGGCGGGCGATCCCGACTTCCCGCAGCGCGAATACGCCTGGCGGCACGACTGGGGCGGTCCGGCGCAGGGCGGGCCGACCACCACGGGGCTGGTGGCGTTGCTGACTACGGGCGGTGACGAGCGGGCGGAGTGGATCGCGGCCGGGCAGGCGTTGCAGAGCGTCCTGTTGCGCGCCGCCGCGCACGGTGTCAGCGCGGCCTTCCACACCCAGGCGCTGGAGATGTTCCACCTGCGGGAGTTCCTGCGCCAGGAGCTGTGCTCGGGCCGCTACCCGCAGATGATCATGCGGTTGGGCGTCGCCCTGGACGACAAGGAAGCGGTGCGCAGGCCGCTGGGCGACATGCTCGCGTGAACAGCCGCAGTCCCGGCAAATCCGCAAAAAGCACCCACAATCCCGGCAAACACGTATATAAGTAAAGAATTCCCTCCTCTGCCTCGTGTGTCCGTAGCACTGCTCCGGTGGGAGACTGGCTCGTATGACGCAAGGCATGCAGCGTGCGTTGATGCCGCAGATGCGGCTCGACGAGTTGCTGGCGGAGCTGCAGGTCAGGCTGAACGCCGTCCTGGCCACCCGCGACCGCGTGCACGCCCTGCTGGAGGCCGTGGTCCTGGTCGGCAGCGACCTCGACCTCGAGACCGTGCTGCGCCGCATCGTGGAGACGGCCACCAAGCTGGTCGACGCCAGCTACGGCGCCCTCGGCGTCGTCGGGCAGGAGCAGACGCTGATCCAGTTCATCCCGGTCGGGCTGACCGAGGAGGAGATCGCCGGGATCGAGCACTGGCCGCACGGGCTGGGCCTGCTCGGCCTGCTGATCAAGGACGCCCGGCCGCTGCGGCTGGGCCGCATCGCCGAGCATCCCGAGTCGTACGGCTTCCCGCCCGGGCATCCGCCGATGCGCACCTTCCTCGGGGTGCCGGTACGCGTGCGCGACGAGGTGTTCGGCAATCTGTACCTGACGGAGAAGCGCGGCGGCGGCGAGTTCGACGAGGAGGACGAGGCGATCGTCATCGCGCTGGCCGCGGCCGCGGGCGTCGCGGTGGAGAACGCCCGCCTGTACGAGGAGACCCGCCGGCGTGAGACCTGGCTGCAGGCGTCGTCCGAGGTGACCACCAGCCTGCTGTCGGGGGCCGACCCCCGCGAGGTGCTGACCATGCTGGCGACCCGCGCCCGGCAGATGAGCGACGCCGACCTGGTCAAGATCCTGCTGCCGGACGAGCCCAGGCGGTCCCTGGTCGTGGAGTACGTCGACGGCGAGCACGCCGAGCAGGTGGCGGGCATCACCTTCGACCTGGAGAGCACCCCGGCCGGCCAGGTGTTCACCGAGGGGCGGGCCCAGGCCGCGGGCGGCCTGCTCGACGACGTCAACTCGCCGCTGCGCGACCTGGGCTTCGGCCCCGAGCTGCTGATGCCCCTAGGCGTGGGGGAGGCCGTGCGCGGCGTGGTCGCGCTGGCCAAGCGGTCGGGGCGGCTGCCGTTCAGCGCGGCCGACCTGCGGATGCTGGAGGCGTTCGCCGGCCAGGCCGCGATCGCGCTGGAGCTGGCCGAGGCCCGCCGCGACGCCGAGCGGCTGAGCCTGCTGGAAGATCGCGACCGTATCGCCAAGGACCTGCACGACGTGGTCATCCAGCGGCTGTTCGCCATCGCCATGACGCTGATGAGCACGGTACGGCTGGTGGACCGCCCGGAGGGGGCGGGCAGGCTGCAGCACGCCATCGACGAGCTGGACGGGACCATCCGGCAGATCCGCTCGACCATCTTCGGGTTGCAGAGCGCGCACGAGGTCGGCGGGCCCACCCTGCGCGCGCGGATCGTGGAGCTGGTCGAGGCGGCCCGCGGCCATCTGGGGTTCATGCCGGGGCTGCGGATGGAGGGCCAGGTCGACCACCGGGTGCCCGAGCCGGTCGCCGAGCACGTGCTGGCGGTGCTGCGCGAGGCGCTGTCGAACGTGGTCCGCCACGCCAGGGCGTCCAGGGCCGACGTGTCGGTGGAGGTGGCGGGCGACCAGCTCACGCTGACCGTGCGCGACAACGGCGTCGGGATGCCGGCCGAGGGCCGCCGGAGCGGGCTGCGCAACCTGGAGGAACGCGCGGTGGGGCTGGGCGGCTCGTTCGAGCTCACGACTCCGGGAGGGGGTGGCACTCTGCTGAGCTGGAAGGTCCCTTTGTGATCCTGCGGCCGGTGACCTGCTCGGTCTCGACCGTGATGTAGTGGGCGCGCGCGCCCGGCGCCCATGGAGTCAACGGCAGCGTGTCCAGCCGGGCGATCTCGCGAGGTTCGTGCACGGCCCTGGCACGCCCGACGGCGGTGACCGACCAGCCGGTGCGCGTGTCGAGGTCGAAGCTGTCGGCTTCGAAGGCCACCACGGCGTGCCGGGTGGCGGCCGCCAGCTTGGAGCCCGTCGCCGTACGGATCACGATCGTCTCCCCGTCGAGGCAGAAGGTGACCGGCTGCACCGCGGGCAGCGCGTGGTCGGTGAAGACGATCCGTCCAATCGGTGTGGCCGACAGCAGGCAGAGGCACTCCTGCCGGGAGAGCACCTGAAGTCCTGACGAATCGAGTTGCATACCGTCCAGGATCATCGGCGGACGCCGCCCGGCATTAGAGGCGAAGGTCCTCTGATTCCCGCCGATCTGCCTGCGCTCCGGCAGCCGCGCGGCACTCCAGAGGCGGAGGTCCTTCCTGTGCGGGACCTTCGTCGCTAGGCCACCGCTCGCGGCCGGACTGTGATGAAGGAGAGGCCGGGGGAGGAAACATGATCACCGTTGGTGTCGACGGCTCGCGAGCCGGGCTGGAAGCCGTGGGATGGGCCGCCAGGGAGGCGGTGCTGCGTGAGGTGCCGCTGACCATCGTGCACGCCATGCCGCGCTGGGCCTGCGAGAGCGAGAGCGAGGGCGGCCACTACGCCGAGGTGGCCCGGTGGATCCGCGACGGCGGCCGGACGGTGCTGGCCGCGGCCGAGGAGCGGGCGCACCGCGAGCAGCCGAAGATCGAGGTGACGACCGCGTTCCTGCCCGGCGATCCCCGCACGGCGCTGGTCAGCGCCGCCGAGGACGCCGAGCTGCTCGTCATCGGCAGCCACGGCCTGGGCTGCGTGCGCGGGCTGCTCGTCGGGTCGGTCGCGTACGGGGTGGCGGGGCGCGCGGCCTGCGACGTCGTCCTGGTGCGGGAGCTGCCCTCGTTGCCCCGGGGCGAGGTGGTGGTCGGCGTCGACGGGTCGCCGGCGTCCCGCCGGGTGCTGGACTTCGCCTTCGCCGAGGCGGAGCTGCGCGGCGCCGACCTGCGCGCCGCGCACGCCTGGGCCTGGCCGCAGCTGGGCGGGTTCGAGCCCGCGGATCCCGACAGCGAGCGCAACGAACTGCTCGTGCTGAAGGAGACGCTGGCAGGCCACCGCGAGCGCCACCCGGACGTCACGGTGGTGGAGGAGGTCGTGCACGGGCACCCGGTCGAGGTGCTGAGGCAGGCCGCCACCGGGGCCGACCTGCTCGTGGTCGGCTCGCACGGCCACGGCACGTTCGCCGGCATGGTCATCGGGTCGGTCAGCCAGGCCATGCTGCATCAGTCCCCGTGCCCGCTCGCCGTGGTCCGCCGCAGGCAGGACAGCGAGGCGTGAACCGGCTCCGCCGGGATGTCGCGCCCCCGAACTGGGCATGATGAATTCGTGAATTCGGGCGACCGTTTCAACGCCTTCCGTGCCCTCGCCGACCGGCGCGGACGGCCCGGCGTCCGCCTGATCGAAGCCCTGGCCGAAGCCCCGAAGCAGGGCGGGGGGCCTGAGGAGTGGGCGCCACACGTGGCCAGGCGGCTGGGGCTGCCGGCCGGCTTCTACGCCGACCTGAGCAGCGGGCACACGCCCGCCGTCACGTCCCCTGGCCGTCCCGTGACCCCGGCGCGCCCGGAGAGACCAGGCTCTACCAGGAGCGGTTCGCCACGTCCGACGGGCTGGCCCATCTCGCCGCCCGGGGAGGAACCCGACGACGACCATCCGCTGATCCTCGTCACCGAGGACACCGCGCCAGGCCAGGTCTTCTGCGCGTTCCACTTCCCCCCGAGCCGGGTGAACAGCCTCACCTCCGGCCACGCGGACACGGTGACCTCGTGCCCCGAGTACAAGGTCACCGCCGTGCGACTGGCCGCGGACCCAGGGTGACAGGACTCGGACCAGATTGGACAATGGAGATGATGGGGTGATCGACCGATCACATGGAGTACCGCCAGAACGGGTACCACCAGAACCGACATGACGCGAAGCGCCCGTCGCCCGCTCGCGACGGTGGCAGAGGCCCGCGGTGATCATCCCGGGCCCACCGCTCGCCGGGCCACGGCCGGGCAGCTCAGGGGGATCCATGAAGGCAGAAGTCGGAGACACGATCATCGTTGAGCGCGTGCATCTGGGCGAGCCACGCCGGGTCGGCGTGATCGTCGAGTTGCGCAACGCGGACGGCTCGCCGCCCTACGTCGTGCGCTGGCACGACGAGGGGCACGAGACGCTGGTGTTCCCGGGGCCCGACGCCCACGTCGAGCACCATCACGCCACACCTGAATGGCGGTGACGCGCCGGGAGGCGCGGCATCACGGGGGGCGTGGCTCGCGCGTCCGGCGGGAGGGCCGGACGCGCCGCACCCATTCGAGGGGAGGCTCCGTGATGGAGACCAAGCGATGGAGCATACAGATCGACATCACCGAAGACCGCGACGTCACCTCGGCCCGCGCGGTCCTGTCCACCGGGGGAATCGACGACCACATGGCCGGTATCGGCCGGGCCCGCCGCAACCCGATCGACCGGCCCGTGCCCGACATCGGTGACGAGCTCGCGGTCGCCAGGGCACTGGCCGACCTGGCCGACAGGTTGCACGACGCGACCACCCAGGACATCGCCGAGTGCCTGGGCCGCTGACCGGCGCGGACGAGGGCGACACCCGGCGGCCGTCGAGTACGGGGAACGGAGGCGGCGCCGATGACGCCCTGGACGCAGATCAAGGAGACGCACGCCGCCGTCGTGGTGTTCCTCGGCGATCACGTCGTCAAGCTCAAGAAGCCGGTGAGCCTCGGCTTTCTGGACTTCGCCGCCCGTGAGGCCCGCGAGGCCGCCTGCCACGAGGAGGTGAAGCTCAACCGGCGGCTGGCGCCCGACGTGTACGAGGGCGTGGCCGACGTGCTCGGCCCCGACGGCAGGCCGTGCGAGCACCTCGTCGTGATGCGGCGGATGCCCGAGGACCGCCGGCTGGCCACGATGGTCCGGGCGGGCGAGGCGGTGGAGGAACACCTGCGCCGGATCGCCCGGCTGGTCGCCAGCCTGCACGCCCGCGCCCGGCGCGGCCCGCTGATCGACCGGCAGGGCGGGCGGGAGGCGCTGCGGTCGCGGTGGAGCGCGAGCTTCGAACACGTCCGAGCCCTGCCGGCAGCCCCGATCGACGCCCGGACGGAGGCCGAGATCGAACGGCTGACGCAGCGCTTCCTCGACGGCCGCCAGGCCCTCTTCGAGGCCCGCGTCGAGGAGGGCCGCATCGTCGACGGCCACGGGGACCTGCTCGCCGACGACATCTTCTGCCTGGACGACGGCCCGCGCATCCTCGACTGCCTGGAGTTCGACGAGCGGCTGCGCTTCCTCGACGGCCTCGACGACGCCGCCTTCCTGGCGATGGACCTGGAACGGCTGGGCGCCCCGAGGCTGTCCGAGCTGTTCCTGCACTGGTACGCCGAGTTCTCCGGCGACCCGTCCCCGCCCTCGCTGTGGCATCACTACGTCGCCTACCGGGCGTTCGTCCGCGCCAAGGTCGCCTGCGTCCGGTACGGGCAGGGCGAGTCCCGCGCGGCGGCGCAGGCCCGCGACCTCGCCGACCTGGCGCTGCGACACCTGCAGGCCGGTGCGGTCACGCTGATCCTCGTCGGCGGCACGCCGGGAACCGGGAAGTCCACCCTGGCCGCCGCCCTCGCCGACCGGTTCGGGTACACGCTGCTGAGCAGCGACCACGTCCGCAAGGAGCTCGCCGGCACCGCCGCCCTCCAACCCGCGCCCGCCCCGTACGGGGAGGGGATCTACACCGAGGAGTGGACCGAGCGCACCTACACCGAGCTGCTGTCGAGAGCCGGGAGGCTGCTCCAGTACGGGGAGCCCGTCATCCTCGACGCGTCCTGGATCCACGCCGCGCACCGGGCGGAGGCCGAGCGGGTCGCCGAGCGGACCTGCAGTGACCTGCTGGCGCTGCGCTGCACCACGCTGCCGCAGGTGGTCGCCGACCGCATCGCCGCGCGCATCGGCGGGGCCTCGGACGCCGACCAGGCGATCGCCACGACGATGGCGGAGGTGATGGCGCCCTGGCCGGAGGCCACCGAGATCGACACCAGCGCGTCGGCGGAGCAGGCGCTCGACCGGGCGCTGAAGGCGATCAGCGCCCGCGCGTTCGCCGTCCCGTGGCGCTTCCGGCAGCCCCTCATGGAGCCCGACTGACGGGTTCGGCTGATGGGGCTCAGCTGATGGGCCCAGTCGGTGAGTTCTGCGTCATTGCCGTTGCGGCTTCGGCACCACGGCGACCGGGCAGTGCGCGTGGTGCAGCACGCCGCGGCTGACGGACCCGAGCGCGGTGGCGCCGAGACCTCCCAGGTCGCGCGAGCCGACCACCACCAGGTCCGCCTGCGTCGACGCGTCGCAGATCGCCGCGACCGGGTGATCGCAGACCGCCGTGATGATCGTCGGCACGCGGGGGTAGCGATCGTTCCAGGCCCGCAGCCGCTCCTCGACGGTGTGCTTCCCGGCCGCGAAGAGGTCGTCGAAGTACGCGCTGTACCCGCTGGCGTACGGCGACAGGATGGCGGCCTGCCAGGCGTACACCACCTGCACCCGGGCCGTTCGCCGCTCGGCCTCCGCGAAGGCGTACTCGAGGGCGCCTTCGGAGTGCGCGGCGCCGTCGAAGCCGACGACGATCTGCCCCTGAACGGTGTCCTGGCCCCCGCGGACCACCACGACGGGGCAGGCCGCGTGCCCGGCGAGCCCGATGCTCACCGAGCCCATCAGCATGCCGGCGAACCCGCCCACGCCCCGGCTGCCGACGACGATCTGGAGCGCGTCGTCGGACTCCTTGATGAGCATGCCGATGATCCGTCCCGACAGCAGGGCCGTCGTCACCTCGGTCGCGGGCGCCTGGGCGCGGGCGACCTCCGCGGCGGCGTCGAGGATGCCCTCGCTGTAGCGCGCGATCCCCTCAGGAGCCTCGGGGACGGGCTGGTAGGGGAGGTCGTGGCCCCACGGCTCGAACACGTGGACGATGCGCAGCGCGGCTCCCCTGCGGGTGGCGTCCTCGGCGGCCCATTTGACCGCGATCGTCGCCGGACGCGAGCCGTCCGTGCCCACGGTGACGTGTTCAGACATCTGAGATCCCCCCAACCTCGGTCCCGCGGCCCCAGGGGGTTCACTACCCACGGGCGCCCGTCCTGTATGTCGGGGTTCTGTCCACGGTCGGGGACCGAGGGGGACGCCGTCCCGTCGCATGTGGTGGCCGCGACGGCTCCGGCGCCCCCTGGGAGCGGCCCGGGGGACATGGGGGAGCTCAGTACGGCAGCGGCCGGCCTGACGGGCTTCGCAGGTCCAGGTCGCCGCCTGTGGTGGCGTGCCGGCGTTTGCGGATCCGTGTCTGGCGCATCGTCGATGGCTCCTGTCGGCTCAGCGGTGGGCGTGCTGGTGGCCGTTGCCGGTGGGGAGCTCGAACCAGACGGTCTTCCCGTCGCGCGTGCGTTCGCAGCCCCAGCAGCAGGCCAGCAGGTCGAGCAGGGCCAGCCCGCGGCCGTGCTCGTCGTCGTCGGCGGCGTGGCACAGGTGGGGCAGCGTGGGGTCGGAGTCCTCGACCTCGCAGCGCAGCAGGCCGTCGGAGGCGAACAGGGTGAGCCGGTACGGCTCGTGCGCGTGGCACAACGCGTTGGTGACCAGCTCGCTGACCAGCAGTTCGACGACGTCGCTCGGCTCGTCGAGCCCCCAGGAGGACAGCCGGGCCCTGGCGAGGTGCCGGGCCCGGGGCACCGACGACATCCTGGGCGGGAGCGACCAGGAGGCGGCCTGCGCGTCCGGCTTCCGGGTGATGCCGGCGGCGAGGTCCTTGAATTGCTGGAGGCCGGCCTTGACCAGGTCCAGGAGGTATCGGCCGTGCCCTGTTACGGCTGAGTCCCGCCAGTCGCCCTGGCGGGGTGCGAGGTAATCCATGACGACGGATTCGGGGTATGCGTTCATGCTGCACGTCCGAGATGGGTGCGATGGGCGGGAACGGTGCGCCCATCGGGCAGAAGCTCGCCGGTGTCCTCGAAGATCACCACGCCGTTGCAGAGCAGGCCCCATCCCTGTTCCGGGTGGAAGGCCACCAGGCAGGCCGCGTCGTGGTCGGAGGCGTATGCGGACGGGCACTGAGGCTGGTGCCTGCACATGGTTCGCTCCTCTGTCTTCGCTGGTCACGACGTTTCTTGCGGACGTCATCCAGCATCGCCGGAGGAGGAGCGCCGGGGGACGGGATAAACGCCCACATAGGTACCCGTTCCTACCTACGTAGGTAATCTCCGGGCCTTGTTGATCTACAACGTAAAGGCGCTCGGGACGGGACGCGCCTAGCCGCGCACGGCGCGCAGAGCGCCGGGCTGGCGGCGGTTGAGGCGGTCCAGGGCGGCGGAGGTGGCGTCGTCGGCGGGGAGGTAGACGATCAGGCGCTGGCCCTCCGTGGCGAGGGTCTCGTAGGCCAGCCGCAGCTCGCCCACCTCCGGGTGGACGAGGCGCTCGACACCGGTGCGGTGCGGCGTGGACGGCGCGGCCCGCAGCCGTCCGGCGAAGGGGGAGCCGGCGACGATGGTCAGCTCGTCGACGAGGTGGACGAGGTCCGGGTCGTCGCGGGAGGACTCGGCCCTGAGCGAGGCGACCCGCTCGTCGGCGACGCGCTCCCAGTCGGGGTACGCGGCCCGGGCCCGGTCGTCGGTGAACACGTACGCGACCCGGTTCGGCGGCCGTCCGTCGAGGAGGCCGAGGGGCCTGGCGAGGCGGTCGTAGCCGGAGGTGTGGGCGACCGTCTCGTCGAGCCGGTTGAGCAGCACGGCCGGGGTGGGTTCCAGCCGGCCGAGCAGCGCCCGCATGGTGGGGGTCACGTCCCGTTCGGGCGGCAGCCTGCCCGCGCACAGGAAGTCGGCGCCGGAAGCCGCCTTGGCCAGGTTGCGCAGCCGTACCCGGTCGCCCGCCGACAGCTGGAGGGCGTCCGCGAGCGCGGCGAGGACCTGCGCCGACGGGTGCCGGTCGCGCCCCTGCTCCAGCCGGGTGAGGTAGTCGACGCTGACCCCGGAGATGGTGGCCAGCTCGGCTCGCCGCAGGCCGGGCGTGCGGCGACGGCTGCTGGTGGGCAGCCCCACCTGGCCCGGAGTGACGGCTTCGCGGCAGATGCGGAGGAATGTCCCCAGCTCGATGTCGCTCACAGGCAGAGTGTACGGCGGGCGCCGGGAGCGGATCGTGGCCCTGTCAGGGCTAGCCTCGTCCCGGCCTTCCCGGGGCCCGGCCGGGCTTCACACACTGGGTTCATGACCTTCACGACGAACGAGATCGCCTATCTGAACAGCCAGCCGCTCGGGCGTCTGGCCACGGTCGGGCCCGGCGGCCGGCCGCACATCGTGCCGGTCGGGGTCTTCTACGACCCGGAGACCGGGACCATCGTGATCGGGGGCCACGCGGGCACCGGCATGGCGGCGAGCAAGAAGTTCCGCGACGCCGCGCGCCATCCCGACGTCGCGTTCGTGGTGGACGACCTGGCGTCCGTCGATCCCTGGACGCCGCGCGGCATCGAGATCCGGGGGCGGGCGGAGACGCACACCAGCGGCGGCGAGGAGGTCGGCAGGCGCATCGGCGCGAACATGCCGTTCGACCCGGCGTGGATCCGCATCCACCCGCGCCGGATCCTGGCGCGCGGGATCGACACCGACCCCTACGAGCTGTCCGCCAGGGACGTGGCGTGATGCGCCACCGGCTGCTCGGCCCGACCGGGCTGCGTGTCTCGGAGCTGTTCCTCGGCGCGATGACCTTCGCCGGTCCTGACGAGGCCCGCAAGATGATCGACCTGTACGCGGACGCGGGCGGCAACGTCATCGACACCGCCTCCGCCTACGGCGCCAGCGAGGAG
Organism: Nonomuraea sp. NPDC000554; assembly: GCF_040300065.1. Classification (NCBI taxonomy): domain Bacteria; kingdom Bacillati; phylum Actinomycetota; class Actinomycetes; order Streptosporangiales; family Streptosporangiaceae; genus Nonomuraea; species Nonomuraea sp. NPDC000554. The sequence continues at coordinate 98,049 of NZ_JBEPDC010000029.1, read as the reverse complement.
GTCCTCGGCGATCTCCTCCGGCACCGCCGGGACCGGTTCGTGCTGGCCACCAAGTACACGCTGTCGCGGGACGCCCGCGACCCGAACGCGGGCGGCAGCCACCGCAAGAACCTCGCCCTGTCGCTGGAGGCGAGCCTGCGGCGGCTGCGCACCGACTACGTCGACCTGCTCTGGGTGCACGCGTGGGACCCGTACACGCCGATCGAGGAGACCATGCGGGCGCTGGACGACGCCGTCCGCGCCGGGAAGGTCCTCTACGTGGGGGCGTCGAACCTTCCCGCGTGGCTGGTGTCGCGGGCCAACGCCCTGGCCGAGTGGCGCGACTGGACCGCGTTCGCCGGCGTGCAGGTGCGCTACAGCCTGCTCAGACGCGACATCGAGCGGGAGCTGCTGCCCATGGCCGAGGCGAGTGGGATGAGCGTGGCCGCCTATGGAGCGCTCGCCGGGGGCGTGCTCTCGGGCAAGTACGTCGGCGCCGCCCCGACCGGCGCCAGGCTGGATCCCGCGTCGCTCACCGCACGGGATCATGAGGTCGCGCGTGCCGTGCGGGAGGTCGCCGGCGACCTGGGGGTGACGGCGTCCCAGGTCGCGATCGCCTGGACCCGTGCCCGCTCGCGCGTGGTGCATCCGATCGTCGGCGCCCGCGACGCCGGGCAGCTCGCGGACAACCTCGGCGCGCTCGACGTCACCCTGCCGGCGGACGCCCTGGTTCGCCTGGACGCGGCGGCGCCGTTCGAGGTGGGCTACCCGGCCGACGTCAACGGCGGGTCCCGTCCGTGGCTGTTCGGCGACGGGGAGGACCGGTTCGAGGGCCGGGGGTGAATGTGTAGCAGCGCTTAAAGATATTCCCCATCACTTTTCACTTGTCCTGTCGGGTGCTGTCGGGCAGCCTGGCGAAGCGGACCAGCCGGACAGGGAGGCGGAAAGTGATGATCGGGGGACGTGGCTCGCTGGCGCGCATGGGCGTGCTCGCGCTGCTGTGGGGGTCGGGCTTCCTGTGGATCAAGCTGGCCCTGAACAACGGGCTGACCCCGCTCCAGATCACCTTCGCGCGCTCCGCGCTGGGCGCGGCCGTCCTCGTCGGCCTGGCGTGGTCGGCGCGCCAGCGCCTCCCGCGCGACCGGGCGACCTGGGGCCGCCTGGTGGTGGCGGCCTTCTTCTGCAACGCGCTGCCGTTCTTCCTGTTCAGCGTCGGCGAGCAGAGCGTCGGCTCGGGCGTGGCCGGGGTGCTGAACGCGACGACCCCGCTGTGGTCGCTGCTGATCGGCCTCGCGCTCGGCACGGAGCGCGGCCTCGGCCCGGTCCGCCTGGGCGGGCTGCTGCTCGGATTCGCCGGCACGTTGCTGATCTTCGCGCCGTGGCAGGCCGCCGGGCTGCTGAGCTGGGGCGCGCTGGCCCTGCTGGGGGCGGCGGCGAGTTACGCCGTCGCCTTCGCCTACATGGCACGCCGGCTCACCGGCAAGGGCACCGCCCCCATCGCCCTGTCCGCGGCCCAGCTCGTCACGGCGGCGGGGCTCAGCGCGCTGGCCCTGCCGGCGGGCGGCGCCTCGGTGAACCTGAACGCGACGGCGGTGATCGCCGTCGCCGTCCTGGGGATCTTCAGCACCGGGCTCACCTTCTACCTCAACTACCGGCTCATCGCGGACGAGGGCGCGACCAGCGCCGCCACGGTCGGATACCTGCTCCCGGTCGTCTCGGTGGCGCTGGGGGCGATCGTGCTCCACGAGGAACTCGGCCTTCGGGTCATCGCGGGGATGGCCGTCGTCCTCGTCGGCGTCGGGATGACGCGGTGGCGCAGGCAGCCGGCCGGACGGGCTCCGACGCCCCGCGAAGCGAGCACGGCGAGCCGGGTCACATGATGGCCAGCTGGCCGCCGTCGATGACCAGTTCGGTGCCGTGGATGAAGGCGGCGTCGTCGGAGGCCAGGAAGGCGTACGCGGCGGCGACCTCCTCGGGCAGTCCGGCCCTGCCGAGCGGGATGTGGTCGCGCTCGTAGGCGGAGACGAAGCCGTCGGCCAGGCCGGAGGAGATGGCGGCGTTCAGCGGGGTCTGGATGTAGCCGGGGCAGAGCGCGTTGACGCGGATGCCGTGCTTGCCGAGCTCGACGGCCATGGTCCTGGTGAGCAGGAGCACGCCGCCCTTGGAGGCGTTGTAGTGCGCGTAGTCGGCCTCGCCGCCGAGCCCGTTGGTGGAGGACATGTTGAGGATCACGCCACCGGAGCCGCGTGCCACCAGGTGCTGGGCGACGGCCTGGGCCATCAGGAACATGCCGCGCAGGTTGACGGAGATGATCCGGTCCCAGTGGCCGGGGGTGATCTGCAGGAACGGCTCGCGCCAGGCGGTGCCGGCGTTGTTGATCAGGACGTCGACGCCTCCCAGGGTGGCGACGGCGGCCTCGACCAGCCGGTGGACGTCGGCCTCCGAGCTGACGTCGCCCGCCAGCCCGCTCACCTGTCCGAGCGGGCTCAGCTCGGCCACGGTCCGGTCCACCTCGGCCTGGTCGAGGCCGCCGAGGACGACCCGGGCGCCCTCCTGGAGGAAGCGGCGGGCGGTGGCGGCGCCGATGCCGCTGCTGCCGCCGCTGATCAGTACCCGCTTTCCGGTCAGTCCGCGCATGGTGTCCTCTCTTCAGCGCACGGCGCCGCGGGCGGCGACGCGCAGTTCCTTGGTGACCTGCCCGTTCTCGACGCCGTAGGCATGGTCGAAGAGGTTGACGACCGAGCAGGCGTGGCTGGGGATGAGCTGGAGCCGCGTTCCGACGGGCAGCTCGGCGGGCGATTCGGGGTCCAGCAGGGCGACCCCGTGCTCCTCGTTGAGGAAGTCCATGCGCAGGTGCGGCAGGCCGGCGGCCCTGATCCAGCCGGGGGAGCCGGATCCGTCGGAGGTGAGGCTCTTGGTGCCGGCGTCGAGGACGACCCGCTCGGCCGTCGGGCGGCCGACGACCGTGGTCAGGACGCGGGCGGCGGTCGTCTGCTCGGTGGCGACGCCGAGGCGCATCATGGCGGTGTCGTTGAAGATGTAGGTGCCCGGGCGGATCTCGGTGACGCCCGCGACGCCGGCGACGTGCCGGGCGGTGGGGGTGCAGCCGACGCTGATCTCGCGCAGCTCGATCCCGTCGCGGGCGCACAGCTCGGCGGTGGCGATCAGGTCGGTGCCCTCGCGGCGCGCGGTCTCCGCGAGCTCCCGTTCCGTGCGGGAGTGGTAGGCGTGACCGGCCAGGGTGAGCAGGCCGGCGACGTCGATGCCGGGGATCGCGGCGATCTCGGCGACGAGGTCGGCGGTGGGGCGTCCTGGCGGGCGTCCGAGCCGGTGCTGGCCGGTGTCGACCTCGACCAGCACCTCCACGGGCGTTCCGCCCAGGCGGGCGAGCCCGGCGGCGACGTCGGGGGAGTCGAGGCTGACGCGCACCCGGGCCCGCTCGCGGAGGGCGGCCAGGCGGCGCAGCTTGGGCTCGCCCCAGATGGGGAAGGCGAGCAGGATGTCGTCGATCCCGGCGTCGGCCATGATCTCGGCTTCGCCGAGCTTGGCGCAGGTGACGCCGGTCGCGCCGGCGTCGAGCTGCATCCGGGCCAGCTCGGGCATCTTGTGCGTCTTGACGTGCGGGCGGAGTTTGACGCCGTGCCTGGCCGCCGTCCTGGCCATCTCGTCCACGTTGGCCCGGACCGTGTCGAGGTCGATGACCAGTGCCGGGGTGTCGATTTCGGGATGCATCGGGGTGACCGCCCTCTCGGGTGTATGGCGAGCTCCGCCAGAAAATAGCACCTGTTCCGTGATGTGCACCATCATTCCGCTATTCGGAATATACGGGCTGGTTTTCTGGAAGAGGGCTGGGGTCGGGCGGCCGTCCGCCTGCGAAGGTCGAGTGTACGGGTGACCCCTTGACAGTCGTTCGCCCTGCTGCTGTTCTTTCGCATGTACGGAACTGCATTCTGTGATGCGGAATAGGAGCATGTATGAGACTCGGCACGGTGCGAGCGGACGGGAGCCGCTTGCCCGCGGTGGAACGCGAGGGCCTGTGGCACGCGCTGGACGTCCCGGCGGGCACCCCGCTGGAGGCGGTGCTGGCCGGCGGGGCCGAGCAGGTCCGCCGCCTGGCCGGTTCGGCGACCCGGCCCCTCGAAGGGGCGGCGCCCGTCGCGCCGCTGCGGCCCGGCAAGATCGTCGCGATCGGGCTCAACTACCTCGACCACATCCGCGAGGCCGCGATGGACAAGCCGGAGCGGCCGCTGGTGTTCGCCAAGTTCCCCTCCAGCGTGATCGGCCCCGGCGAGCCGATCGTCATCGACGGCGAGCTGACCGCGCGGGTCGACTGGGAGGTCGAGCTGGCCGCCGTCATCGGCGCGCCGCTGCGGTACGCGAGCCCGGCCCAGGCGCTCGCGGGCGTGGCCGGCTACACCGTGGCCAACGACGTCTCGGCCCGCGACCTGCAGTTCGCCGACGGCCAGTGGACGCGCGGCAAGAGCCTCGACACCTTCTGCCCCCTGGGCCCGGCGATTGTGACCCCTGACGAGGTCGGCGACCCGCAGGCGCTGCGGCTGCGCACGGCCGTCAACGGCGAGACCGTGCAGGACTCCAGCACCGCCGAGATGCTCTTCGGCGTCGCCGAGCTGCTCGCCTACTGCTCGCGCGGCTTCACCCTGGAACCCGGCGACGTCGTCCTGACCGGGACGCCCTGGGGGTGCGGCGAGTTCATGGACCCGCCGCGTGGCCTGCGCCCCGGCGACACCGTCGAGGTCAGCGTCGAAGGCGTCGGCGTCCTGAGCAACCCGGTGATCGCGGGAGGGGCGCGATGAGAGCGCTGGTGTTCACCGCGCCGGGCGTCATGGAGCTGCGCGAGGAGCCCGAGCCCGAGGTGGGCGCGGGCGAGGTGCTGGTGCACGTGGTCGCCTCCGGCATCTGCGGCAGCGAGCTGCACGGCGTGAAGACGCCCGGCTTCCGGGTGCCGCCGCTGGTCATGGGGCACGAGTTCGCCGGCCGCACCGACGACGGCCGAGCCGTCGTGGTCAACCCGATCCTGTCGTGCGGCGCGTGCGACGTGTGCGCCCTGGGGCTGCGCAACGTGTGCAGGAAGCGGCAGATCGTCGGGGTGCACCGGCCTGGCGGGTTCGCCGAGCGGGTGGCCGTGCCGGAAGGGACGCTGACCACGCTGCCGGAGGGGCTCGGCTGGACGGCGGCGGGCATCGTGGAGCCCGCGGCCAACGCCGTGCACGCCTGGTCGCTGGCCGGTGCCCCGGCGGGGGCGAGCGTGGGCGTGATCGGCGCCGGCGCGATCGGGCTGGCCTGCATGCAGGTCGCGGTGGCCGGTGGCGCCTCGCGGGTCGAGATCGCCGACCGGTCGGACAGCCGCCGCGAGATCGCCGCCCGGCTGGGCGCCCACGCGGCGGTCGCCGAGCTGGGCGGCGAGTACGACGTGGTCTTCGACGCGGTGGGCGCGGCCGCCACCCACGAGCAGTCGCTCGCCCGGCTGCGCCCCGGCGGGGTGGCGGTGTGGCTGGGCCTGGCCTCTCCCGCCGCCGGCTTCGACGCCGCCGACCTGGTGCGGGGGGAGAAGCGGGTGCTCGGCTCGTTCGCCTACCGCGACGCCGACTTCGCCGCCGCCGTGGAGCTGGTCGGGGGGTGGGACCTGAGCTGGGTCGACACGTTCCCGCTCGGCCAGGGCGCCGAGGTGTTCACCACGCTCATGAACGGCGGGACGCTGCCGGTCAAGGCCCTGCTCACCCCCTGAACGGAGGCGCCCCATGGATCTCCCCCTCTCCGGGTACCGGCCCGTCTCCCAGCTCAGGGTGCCCGTCCACCGCGTCGAGCGGGCCCGGGTGCCCGCCGTGGACGCCCACCTCCATCTCGGCCGCTGGCTCAGCGCCGACGGCGGGTGGACGGCCCCGGACGTCCCGGCGCTGCTGGACATGATGGACGAGCTCAACCTGCGCGGCATGGTCAACCTCGACGGCCGCTGGGGCAGGGAGCTGGCGGCGAACCTGGAGCGTTACGACGCCGCGCACCCCGGCAGGTTCGCCACCTTCTGCCACGTCGACTGGTCGCTGACCGCCGAGCCGCACTTCGGCGAGAAGCTGGCCGCGCAGCTGCGCGCGTCGGTCGCCGAGGGTGCGGCAGGGCTGAAGGTCTGGAAGGACGTCGGCCTGCGGGTCCGCGACGGTCGCGGTGAGCTGGTCATGCTCGACGACGAGCGGCTGGGCCCGCTGTGGGCGGCGGCCGGGGAGCTGGGCGTGCCCATCGCCCTGCACACCGCCGACCCGGTGGCCTTCTTCGAGCCGCTCGACGAGCGCAACGAGCGGCTCGAACAGCTGGTGGCGCACCCCGACTGGGTGTTCTCTGGGCCGGGGTTCCCGCCGTTCGAACGGCTGATGGAGGCCATGGAGGCGATGGTCGCCGGGCATCCGCGGACCACCGTGATCGGGGTGCACGCCGGGTGCTGGCCGGAGAACCTGGCCTGGGTGGGGCGGATGCTGGATGCGTACCCGAACTTCCACATCGACATCGCCGCCCGCATCGCCGAGCTGGGCCGGGCCCCGCGCGCGGCGCGGGCGCTGGTGCTGCGCCATCCGGGGCGGGTGCTGTTCGGCACCGACGAGATCCCGCCCGAGGCGGAGGTGTACCGGATCCACTTCCGGTTCCTGGAGACGGCCGACGAGGCGTTCGCCCACTCCCTGGAGGACCCGCCGCTGATGGGGCGCTGGACGATCTCCGGCCTCGACCTTCCGGACGAGGTGCTGGGCCAGGTGTACGCGGGCAACGCGCTCAGGCTCGTGCCGAGGTTGGCATGAGGGGCAGGCCCCGCCGGTCGCGGGGCCTGCGGGCCGGGCTACCTGCACGGCGTGTAGGGCTTGTCCTTGAGGGAGTAGTCGGTCGCCTTCTTGATGGCGTTGAAGTTGAGCGTGGCGGCGTTGGCCTTGGGGCAGAAGGTCGACGGGGAGGTCTTGTACTCCACCTGGAAGACCGGCTTGCCGGCCGCGACGAAGGGCTTGAGCTCGTCGCACTCCTTCCACTGGAAGCACTCCTCGTTGACCGCGTAGTCGAAGGCCGAGACCAGGTCGGAGACCTGGCTGAGGTCGTTCTTCAGCGCCACGGACAGGCCGTTGCGGTGCGCGATGTCGGCCAGCGCCCTGTTGAAGACGAGCTGGGTGGCCGGGGTGACGTTCCAGCCGGTGACGGACTTCCCTTCCTCGTGCGCGTTGACGACGTCGAACTCCACGCCGTCGAAGCCGGCCTGGACGCACTTGGCGACCCGGCGCTCCATCATCTGCAGCAGGAAGTCGCGCTGGCCCTTGTCGTTGTTGATGTTGGCCCAGCGTTCGTTGGGGAACTCCGCGCTGAACGGCTTGCCCAGCAGGGAGTTGCCGTGGCTCTTGTGCCAGTCGACGAACTCCTGGTAGTCGGGGCGGAAGTCCTCGATCGACCCGGCGTCGACGTAACAGATGGCCTTGGCGCCCTTGGCGTGGACGGCCTTGACGGCCGCGGTGTTGAGCGTGGAGTTGTTGCCCGCGACGGCGGCGTCGGCGTAGAGGTCGATGTCGAACACGGTCGGCCGGACGCAGGCGCCGCCGGTCTGCGGGGCCACGCAGATGTCGACGTTGACGCCGCCGGTCGAGGCGTAGGCGGAGTTGCCCTGGAGCTGGTACTGCCAGCGGCTGTTGACCGGGGGTTTCCAGATGGCCGCGTGGGCGGTGGCACCGGTCTCAGCCGTCGTGGCCGTCGTAGCCGCGTCGGCGGCGGTGGCGCCGAGTGCCACCGCGGGCGCCAGGGTCAGGACGGTCGCCACGGCGAGCCGGGCGAAGCGGCGCAGCGGGGTGGAGCTCACTGTCTGGTGGGGGATACCCAACACACTCACCTCTGTTCCATATAGCGGAATGATATTCCGGGATAAAGGAAATCGGGGAGTATTGGAGGTTGTCAACCTTTCTCTTGATGTCGAGAATTCCGCGAAAAAGGTGCATGGCGCCGTCCGTTGACCGGCAAGCCGCGCTATCAGCGGCGTTCCGTATTGCGGAACCATAGTCTGTATCGCGGATAGATGGCTATACTCACCGCACGCAGCGGGCCGCCACGCCCGCCGTGCTCCGTGGAGGGAAGAGTCCCATGGCACGCATCGTGTTCGTCGGCGCGGGCAGCGTCGAATTCACCAAGAACGTCCTCTCGGACATCCTGACGTTTCCGGAGCTGGGGGAGTCCACCCTGGTCCTGCATGACATCGACGCCGAGCGGCTGGCGACCGCCGAGGCCATGGCCACCTGGATGATCGCGAAGCTCGGCCGGGGCGCCAAGGTGGAGGCCCACCTCGACCGCCGCGCCGCCGTGGACGGCGCCGACTACGTGATCAACGAGATCGCGGTCGGCGGGCACGCCGCCACGCGCGTCGACTTCGAGATCCCGCGCCGCTACGGCCTGCGCCAGACCATCGCCGACACGCTCGGCATCGGCGGCATCTTCCGCGCGCTGCGCACGATCCCCGTCATGGTCGCCCTCGGCCACGACCTGGCCGAGCTGGCCCCCGGCGCGCTGCTGCTGAACTACACCAACCCGATGGCGATGATCCCCCGCGCCGTCTACCAGGGCACCTCCTTCCAGCGGGTGGTCGGCCTGTGCCACTCGGTGCGCGACACCCAGGCCCGCCTGGCCTCCCTGGTGGGCCTGCCGCCGGAGGAGGTGTCGTTCGTCACGGCCGGGGCCAACCACCAGGCGTTCGTGCTGCGCTTCGAGCACCGCGGCGAGAGCCTGTACCCGGCGCTGGACGAGGCCATCGCCCGCGATCCCGAGCTGCGCAGGACCGTCCGGGTGGAGATGTACCGCCGCCTGGGCTACTTCCCGACCGAGTCCAGCGAGCACGGCTCGGAGTACCTGCCCTGGTTCCTGCACCACGACGACCAGGTGGCGCACTTCCGCATCCCCGTGGAGATCTACCTGCGCTGGTCGGAGGAGAACCTCGACACCTACGAGGAGACCAGGAGACGGCTGGCCGCGGGCCAGGGCGTGGAGATCGAACCGGCCATGGAGCTGGCCTCGGAGGTCATCCACTCCATCGAGACCGGCACCCGCCGGGTGGTCCATGGCAACGTGCGCAACGGCGGGCTGATCTCCAACCTGCCCGACGACGCCTGCGTCGAGGTGCCCTGCCTGGTCGATCGGGCGGGGGTGTCGCCGACCAGGGTCGGCGAGCTGCCGCCCCAGCTGGCCGCGCTGAACCAGACGTTCCTGAACGTGGGCGAGCTGACCGTGCGCGCGGCCCTGGAAGGGCGGCGCGAGCACGTCTACCACGCGGCCATGCTCGACCCGAACGCCGCGGCCACGCTCACGCTCCAGCAGATCCACGACCTCGTGGACGAGATGATCGCGGCCCACGGCGACCTGCTCCCCGAGGGGGTCCGATGAGAGCGGCGCTGGCGGCGGCCGTGCTCGTCGCCCTGGCCGCGACGGGCTGCAGCGCCTCCCAGGAGCAGGCGAGCGGGCCGGTGGAGATCACGCTCTGGCACGGCCAGGAGGACAACTCCGCCAAGTCGATCGAGAAGCTCGTCGGTCAGTTCAACCAGAGCCACCCGGACATCAAGGTCAGGACGGAGTCCGGCGGGGCGACCGCCGACGGCATGCTCCCCAAGATCACCGCCGCGCTGACCTCCGACACCTACCCCGACATCGCCTACCTCTACGGCTCGTGGGCGCCCAACATCGCGCGCAACCCGAAGACGGCCGACCTGTCGGAGCTGGTGAAGGACCCGGCCGTCGGCTGGACGGACTTCTGGGCCAACGAGCGCGAGGCCGTCACCGTCCAGGGCAAGGTCATCGGCTTTCCCGCCGTGGTCGACAACATGGTGGTCCTCTACAACAAGAAGCTGCTGGCCAAGGCCGGGGTGCAGGCGCCAGGGCCGGACTGGACGTGGGACGACTTCCGGTCCATGGCCAAGCGGACGACCGACCCGAAAGCCGGCGTCTTCGGCACCACGTGGGCGATCAGCGGCGGTGAGGAGGCCGTGTGGGGCCTGTGGCCGATGGTCTGGCAGGCGGGCGGCGACATCCTCTCGTCCGACCACAAGAAGGCGGTGTTCAACTCCGCCGCGGGCCAGCAGGCGCTCACCCTGCTCAGGAACATGACGATCGACGACAAGTCGGTCTACCTGGACTCCAGCCCGGCCGAGAAGGGGCAGAAGCTGTTCGAGTCGGGTCGGCTCGGCCTGTTCCTGTCGGGCCCGTGGGTGCTCCCCGACCTGCAGGCGGCCAAGGTCGACTACGGCGTGGCGCGGCTGCCCGGCACGAACGGCAACCATGAGACGGTCTCAGGCCCCGACAACTGGGTGGTGTTCCAGCACGACGAGCGGCGGGTCAAGGCGGCCGCCACGTTCCTGGGCTGGCTCACCTCGGCCCAGCAGCAGCTGGTGTGGATGACCGACACCGGGTCGCTGCCGATCCGCGAGTCGATCACCAAGCTGCCCGGCTACCAGCACTATCTCAAGAAATATCCGGGCATCGAGGTGGTCTCGGCCAACCTGGCCGACGCCAAGCGGGTCCGGCCGGCCACGACCAGGTACCCGCGGGTGTCGTCCTTCATGGCCGACGCGATCGCGCAGACCCTCCTGGGCAGGACCGACCCCAAGACGGCCCTGGACCAGGCGGCGGCCAAGTCGGACGCGGCGCTCGCCGTGCCGGGATCATGACCAGCACCGCGCCGGCGCTGAGCCGCCCCGCCCCCGCGCGCCGGCGGCGTCGCGACCGCCGCAGGCTGGCCGACAACCTAGCCGGGTGGTCGTTCGCGGGCCCGGCGACCCTGGTCATCCTCGGGTTCTCGCTGATCCCCATGGCGTGGGCGCTGGCACTGTCGTTCACCGATTCCGACCTGATGACGCCGGGGCGCAACGTCGGGCTCGACAACTACCGGGCGCTGCTGGTGGATCCGGTCTTCTTCCAGGCGCTGCGTAACACCGGGCTGCTGCTGGTGCTGTACCTGCCGGCCTCGCTGCTGGCGGGCCTGCTCGTGGCGGTGCTGCTGAACAGGAAGGTGCGCGGGATCGGCTTCTACCGGACCTGCTTCCTGGTGCCCTACGTCGCCTCCGCCACCTCGGCCGGGCTGCTCATGGGCTACATCTTCGACCGCGACTTCGGGCTGATGAACGGGCTGTTCGTCAAGGTCGGGCTGCCGGTGCAGGGCCTGCTGAGCAGCCCCTCGCAGGCGATGTTCGTGCTCACCCTGATCTTCTTCTGGACGCGCTTCGGGTTCGCGGTGGTGATCTACCTGGCCGCCATCCAGGAGATCAGCAAGGAGGTCCTGGAGGCCGCCTCGATCGACGGCGCGGGCCGGTGGGCGAGCTTCCGGCACATCATCGTGCCGTCGGTCCGGCCGATGACGATCTTCCTCGCGGTCTGGGGGGTGATCGACGCGCTGCAGTTCTTCGACCTGGTGGTGACCACCACCAAGGGCGGCCCGGCCAACGCGACGGTGACGATCGTCTACTACGTCTGGCAGCTGGCCTTCAGCTTCTTCACCGCCGGGTACGGCGCGGCGGTGGCCTACGTCCTGTTCGCCGGGACGCTGGTGCTGATCGTGGCGGGCCTGCTGGTCGCCCGGCGCAGGGGGGTCATGCGATGAGGCGTCGCCGTCTGCCCAGCGGGTGGCATCTGGTGCTCGTGCCGATGTCGGCGGTGACCGTGCTGCCGTTCGTCTGGATGGTGCTCAGCTCGGTGATGACCCAAGGGGAGCTCAACCGCTTCCCGCCGCCGGTGTGGCCGGCGGGCATCGACCTGGGCGGCTACCGCAAGGTGCTGGAAGGCTCGGACTTCCCGCGCTGGTTCCTCAACAGCGTCATCGTCTCGGGCGCGATCGTGCTCGCCCAGCTGGCGCTGTGCAGCATGGCGGGCTACGCGTTCGCCCGGATCAGGTTCGCCGGCTCCAAGCTCACCCTGGTGCTGGTCATCGCCACGGCGCTGATCCCGTTCCAGCTCACCGTGATCCCGACGTTCCTGATCTTCAACAAGGTGGGGCTGACCGACACGCTGGGCGCGCTGATCGTGCCGCAGCTCAGCTCGGCGGTGGGCATCTTCCTGATGACGCAGTTCTTCCAGTCCTTCCCCAGGGAGCTGGAGGAGGCCGCCCGCATCGACGGGTGCTCGCGGTTCGCGGTGTTCTTCAAAGTGGTGCTGCCGGTGGCCAGGCCGGCCCTGGCCGCGCTGGCCGTCATCACGTTCATCACGGCGTGGAACGACCTGTTCTGGCCGATGGTGGCGATCACCTCCGAGGCCAGGTACACCGTGCAGGTGGGGCTGACGTCGTTCCAGGGCCAGCACCGCGCCGACTGGCCGGCGATCATGGCCGGGACGGTGCTGACGACGCTTCCGGTGCTGGGCGTGTTCCTGTTCGGCCAGCGCCGCTTCGTCCAGGCGCTGACCGGCGCGGTCAAGGGCTGAGACCGCCAGGCAAGGTCGGCTGAGGCGCCGCGACCAGGTCGGCTGAGGCGCCGCGACCAGGTCGGCTGAGGCCGCTAGGCCAGGTCGAGGTAGGGGTTGGCGGGCAGGCCGGTGCTGGAGGTGCGGCAGCGCCACAGCTGCCCGCCGGTCCGGCCGTCCCAGGCGGTGGTCACGTACAGCACGTCGAGGTCGCCGCCGCCGAAGGCGCAGCTCGTCACGTTGGTGGCGGGGATCTCGACGCTCAGGTCGGGCCGCCCGTCGGGGCGCAGGCGGACGACCGCCCCGCCGCCCCACAGCGCGACCCACACGTGACCGGTGGAGTCGACGGTGATCCCGTCGGGCCGGCCGCGGGTGATCTCGGCGAACACCCGGCGATCGGCCAGGCCCCCGCTGACCGGGTCGTAGTCGAAGACGTCGACCCGGCCGGTGGGGGTGTCGACGTAGTAGAGCAGCCGCTCGTCGGGGCTCCAGGCGATGCCGTTGGAGATCGTCACGTCGTCCAGCAGCCGCTCGCAGCGGCGGTCGGGGTCGAGCCGGTAGAGCGCGCCCGCGCCGGGTGCGTCGTCCTCGGCCTTGGTGCCGGCGAAGAAGCGGCCCGCGCGGTCGCAGGCGCCGTCGTTCATCCGGTTGCCCGGCCGCTCGGCGGCCGTCACCGGCGCGAGCAGCTCCAGCCGCCCCCGCTCCAGGACGGCGAAGCCGTCCCTGACGGCGAGCGCCAGGCCGCCGGAGGTGGTGGGGACGGCGACGCCGACCGGCTGGCCGACGTCGATCGTCTCGTGCGAGCCGTCGGCGGGGTCGAGGCGGTGCACGAGGCCCGCGGGGATGTCGACCCACAGGAGCGTGCCCGTGCGCGCGTCCCAGCGCGGCCCCTCACCCAGCCGGGCGTGGGGCACGGGGACGATCTCCGGCTCCAACACTGGCACACCTCTGTTCTGTATAGCGGAAAGCCATTCCAATCGGCAGTCAGGACATCATCGGGAGGTTCGCGCTGTCAAGCGTCAGACCTGCTCGGCGACCGCCCGCCGCAGGCTGTGGCCGAGCTCCTCCATCCGGGCCGGCGACATGCGGTCCTTGATGGCGGTGACGCTCACCGCGGCGACAGGGGCGGTGCGGCCCATGAAGACCGGCACCGCGACGCACCGCACGCCCGGCTCGTTCTCCTCCAGGTCGAGCGCGTAGCCGCGCTGGCGGACCTGGTCCAGGTGGGTGGCGAGCTTGGCCGGGTTGGTGATCGTGTTGCGGGTGCGGGTGGCCAGCGGGCCGTACCTGTCGGCCCACGCCCTGATCGCCTCGTCGGTCGGGTACGTCCAGGCCAGCAGCGCCTTGCCCACGCCGGTGCAGTGCGCCGCGTTGCGCCCGCCCACGACCGAGGTCATCGTGATCGATCGCACCGCCTCGACCTTGTCGAGGTAGACGACCTCGGCGCCGTCGAGCATGGCCATGTGCACGGTCTCGGCGAACTCCTCGCTCACCCGCAGCAGCAAGGGGCGGACCAGGGTGCGCAGGTCCATGCTCTCGTAGAACCTGAAGGCCGTGGCGAGCAGCTCGGTGCCGAGGAAGTAGGGGCCGCTGGGCTCGGGCTGGGCGGCGAAGCCGCGATGCTTCAGCGCGCCGAGCAGGCGGTGCAGCGAGCTCTTGGGCAGGCCGAGCCGGGTGGCCAGCTCGTCCAGCGTCACCCCCCTGCTGTGCTTGCCGATCTCCTGCAGGATCAGCAGGGCCCGATCGACGCTCCCCACCGGGGACTGAGCCTCACCCATGAACTCTCCCTCGCCCGTTCCGAATAATGGAATGCTAGAGCGTAATGCGGAACCGTCCAACACTCCGCTGCGGAATCCGGGCGCCGGCTGGAGGTTCACCCTACGGGCTCGCCGGGCACCCCAGGGTCACGGCCCGGTTTCATCCCTGGTACTCCAGCAGGAGCAGCGCGATGTCGTCGAGGCGCTGTCCGGCGTGCGGATGGTGCTGGACGAGCATGTCGGCCAGTTCGGCGATGGGCTGGCGCGGAGCCCGGGTCAGCCGCCTGACCAGGCCGGCGAGCCCGTGGCCCAGGTCGGTGCCGGGCTTCTCGATGAGACCGTCGGTGTAGAGGGCCAGCAGGGCGCCGGGCGGCAGCGGATGCTCCAGGACCGGGTAGTAGGCGTCGGGGTCGATGCCGAGAAGCAGGCCGGGCGGGACGTCGATGATCTCCACGCGGCCGTCCGCGGGCCGCAGCAGCGGCGGCGGGTGACCGGCGCTGGCCAGGCTCAGGCTCTGCCGCCGCAGGTCGAGATGGATGTAGAGGCAGCTGGTGAACAGGTCCTGCTCCAGGTCGATGAGCAGGCGGTTGGTGTGGGAGAGCACCTCGCGCGGGCTGGCCCCGGCGGCGGCGTGCGCGTGCACGGCGGTGCGCACCTGTCCCATGAGCGCGGCGGCGGCGATGTTGTGCCCCTGGACGTCGCCGATGACGGCGGCGGCCGTGGTCTCGTCCAGCCGGATCAGGTCGTAGAAGTCGCCGCCGACGTCCATGCCGCTGGTGGCGGGCAGGTAGCGGGCGGCGACGTCCAGGCCGGCGATCCGGGGCAGGCTGCGCGGGAGCAGGCCGGCCTGCAGGTACTGGGCCAGCCGGTCCTTGGCGTCGAAGAGGCGGGCGCGGTCGAGCGCCTGGGCGATCAGACCGGCCAGCGAGATGAGGGTGGCGCGCTCGTCCGGGCCGAAGGGGTGGGGGTGGTCGTAGGCCAGCACGCAGGTGCCGATCGGCCGGCCCGAGGCGATCAGCGGCAGGAACGCCCAGGCGGACATGCCGTCGAGGTGCTCGGCGTGCGGGTAGCTCTGGTGGAGCTCGTCCCAGGTGGCGAAGAACGCGCCCTCGCCGGTGCTCTGGGTGCGCTCGCCGGGTGTGGCCGAGGTCAGCGGGACCCCGTCGAAGTGTTCGACGAGCACGGGGGCGTAGCCGCGCGAGCCGACGATCCGCGTCCGACCGCCCTCGGCGAGCGAGACGACCAGGGCCTGGACACCGCACACCGGCATGACCTTGTCGGCGACCAGGTCGACGACGTCCCGCACGGTGACCGCGCGGGTCAGGGCCGCGGCGAGGTGCATGAGGTTGTAGAGCGCGTCCGCCCGCGCGGGCCTGTTGGCCACGGTCACGGGGCCGGCTGTCTGCCAGAACGCCCAGCCGCCGGAATGCTCGGCGATCGGCGCCCGCTGCTCCGGTGGCGCGGCGTCGGAGGTGATGCGCAGGCTCACCCCCGACGGGTCCGGATACAGGTGAAAGGTCAGCTTCTGGCCGTCGGGATGGCGGGCGGTCCAGGAGGTGACCTGCTGGCTGACCACCGCCGCGCGGTGGCGGTCCTCGAAGGCCGGGTCGCGCAGCCACGGGAGCACCTCCCAGGGCACCCTGCCCAGCACGTCGGCGGCGGGGCAGCCGAGCAGGCCGGCCGCGGCGGCGCTGATGAAGGTGACGCGGCCGTCCAGGTCCAGCGCGGCGCAGCTCTCGGGCAGGCGGTTGAGGCAGTCCATCGCCGCGAGGGCCTGCTTGGGGCCGGCCGACCGGGCGCGCGCCGGGTTCAGCAGGCGCGGCCGGGGGCCGGGAAGGACGGGACGCCCGCGGTCGGCAGCCTGCCTCAGCAGAGTCCCCATCTTGCGGCAGGTGGACTCGATCACCTCCAGCTCGTGCCGGGTGAGCTGCTGCGGATGCGGTTCCGGCCACAGCAGCAGCAGAGCGCCCCAGTCGTCGGCGCCGGTGTGAAGGGGAGCGGCGGCCATCGCGAACCGGTACGGCAGGGCCAGCGCGGCCCCGGGGAAGCAGCGGGCCAGCTCCTGGTGGTCGGAGAGCCACACCAGGGACCGCTCGCGGACGGCTTCGGCCGCCGGAACCTGGCCGTGCAGCCCGATCCTGGCCCACGGCCTGGCGATCTGGGCCGGAAGCCCGATCGCCGCGTCCATCAGCAGGACCTGCTCGCCGGGTGCCAGGAGGTAGACCGTGCCGATGTGCGCTCCGGCGTCCTGGACGGCCTGAACCAGCAACGCGTCCAACCCGGGCGCGTTCCGTTTGGATCCGGTGGCGAAACCGGCCTGGCTCCGCATACTCACTCAGCTTCACGCCTGGGGCGGGACCGAAACCTCAAACCATCGCATAGTTGGACAATATGCCCAGGTCGGTGGTGGGGTCGCTTCCTGGTGGGCTGCTGGTGTCCGCATGTCCGAAACATGGACAGCCGTTCATCGGGCCCGGATCATCTCGGCCGTACGCACACCTACGAGAAGGACTGAGGCCCGAGACGGCGGAGCAGGCGCTCTCGCCGCTCGGCCGGAAGGAACGCCGCGGCGGCCGCGCTGAGCTGCGCGGACCGGTCGTCCGCGGCGGTCCAGCCGAGCTCGCGGCGCAGCACCTCGAACTCGTCGCCGAGGGTGGTGCCGGAGACGGTGCGGGCGTCGGTGCTGACGGTGACCGGGACTCCGCGGGCCATGAGCCGCCGCGCCGGATGCGCGGCCAGCGAGGGCACGGCGCCGGTCTGCAGGTTGGACGTCGGGCAGGTCTCCAGCGTGACGGCCTCACGGGCGAGCCTGCCGACCAGGACGTCGTCGTGGACGGCGCGGACCCCGTGCCCGATCCGCCTCGCGCCCAGCTCGTCGAGGGCCTGGCGGACGCTGTCGGGGCCCTGCGTCTCGCCCGCGTGGACGGTGACGGGGAGCCCGGCCTCGTGGGCGAGCCGGAACGCCGCCGCGTGCGGCGCCGCCGGGATGGCCTCGTCGCCGGCCAGGTCGAGCCCGGCCACGCGATGGGCGTTGGCGGCGGCCAGCTCGGCGACCCGGATGCTGGTCGTGACGGGGTCGGGGCGCAGGCAGCAGAGGATCAGCCCGGTCTGCACGCCCGTCGCGGCGGCGCCCTCGGCGAGCCCCTCGCTCACCGCGTCCAGGATCTGGGGGAGGGTGAGCCCCCGCCGCTGGTGCAGTTGCGGCGCGAAGCGGGCCTCGCCGTAGACGACGCCGTCGCGGGCCCAGTCCTCGACGAGTTCACGGGCGGTGCGGCGCAGCGCCCCGGCGGTCTGCATGACCGAGAGAGCGACGTCGATGCGGCTGATGTAGGCCGGGAGGCTGAGCGGCCGGGCGGGCGCCACGGCCAGGTCGCGTACCGGGCCGGGCAGGCTCACGCCCTGCTCTTCGGCGAGCTGGGCGATGGTGGGGACGCGGACGCTGCCGTCGAGGTGGCAGTGCAGCTCGATCCGCGCGCTCATGCCGCGCACAGCCGGTCGATGTCCGCCTTGAACGCCGCTGTGTCGACGTCCCAGACGATCGTGACGTTGGGCGGCGGCGCGGCCCGCCGCCGGTCGATCATGAGCAGGCCGCGTGACTCGTCGCCGGTGGCCACGGCGGCGTGCAGCCGCTCGCTGCGCAGCACCAGGTCCGGCCGCAGCGCGACCGCCATGGCGACAGGGTCGGGCAGGTCGAAGCCGTCGAGGCCGGTCACCGTGCGGCACCAGTCGGCGACGGCGGCGTTGACGTCGAGCAGGAAGTCGGCCCGCGGTGTCCCCATCCGGCGCAGGCGGGCCTGGTCGGCGTCGGTGAAGACGGCCGACTGGCGCGACACGTTCCAGCCGACGAACGTGACGTCGCCGGGGGCGGCGAGGACGACGGCAGCCGCCTCGGGGTCCGCCCAGACGTTGTACTCCGCGACGGCGCTGATGTTGCCGTGGCCGTCCGGCGCGCCGGCCATGCAGTAGACGCGGTCGTACAGGCGGAGCAGGTCGGGCTCGACGAGCAGGGCCGTCGCCACGTTCGACAGCGGGCCGAGCGTCACCAGCGTGAGCTCGCGCGGGTTCTCCCGGGCGAGCCGGACCAGCGTCTCGACCGCGTGTTCCGGCCGCGGTGAGCGGGCGGGCGCGGGCAGCGCCACGCCGCTCATCCCGTCCGGGCCGTGGACGTGCTGGGCGGTCGCCGCCGGGCGCAACAGCGGGCCGGGACGGCCGGCGTAGACCGGGATGTCGGCGCCCATGAACTCGGTCGTGACGAGCGCGTTGGCCGTCGCCTGCGGCAGCGGGACGTTGCCCGCGACCGTCGTGATGGCCTCCACCTGCGTTCCGGGGGTCGCGATGGCCAGCATCAGCGCGACCGCGTCGTCGCTGGCGGTGTCGGTGTCGATGACCAGGCGCAAGGGGGCCTCCTTAGGAATCTACTCGAGTAGACTGGGATGCTACACGAGTAGAATCCGTCCGGACAGGGGAGGTGCGGGAACTGAGCAGGCCGACTCGTGACGACGTGGCACGCCTGGCCGGCGTGTCCACCGCGGTGGTGAGCTACGTGCTCAACGAAGGCCCCAGGCCGGTCGCCGAGGCCACCCGCCGCCGGGTCCTCGACGCCGTCGCCGAGCTGGGATACCGGCCGAGCGCGGTGGCCAAGGCGCTGCGCTCCCAGCGCACCAACCTGCTCGGGCTCGTCGTCCCCGACTGCGCCAACCCGTTCTTCGCCACGCTCACCAAGGACGTCGAACGGGCCGCGTTCGCGGCGGGGATGCTCACCCTCGTCGGCAACGCGGCGTTCGACGAGACCACCGAACTGGCCTACCTGCGCGCCTTCCTGGAGCTGGACGTGGCGGCGGTCGTGCTCATCGACGCCGTCGGCACCCCACCCGTCCGCGAACTGCTCGCCGGTCACGCCGGCCGCGTGGTGATGCTGCACCGGAGCGTCCCGGGCGTGCGCGGGATCTCCGTCGTCAGCGACAACCGCCACGGAGGCCGCCTGGCCACCCGGCACCTGCTCGGGCACGGTCACCGCGCCGTCGCCTGCCTGACCGGGCCGGACCGCCTCGCCCCCGTACGAGAACGGGAACGCGGCTGGCAGGAGGCCCTGGACGAGGCCGGGCCCGCGGCCGGCGGCCCGCTGGTGCGCTGCGACTACAGCCGGGACGCGGCGGCGGAGGCCACCCGACGGCTCCTCGACCAGGCCGAACCACCGACCGCGATCTTCGCGACCACCGACGAGCTGGCGCTCGGCGCGCTCGCCGCGGCGAGCAGCAGGGGAGTCCCGGTCCCCGACCGGCTGGCGGTGGTCGGCATGGACGGCATCCCCGAGGCCGCGCACTCCCACCCCCCGCTCACCACGGTCGCCCAGGACGTCGCGGGCCTCGCCGAGCAGGCCGTACGCGCGGCCGCGGGCCGGCTGCACGAGCCGGTGACCCTGCCGGTGGCTCTGATCCCGCGCCGCACCTGCGGCTGCTGACCCCGTTGAGGGGAAGGCCCAAGGGGAGGAGGGACGTGAGGGGAGGACGATGACCGGGAAGATCCGAGTCCGGGTACGCCGGGTCTACGAGGAGCCGATGACGGACGACGGCACGAGGGTGCTGGTCGACCGGATCTGGCCACGGGGGCTGAGCAAGGCCGACGCGGCCCTCGACGAGTGGTGCCGGGAGGTCTCCCCGTCGACCGAGCTGCGCCAGTGGTACCGCCACGATCCCGGCCGCTTCGCCGAGTTCGGCCGCCGCTACCGCGACGAGCTGCGGCAGCCCGAACGCGCGGCCGCGGTGGAGCACCTGCGCGAGCTCGCGGGGCGCGGGGTGCTGACACTCCTGACCGCGACCAGGCAGGCGGAGATCAGCGAGGCGGCCGTGCTCGCCGAGCTCCTCCAGGAGTGAACCGGCTGCTCCACGAGCCGGGATGCGGCCCCCAGAGCGCGGGTCGCCCACCGGCTGCGGGGACGTCAGTGCGAGGCGTCGTGCCCGTGCAGGCGCAGCAGGTTGTGCTGCTGGGTGCGCCACTCGACCAGGAGCACGGTGGCGTCGTCCTGGAGCCGGTCCTGCTGATACTCCAGGAGCGTCTGGATCAGCCTGCGCAGCGTCTCCGGGGCCGCCACGCCGTCGGCCTCGCGGCGGATGATGAAGTCGGTGAAGCGCTCCAGGCCGAACTCCGGCCCACCGGGGCTCCTGGCCTCGATGATGCCGTCGGTGTAGAACAGCAGCCGGTCGTCGGGTTCGAGCTGGTAGCGGGCCGGGGGCTGGTTGGCGGGCATCCGGAACCCCATCGGCGGGTCCGGCTCCGTCTCCAGCGTCGCCACCACGTGCCCGCGGCGCAGCACCAGCGGCGGGTAGTGGCCGCGGTTGACCCACGTCAGGACGCCGCTGCCGAGATCGAGCTGCGCCAGGATGCCGGTGGCGAAGTGCAGGTGGGCGAACTGCTCGGCGATCGCGTTGTCGATCGCCTCGGCGGTGGCCTGCAGGCCGGCGCCCTGGAGGCGGACGTTGCGAGCGGTGCCTATGGCGAGGGTGGCGGTCAACCCGGCCGCGGTGTCGTGCCCCATGGCGTCGAAGATCGACAGTTGGAGCGTGTCACCGGCCACGGCGTAGTCGAAGGCGTCGCCGCCCACGATGTAGGCGGGCTCCAGCGCGGCGCTGACGACGACCCGGTCCGTGGCGAAGGTGCGCATCGGCAGCATTCTCCACAGCACCTCGGCCGACAGCTGCATGGGCTGGGTGCGTACCAGCTGGGCGTAGGTGTCGCTGGTGCTGCGCTTGACGACCACCAGGATCGCGATCAGGGAGGCCAGCTGGGCGGCGCGCCACCGGATCGTCTCGTCGTCGCCGGGCGCGGTCATGGCCAGCACGCCGATGCGTTCGGTCCCGTCCAGCAGCGGCAGGTACATCCGGCGCGGTCCCTGGCTGGTGAGGTCGGCGTCCGCGGTGTCGCCGGGCAGCCTCGTCTGGACGATGCCCAGGGTGCGGTAGGCGCGCCCGGCCACGGTGGCGTCGATGCGCATGCGCTCGAGTGGCGAGCCGTCGAGGTCCTGCTGGCCGGGCAGCGGCACCAGGAACTGGTGCTGCAGATCGGCGACGTACAGGATCGTCTGGGAGAACCCGACCAGGTCGGCGTGGCGGGCCACCAAGGCCGGCAGGTCCTCCAGGGAGGCCAGGTGATGGGCGGCGATCAGGCCGCCCAGCATCTGCTCACCGTCACTGTGCACTGAACCGCTCCTCGTCGTCCGTATGGTCCTTCCTAACCGGTGGGCTGAGGGTTACGCACGGATGGCCGCCGCTCGTGTCGGGGACGTCCCCTCAGGTGCCGACGGTGGCTGGGCCCGGGACCCAGCAGAGCGTCCCGGGCCGTGATCCGTCAGTCGCCGAGGACGGCCAGGTCGAGCCGGCTGAGGCGGTCGACGTCGGCGAGGATGTCGATGGCGACGACCTTCCCGTCGGAGATCGTGAAGCTCATGACCGACATCGGCCGCCCGTCCGCCGTGTTGACGAGCCCGGCGGTTCCGTTGACCAGCGCCGCCCGCGCGGAGTAGCCCGCCCCGCGGAACATGAGCGCCTGCCCGGCGACGTCCGCTGCGCCGCGGACCTCCGTCATCTTGCCCGTCATGCCGCCCTCCACCAAGGCGCCGTGGTCCGCGCGGAGCACCACGTCGGGGTCGAGCACGGCGACGAGTGCGTCGAAGTCGCCGTCGCGCGCGGCGGCCTGGAAGGCGTCGACGACCTCGCGCTGGCGGGCCAGGTCGGTCTCGGGAACCGGGGCCGCGCCCTGCACCCGGCGGCGGGCGCGGCTGGCGAGCTGCCTGGTGGCGGTGAGGGAGCGTCCCACGATCGGCGCGATCTCCTCGAAGGGCACCGCGAACATGTCGTGCAGCACGAACGCCAGCCGTTCCGCGGGACCGAGCGACTGCACCACCACCAGCAGCGCCATCCCGACCGAGTCCGCCAGCAGCGCCTGCTGCTCGGGGTCGATCCCGCTGGCGCGGCTCACGATCGGGTCGGGCATGTGCGCGCCCACGGGGTGCTCGCGCCGCGCCTGGCGGGAGCGGAGCATGTCCAGGCACACCCGGCCGACGACCGTGGTCAGCCAGCCGCCCAGGTTGTCCACGTCGCTGGTGTCGGACCGGCTGAGCCGGAACCAGGCCTCCTGGACGGCGTCCTCGGCCTCGCTGAGCGAGCCGAGCATCCGGTAGGCCACCGCCTTGAGATGGGTGCGGTGTGTCTCGAACCGGTCCGCCAGATATTCGTGTTCGTTCACTGGTCACATCTCCTTGTCACGCCCTGTCCTATCAGGGACGAACCGAAGCCGACCGATGTGACGACCCAGGAGAAGCTCGGCACCACTCTGCCGCACGAGGCCTGAGCGCGCCCCCCAGCCGACCAACGGGTGCCCCGTCCCTTCCCGGGGCCGCGGCGAGCATGGCGGGGCAATTGACCATCAAACGTAAGATTCTGTATCAAAACCAGTCAATTTTCACAGAAATGAGCAAACGCCACTAGCATCACTGCGCGTGTCCCCTGAGCAACCCCATACGACAGCGGTCTTCGTCGACCAGAGCGGGCGCCGGAGGCGGCTGATCATGGTCGGCTCGATCATGTCGAGCGTGCTGGCCCTCACGGTGCTCGCCGTCCTGATCGGCGGCGCGTTCTCTGGCACGAAGCTCTCGGTGAACGGATGGCCGGGCGATCACCCGGGAGCGGTGGGCGCCACGGCCTCGCCGGACCGTTCGGCGACCGCTCGGACGAGCCCGTCCAACCGGCCGACCCCCTCGTTCACCCGCACGACGGCGCGCCCCACCCCCAGCGAGCCCACCAGGTCCGCCGAGCCCACCTGGTCCGCCGTACCGCCCCACGAGCCGACGCCCCGGCGGACCCCGTCGCGGCGGCCCTCACCCACCGTGCGGCCGAGCACACCGGAGCCGAGCGAGGAGCCCACCGCCGAGCCCACGCCGGAGCCGACCGAGAGCAGTGACCAGCCGCGTGGCGGGCACAGGACCCCGCCAGGGCTCGACCCGAACCGGACAAAAGGCCCCAAGAAGTGAGCAGCCAGGACGTGCGGGTCTGGCCGCCTCCGCCGGTTCCGGCCTGGCAGGACCCCTCCTCGGCGCAGGCATCGGGCCGACCGGCCCCGACGCCGGCAGACCGGCCGATCCCGACGCAGCCGGAACAGTCAGCCCCGACGTCGCCGGACGAGCTGATCCCGATGCTGACGGAGTCGTCGCGCGCCAGGCAGGTCGACCCCCGGGGCCACTGGTTCCTGCTGGCCGTCGGCGTGCTGCTGGCCGCCGCCGCGCTGCTGCTCGACGGATTCGCGACCAACGTCGTCGGAGAGACGCGCGCCGCCCCGCCCGTCGCCGACCGCCCGTCGCCCCAGCTGGAGAAGGTCCGGGAGGGCGGCCCCGTCCTCAACCTGACGGGCGGCGAGCCCTCCAGCGCCCGCCTGCCGGTCAGGACGATCGCCCTGACCTTCGACGACGGCCCCGATCCCGCCTGGACCCCGCAGGTGCTCGACGTGCTGAGGAAGCACGGCGCGACGGCGACGTTCTTCACCGTCGGCTCCAAGGTGGCCCAGTACCCCGACCTGGCGCGGCGGATCGTCGCCGAGGGCCACGAGCTGGGCAACCACACCTACACGCACGCGGACCTGGCGACGGTTCCCGGCTGGCGGCTCAGGCTGGAGCTGTCGCTGACGCAGCAGGCGCTGGCCGGGGCGACGGGGTTGCACACGACGCTGGCCCGCCCGCCGTACTCCTCCACGCCCGCCGCGATCACCGGCCCGCAGTGGGAGGGCATGAGGTCGCTGGCGCGTGAGGGCTACCTCGTCACACTGACCGACCTCGACACCAAGGACTGGGGCCGCCCCGGCACGGAGAAGATCGTGGCGTCGTCGCTCCCGTCCGGCGGGCGGGGCGCCGTCGTCATGATGCACGACTCGGGCGGCGACAGGCGGCAGACCGTCGAGGCCCTCGATCGCGTTCTGACGGAACTCTCCGGCGACGGCTACCGCGCGGTCACGGTGACCAGGGCGCTCGGCATGCCGTCGGCGCACCGGCAGGCCGGGGGAGCGGACCGGTTCGCGGGCGCCGCCCTGAACGCGGCCCAGCGCGCCTCGGGGCTGTTCACCGGCGCGCTGTCATGGGTGCTGTTCGTGGCGGGGGCGCTCACCCTGGCGCGGCTCGGCTTCTTCGCCGTCCTCGCGTGGGTGCACGCCCGCCGCAACAGAGGCGGCAAGCGGCGAAAGGGCCGCGCGCCCGCCTGGCCGGCGCCCCCACCGGTGACCGTGATCGTGCCCGCGTACAACGAGGCGGCCGGGATCCAGGCGACGATCCGCTCGCTGGTCGACACCGCCTACGCGGGCGAACTGGAGGTCCTCGTCGTCGACGACGGCTCGACGGACGCGACCGCCGAGCTGGCCGCGGAGCTGGGGTTCGGCAACGTCCGGGTGATCCGCCGGCACAACGGCGGCAAGCCGGCCGCACTCAACACCGGCATCGCGCAGTCCAGGCACGAGCTGCTCATCATGGTGGACGGCGACACCGTCTTCGAGCCCGCCACGATCGGCCATCTGGTCCGCCAGCTGGCCGACCCCACGGTGGGCGCGGTCAGCGGCAACACCAAGGTCGGCAACCGGCGCGGCATGATCGGACGCTGGCAGCACATGGAGTACGTCATCGGGTTCAACCTCGACCGGCGCGCCTTCGAGCTGCTCGACTGCATGGCGACCGTGCCGGGCGCGATCGGCGCGTTCCGGCGTTCGGCCCTGCTGGCGCTCGGCGGGGTCAGCGACGACACGCTGGCCGAGGACACCGACCTGACGATGGCGCTGTGCCGGGCCGGGTGGCGGGTGGTCTACGAGGAGAAGGCGCTGGCCTGGACGGAGGCGCCGGCCACGCTCGGCCAGTTGTGGAGGCAGCGCTACCGCTGGTGCTACGGCACCCTGCAGGCGATGTGGAAGCACCGGCGCGCGGTGCTCGAACGCGGCCCGTTCGGGCGCCGCTGCCTCGGCTACCTGGCGCTGTTCCAGGTGGCGCTGCCGCTGCTGGCGCCCGTCGTCGACCTCATGGCGATCTACCGCACGATACTGAGTGATCCGCTGCCCGTCGTGGCGGTGTGGGCCGGTTTCGTCGTGGCGCAGGCCGCGACCGGCTGGTACGCGCTGCGTCTGGACGGCGAGCGCGTCTCGGCGCTGTGGGTGCTGCCGTTGCAGCAGTTCGTCTACCGCCAGCTCATGTACCTGGTCGTCATCCAGTCGGTGGCGACGGCGGTGCTGGGGGTGCGGCTGCGCTGGCACACCATCCGCCGTGAGGGCACCTTCGACGGCCCCGGCCGGCCGCACGCCAACCCGGCGATCAGCCCTTGACGGGCAAGGAGCCACACGGGAGGCGCCCGAGCGGTTGCGGCTAAGCTTCCCAGGGCTTGACGATCGAGGAGGGGACGGCGTGAGCAGCGGATTCGCCTCGGGCGAGGAGCAGTGGCGGGCCCGGCTGGGCACGCTTCGCCAGGTCGTCCGCCAGGAGGTGGTGGCCCGGCAGCTCGAGACGCACCTTCCGGGCGAGCCGTCCCGGTCCGTCCTCGACGTGGGATGCGGCCAGGGCACGCAGGCCGTGCGCCTGGCGCGCCGCGGCCACCGCGTGACCGGGCTGGATGCCTCCGCGCGGCTGCTCGGGGATCTCCGGAGCGCTCTGGAGGCGGAGGCCCCCGAGGTCCGGGAGCGAGTGCGGGCCGTCCGTGGCGACGCCGAGCGGCTGACCGGCCTGTTCGGGCCGTCGAGCTTCGACGCGGTGCTCTGTCACGGCGTCCTCATGTACTTCTCCGACCCGGGGCCGCTGCTGGACGCCGTCGCGCAGGTCGTCGCCCCGGGCGGCACGGTGTCGCTGCTGGTCCGCAACGGGGACGCGCTGGCGATGCGGCCCGGGCTGCTGGGTGACTGGGAGACCGCCGGGCGGGCGTTCGACGGCGCCTCGTACCTCAACCGGATCGGGGTGACCGCCCGCGCCGACCGTCTCGACGACCTGACCGCCGCGCTCGCCGGGCGGGGGCTGTCCGTGCGCGGCTGGTACGGCGTCAGGGTGTTCACCGACGCCGCGGCCTCCGACGCGCCCGTGCCCGGCCCCGAAGAGCTCGAGACCCTGCTCGCGTGCGAGGAGCGGGCCGGAAGGACCGACCCCTACCGCCGGGTGGCCGCCCTCCTCCATGTGATCGCCGTACGGGAGTAGGCCGGGTCAGAGCAGGGTGGACGTCACTGGCGCCGCGGACGCATCGACGACATGTCGAGCCCGCCTTCGAGGACGCGCCCGATCAGGAAGCCCAGCACGCCGAGGACGAGCACGATCAGCAAGGCGACGAGGCCGCCGAACGCTCCTGCCAGGCCGACCACGGTGCCGAAGAGCAGCCCGGTGACAGACCAGATGGGGAAACCCTCCATGATGATCTTCCCTTCTTTGCGGGCTTCGCGAAGCGACCTACCCGGTGGTTTGTCCGGGTAAGGCCGGGTTTGTGTAGAGCAACCATTGCCTCGAGGCGGGTGCGCCTGCGGGGTTCCCTGAGGGGTGGGTGAAAGGTCTGTCCGTTTTCTGAGGTTATGTGTTTCCGTATCCGCTTCGCGGGCAGGGTGGTCGCGGCGGTGCACCAGAACAAGGAGGGCTGGTCATGAAGGACAGGTGCCGGGTGGCGCTGGCTCTCATCGCAGGCTATGTCCTTGGCCGGCGTCACAAACTGCGTTGGGCGGCCGCACTGGCGGCAGCCGGAGTGGTCGGCGGGATGCGGCGAAGCGAGGGCGGCCTGCTGAAGCAGGGGATCAAGATGCTCGGTTCGTCCCCGGAGATCGAGCAACTCACCAGCCGGCTGCGCGGAGAGCTGATGGAGGTCGGCAAGGCGGCCGCCGTCGCCGCGACGAGCAAGCAGATCGACTCCCTGACCGAGAAGCTCCACGGCCGGGCCGACTCGCTGCGGCACGCGGGCCGCCCGCGCGCCGAGGAAGCGGAGCCGGAAGAGCCGGAAGAGGAGGAAGAGTACGTTGAGGAGGACTACGAACCTCCAGAGGACAGGCCCCGCGCCCAGCGGTCGCGGGCGCGTTCCGCCCCGCCCGTGAGCCGTGGGCGGAGGTGAGGTCCATGACGGAGGCGATCAAGGCGAAGGCGAAGCCGGTTCAGAAGGCCGCGCAGGAGCTGCCGACGGAGCTGCTGGTACAGGGGCTGCAGAAGCTCGCCCAGGCTCTCGTGGAGCGGGCGCTGTCGTCCATGACGGACCGGATCGAGGGTCTGACGGGCCGGCTCACGGCGTTCGCCGAAGGCGGCGGCACCGGGCTGATCAGCGCCATCACCGGGTCGGACAAGCTGGGCGTCGGGAAGATCCTGGGAAAGTCTCTGCTGGCCGGGGCGGGGGAAGCCGTCAAGGGAGCGGTCCAGGGGCTGGGCAAGAAGGGCAAGAAGGGCGGAAAGCTCAAGGTCATCAACATCGTCGAATCGATCGATGTGGGCGCTCCGATCCGGGTCGTCTACAACCAGTGGACTCAGTTCCAGGACTTCCCGGGCTTCATGAAGAAGGTGGAGAACGTCGAGCAGGAATCCGACGAGAAGCTCAACTGGAAGGCGCAGATCTTCTGGTCTCACCGGTCCTGGGAGGCGCACATCCTCGAGCAGGTGCCCGACCGGCTGATCATCTGGCGGTCGAAGGCGGCCAAGGGCCACGTCGACGGCGCGGTGACCTTCCACGAGCTCGCCTCTGATCTCACCCGCGTGCTGGTCGTCCTCGAATACCACCCGCAGGGGCTGTTCGAGCACACCGGCAACATGTGGCGGGCGCAGGGCAGGCGGGCGCGTCTGGAGCTCAAGCACTTCCGACGGCACGTCATGACGCAGGTCCTGCTGCATCCCGAGGAGATGGCGGAGGGCGGCTGGCGCGGCGAGATCCACGAGGGCGAGGTGGTCAAGGACCACGAGGCGGCACTCGAGGAAGAGCGGGCCGAGGAAGAGCCGGCCGACGAAGAGCGGGCTGAGGAGGAGCCAGAGGAGGCGGAAGAGCCGGAGGAACTCGAATACGAGGAGGAAGAGGAACCCGCAGCCGAACACGAGGCAGAGGAAGAACAAGAGCGACCCCGTCGCCGCGCCGAGCCTGCCAGAGGTCGAGGCGTCCGGCGCCCGGTGCGGCTGCGTTCCACGGAAGAAGAGGAAGCACCGTCGCGGCCGGTTCGCCGCAGGGCGGGGGCCCGCCGAGGGTGACGCCGCCGCCAGGCGGGGCGAGATCGAGGAGCTGGGAAATGACTGTGCAACCCGCGGCGGGCGGAATGGCAGAGCGTCCGACTCCGACGGGTCTGGCGGACGTGATCGACACCATCCTCGACAAGGGCCTGGTGCTCGACGCCTACGTCCGGGTCTCGCTGGTCGGCATCGAACTCCTGACCATCGACGCGCGCATCGTGATCGCCAGTGTCGACACGTACCTGCGCTTCGCCCAGGCCGTGGACCGGCTGGACCTCGCCGAACAGGGCCAGGGGCTGCCCGAGATCATGCAGGAGATGAAGGGGGGCCAGATCGGCGACAAGAGCAAGGAGATGGCGCAGGGGGTGCTGGAAGCGGCCGGGGAGAAGCTGCACGACATCGTCGGTGAGCTCGGCTCGGAGCGGGACTCCGCCCGCCGTCGGAAAGAGGAGAGCTGACCATGGCCGAATCTGTCGAAACCGCCCCAGCCGCCGCCTCGGACGAGAGTGCGGCCCAGGAGCAGGGCCTCAGCGCCTACGTCTACGGAATCGTCCCGGCGGACGTGCAGGTCTCCGACGACGCGCGCGGGGTCGGATCCCCTCCGGCGCCCGTGCGGCTGGTTCGGCACGGCGAGATCGGGGCGCTGGTGAGCGAGATCGCCATCGACCGGCCGCTCGGCACGCCCGACGACCTCGTGGCGCACCAGCAGCTCCTGGACGCCACCGCGGCCGAGGTGCCCGTCCTTCCCCTCCGTTTCGGCGCGGTGACGACCAGCCTGGAAGCGGTGGCGGACGAGCTGCTCGCCCCCCATCACGACGAGTTCCTCGCCGCCCTCGACGAGCTGGAGGGCCGGGCCGAGTTCGTGGTCAAGGGACGCTACGACGAGCGGACGTTGCTCAGGGAGGTGCTGACCGAGAGCCCCGAGGCCGCTCAGCTGCGCGACGAGATCAAGGGCAAGCCCGAGGACGCGACCAGGAACGCCCGGATCCAGCTCGGGGAGCTGGTGAACCAGGCGGTCAGCGCCAAGCGGGAGGCCGACACGGACGCCATCCTGGACCGGCTCGCCCCGCTCAGCGTCCTGACCGTCGTGCGCGACCCGTCCCACGAGGAGGACGCCGTGCACCTGGCGCTGCTCGTCGAAAGAGACCGGCAGGACGACGTGCGGGAGGCCGTGGACGAGTACTCCCGGCAGTGGGAAGGGCGGATCGGGCTGCGCCTGCTCGGCCCGCTGGCGCCGTACGACTTCGTGGTGACCGCCGGGCAGGAGGGCGGCTGATGGGCCTGATCGGCATCCTCTTCGGCTGGCCGGTGGCGCCGCTCCGCGGCGTGATCCGGCTCGGAGAGGTGATCCAGGAGCAGGTCGAGCGCGAGATGCGGGACCCGGCCGTGGTCCGGCGCCGGCTGGAGGAGATCGAGCGGGCCAGGGCCGCCGGCCAGATCTCGGAGGAGGAAGAGGCTCTGGAGATGCAGGAGGTCCTGCAGGGCATGGTCGGCGGGCCCGGCCAGGCCGAGCCCGCGCGGAAGGAAAAGAGGAGGTGATTTCGTGCCTGCCAGGCGAAGGGCACGCGAGGAGGGGGCGCGCCGGATCCCGGTTTCGGCGCGTTCAAGGGAGCTCGCCGACGACTCCACGGAGACGAGGGAACTCGCTGACGACTCCGCGGAGACGAGGGAGCCGAGACGCCGCCCTCGCAGCCTGTCAGCCGCGACAGCTGGCGAGCTCGGGCTGCGTCACATCGCCGATCTGACCTGCAGGGAGATAGAGGGCGTGACGCGGGTGATGCCGGAGGACGAGGGATGGCTGGTCGACGTCGAGGTCGTCGAGGACCGCCGCGTCCCCTCGTCCGGCGACATCCTCGCGCTGTACGAGGCCGAGCTGGACATGGAGGGCAACCTGCTCGCCTACCGCAGGCTGCGGCGTTACCGGCGCGGCAGCGGCGACAGCCAAGAGGGGCCGCGATGACCGAGCAGTACCGGCCGGGGGCGGTGGAACGCCGACCCTACTCTTCCACGACGCCCGCGGGACGTGAGCCGGCCAACCTCGGCGACATCCTGGAGCGCGTCCTCGACAGGGGCGTGGTGATCGCCGGCGACATCCGCGTGAACCTCCTGGACATCGAGCTCCTCACGATCAAACTGCGGCTGATCATCGCGTCGGTCGACACCGCCAGGGAGATGGGCATCGACTGGTGGGAGCACGATCCCTGGCTCACCGGCAAGGACCAGACCCTCGTCGAGGAGAACCGCCGGCTGCGCGATCGGATCGCGGCACTGGAGGAGGGCCGCCCGAGACGCCGCGCCATCGAGACCGTCGAGGGCCAGCTCGAGGGCCAGGTCGAGGCCGTCGAGGATCGGCAGGTCAGGCGGGACGAGCGTGGCGGCTACAGAAGGGACGAGCGCGGTGGCTGACGCGGGCACGTACCTGTACGCGGTGGCGCGGGACGTGGACGTCCCCTGCCCGGAAGGCCTCAGGGGGGTGGCCGACCAGGCCGTGCGGACCATCGCCCGTTCGGGGCTCGTCGCGTACGTGAGCACCGTCCCCCTCGACCAGTTCGGTGAGGAGCCGCTGCGGCGGTCCATGGAGGATCTCGACTGGCTGGGCGAGACCGCGCACGCCCACCACCGCGTGGTGGAAGCGGTCGCGGCGGCGGCTCCGGTGGCCCCGGTGCGGCTCGTCACGGTCTACAGCGGCGAGGAGCAGGTCCGCCGACTGCTGGACGAGCGGCACGACGACTTCGTGGAGATGCTCTCGCGCGTCGCCGGCCGGCAGGAATGGGGAGTGAAGGCGTACGTCGAGAAGGCCCAGTCTGCCGCACAGTCTGTCGCTCAGCCCGCCGCCCCGCAGGAGCGCGAGGCGAGCCGCCAGGAGTCCTCCAGTCCGGGAACGGACTACCTCAGACGGCGCCAGGCGAGCCTGCGCACCCGCGAGGAGACGTGGCGGCAGGCGGGGGCACGGGCGGAGCGCATCCACGACGTCCTCAGGTCCGTCGCGGTCGCGAGCCGTCGCCACCGGGCGCAGGATCCGGAGCTTTCAGGACGGGACGAGTGGATGGTCCTCAACGGCGCCTACCTCGTCGACGAGGAGCGCGCGGAGGAGTTCGCGCGGGCCCTGGACGGGCTGCGCGGCCAGGGGATCGAGCTGGAGCTCACCGGCCCCTGGGCGCCCTACTCGTTCACCGTTCTGGAGGAGGGAGGCGCGCGGTGACCCACGACGAGCCGCGCGGCGCCGTCCTGGCCGCCGAGGGGCGGTTGCCGGCCGAGCGGGTGGCGCTGGTCGACCTGCTCGATCGGCTCCTGGCCGGCGGTGTGGTGGTGAGCGGGGACCTGGTCCTGTCGATCGCGGACATCGACCTGGTCCGCATCTCGGTCCGCGCACTGATCATGTCGGTCCGCGAGTCCGGCACGACAGCTGAAGGAGGCGGGTACGACCAGATCGGGCGATGAGCCGAGCGTGCGGAAGGCGCAGCAGGTGCGGGAGGCGCGCTCCGGCCGCCTGCGCATCGAGGCCGACCGGGAGGCGGTGGAACGCGACCTGTCGCGCCTCGTCCTCACCCTGGTCGAGCTGGTGCGTCAGCTGGTGGAGCGCCAGTGCGTGCGGCGGATGGAGCAAGGGGACCTGTCGGACGAGCAGGTCGAGGTGCTGGGCGTGACGCTGATGCGGCTCGAGGAGGCCATGACCGAACTGTGCGAGCGGTTCGACCTGTCGCCGGCCGACCTCAATCTCGACCTGGGACCGCTCGGGACGCTCCTTCCCGAAGACCGGTAGCACGCGACAGCGGAGGCGTCGCGAAGGCCGGTGCACGCGAGAGGGGAGCTGCGCGGAGGCCGGGGCATGCGAGAGGGGAGCTTCGCGAAGAGCGGGTAGCACGTGACAGCGGAAGCCTGCCTCCCGGGTGGGCTTCCGCTGCCGTCTGTCACTCAGCGACTTGTCCTATCTCTTGAATGCGTCCTTCACCTTCTCCCCGGCCTGCTTGAGATTGGCCTTGACCTTTTCAGCCTTCCCCTTGGCCCGGAGCGACGCGTTGCCAGTGGCTTCGCCGAGGCGTTCCTTGATCGTGCCCTTGGCCTCGTGGGCCTTGCCCTTGGCTTTGTCGTCCATACCCATGACTGAGCCTCCCCTGCGGCCCGAAGCCCGCATAAACACTCTAGTTTGATATATGCCATTTGGCACGGGCCTTTGTCGTGAAATATGGCTGTTTGGGTGGATGTGGGTGGGGTGTGGTTGGCGGCGATCCAGGTGTCGATCCGTTCCCACTGGGCGAACAGCCAGCGAATACGGGCCGCACGCTCCCGTGGCACCTCGGGCGCCGGCACCCGCCACCACCGTGCGGTGATCCGGGCCGCGACCGGCAGACTGTGCCACATGTCCCCGAGGGTGACCAGGTCGTCGAGCCCTGTGTGCGCCACGAACACCACGTCGGCCGCGGGACAGGCGTCGATCGCGGCGATGGCGCCACCGGGGCGGGGCGGCAGCACGTGCTCCAGGCGGCGGGCCCTCGCCGCCTCTTCCGCCAGCCCCTTCTCCTCCAGCCGTCTGATCTCCAGGCGGCGGCGACGCGGCGAGAAGTTGCCGCCCTCGGGGAAGAGGACGAGCGCGTCGCCGCTGTCCATGGTCGACGCCAGCCGCCGGATCTCCGCGATCACCCGGCGCCGGCCGCCCTTCTCCGGCACGAGGGCGTTCGGCAGCCGGTTGACCATCACGTCCACCGAGGGGTCGAACTGGAGCTTGGTCTTCATCACGATCCGCGGCCGCCTGCCGTACCGGGCGAGCAGATGGTGGACGAGCAGGAACGAGTCGCCCGGCCCCGCGTGCCGTGACAGGACGATCACCGGCCTGGCCCGCAGGGCCGCCCGGTCGGCAGGCGTGAGCGGCGGTTCGTGGATGTCGACGGCCAGGTGGAAGACGCGCTCGGCCGCGCCGTACACCTTGCCCAGGAACCAGGTGATCAGGGCGTAGTGCCGGTCCTGGTACTGGTCGCGGTTGAGCCGCCCGCCGAAGCCGTTGGCCACCCAGAGGCCGAGGCAGGCGATCAGTAGGGCACACTCCAGCGTCAGCCAGGCCGCGCCGAACCACACGAACCGCGTTCCCCTGCGTCGCGGGGGCGGGGTGCCGAGCGAGGCCGCCGTGCCCAGGGCCAGCCACACGGGCAGCGTGAGAAGCAGCACCGGCGTCAGCACGATGAGCAGCGGGGCCAGGACGACGCGCCGCACGATCCGGGGCGGGAGCACGGAGACCTCCCTGCCTGGCATGGGACCAAAAGAG
Source organism: Nonomuraea sp. NPDC000554 (assembly GCF_040300065.1). NCBI lineage: Bacteria > Bacillati > Actinomycetota > Actinomycetes > Streptosporangiales > Streptosporangiaceae > Nonomuraea > Nonomuraea sp. NPDC000554. The sequence continues at coordinate 64,466 of NZ_JBEPDC010000029.1, read as the reverse complement.
GCCCAGAACGGCCCAGAATGGGACGGTGGACCCGATCTCATCGGACCACGACAGCGACCGTCTGTATCCCTATATAGCGCCAAAAATTTGTATATAGCTGGATGGTTCGTGACGTCACCGCCTCCACCTCCCCACCCGTACCGGCACGTCGGGACAGGCGTGCAGCAGGGGAGCGTGGTCGGGGGCCGGCAGGCCCGCCGCCTGGAGCAGGTCCTGCTCCAGCGCGACCAGCCGGGCGTGGCGCAGCGGCAGAGGCGGATGCTCGACCTCGGCCGCGGCCAGTCCGCCCGCGACCACGGTGAACAGCCGGTAGCGGGCGGTGAGGAAGTCCGGCAGCCCGTCCCGCTCGGACTCCTCCAGGCGCGGGCCCACCTCCACCTCGGCGTCGCACCGCGCGCCCGGTCCCGGCCAGCGGCGCCGGCAGCGGTAGCGGCACCGGGCGCCGTCACCCCGCAGGGACATCCGCGACCAGTGGAAGGGCAGCCGGTAGCAGGCCCGGCCGGCGAGGACGGCGGGAAGGCGGGCGGCGTCCAGCGACAGCAGCCAGATGCCGTCGCGCCCCCGCTCGTCGCGGACGTACGTGCGCAGGTTGATCTCGGGGAACCGCGACAGCCACGGCAGGGCCGGCGTGCCCGGCAGTCTGACGCCCTCCATGAGGAAGGGGACCAGGCTGACCCACGCCGTCCCGTCGAAGGTCTCGACCGTGAGCGAGTCAGGCACGAGCGGACGGACGGCGGCGGCGGGATACCGCCAGTGCAGGAACGCCTGCGCGGACCAGCGCAGGCACATCACCGGCCAGGCGACTCGCGGAGGCGACGGAGCCCGCATGGTCCGCCCCGTACCCAGGGGACCCGGATTCATAGCGGTCAGCGCAGGCAGGTCGCCGCTCGGCTTAGTTTGGAAGGAGGGCACTTCCGCGCGGTCGGCCCGCCACCCCTCGGCCTGTGGGAGCTCCGTAGGTCGGTCGGCCCGCTGCTGTCGGCCTGTGGGAGCACGGGGCTCTTCCGCGCCCGCTGCCGCTCGCGACGACGACGGTCTCCCCCAGAGCGTTGCCGCAGTTCAGCGCGGGTTCACCTATTGACTGGACAATCCACAACGACGCATACTAACCCTCATGAAGCCACAGGATTCCACAGAAGCGGGCAGTCGTGCTGCCTGCTGAGCGGCATTCGCGGATCGAGGAGGCGCTGCGGGCCTCCCGCATCGTCAGCACCGACGACCTCGCCAGGGAGTTCGGGGTCTCGGCGGAGACGATCCGGCGCGACTTCGTGCTACTGGAGCGGCAGGGGGCGCTCGCCCGCGTGCACGGCGGGGCGACCAGCGCGCTGGGCCGGGCGGCAGGGGAGGAGGCGCCGTTCGCCGAGCGCGCCGAGTCGGCCGCCGAGGCGAAGAAGCGCATCGGGCGCACCGCCGCCGCGCTGGTCCGGCCCGGCCAGACGATCGTGATCGACGTGGGCACCACCGCCGTCGGCATGGCCCGCGCCCTCCCGCACGACTTCTCCGGAACCGTGGCCACCTGCTCCCTCCTGGTCGCGGCGGAGCTCGCCGAGCGGCCCGGGATCGACGTCCTGGTCTGCGGCGGCAGGCTGCGCGGAGGGGATCTCGCGCTGTCCAACTCGATCGCCCAGTCGTTCTTCGCCGACCTGCACCCCGACGTCGCCTTCCTCGGCTCGGGCGGCGTCGACGCCGCGGCCGGGCTGACCGACTACCACCTCGACGAGGTCGCCGTGCGCAGGGTGATCCTGCGGAACGCGCCGCTCGCCTACGTGCTCGCCGACTCCAGCAAGTTCGGCAGGGTCGTGCGGCACCGGGTCGCCGGGGTGGACGAGTTCGCCGGTTTCATCACGGAGGCGGAGCCGCCGCCGGATGTCCACGACGCCATCACCCGTAAGGGCGGGGTGATCATCTCGTCGTGATCTCCAGAGGAGCCGGGCGACGCGGGCACGTCACCCGGCTCGGGACCACCCCCCAGCCGGTTCACCATCTGACTAGCGACAACGGAGTTGGGCAATCCATGACCCAGTATTCACCATCCGCCCCCGGAGGGCAGTCGTCCGGAGGCGTCGAGGAGTTCGGTTACAAGCAGGCGATGAAGCGCGGCACCGGCCGCTTCGCCTCGTTCGCGGTGGCCTTCGCCTTCGTGTCGATCGCCACCGGCATCTTCACCACCTACGGGTCCGTGCTGAACAGCTCGGGGCCCGCCGGCATCTGGACCTGGCCGATCGTGATCATCGGCCAGCTCGCGGTGGCGTTCATCTTCGGCGCCCTGGCCGCCCGCATCCCCGTGAGCGGATACTCCTACCAGTGGGTGTCCCGCCTGGCGAACCCGGTGCTCGGCTGGATCATGGGCTGGATCTCGTTCACGTTCCTGGCGATCGTGGTCGTGGCCGTCGACTACACCATCGCCTCCACCGTGCTTCCTGTGCTGCTCCAGTACGAGGGGTCGGCGCTGAACGCGTGGGTGATCACCGGCGTGGTCATCCTGTTCCAGGCCCTCCTGGTGGCGCTGTCGACCAAGTGGACCGAGCGGGTGAACAACTTCGCCGTGTCGGCCGAGCTCGTCGGGATGGTCGCCCTCGTGCTGCTCCTGCTGGTCGTGGGGTTCGTCGCCAAGGAGGTGAACGTCGCGAACCTGTTCAGCACCGGCAACGTTCCCGCCGAGGGCTACTTCAGCCTGGGAACCCTCACCTCGGCGGGTCCATGGATGCTGGGCTTCCTGCTGGGGGCGTTCACCATCGTCGGCTTCGAGTCGGCGGCCAACCTCGCGGAGGAGACGAAGGACCCGGCCAGGGTCGTCCCCCGCGCCATGTGGCAGGCGGTGCTCGCCTCGGGCGTCCTCGGCTTCCTGTTCCTCATCGCCGTCACGCTGCTGGCCGGTGACCCGGTCGAGCTGGCCAAGTCGGGAACCCCGATCGCGGACGTGATCGCCCGGGTGCTCGGCCCGGTCGTCGGCACCGGCCTGCTGGTCCTGGTGGTCGTCGCCATCTTCGCCTGCGGCATGGTGATCCTGATGACCGGCGTGCGGCTGGTCTGGGCGATGTCCCGCGACGAGCGATTCCCCGGCTGGCAGGCCCTGCGCAAGATCTCGCCGACGTTCGGCACGCCGCTGAACGCCACCGTGTTCATGTTCGTCGTCGGCGAGCTGATCCTGGCGATCTTCTCCCACCGGACCGGTGCCCTGTTCGGGCTGTTCGCCGCCGCCACCCTGCTGCCCGCGATCATCTACACCGGGACCGTCGTCATGTACGTCGTCAAGCGTAGGTCGCTGCCCCCGAGCAAGGGGTTCGACCTGGGCCGCTGGGAGATCCCGGTGATCGTCGTCGCGCTGGTCTGGCTCGTCTTCGAGCTGCTGCTGTTCCGCGACGCCTCCTTCGCCGACCCGTGGCGGTACGTGCTCGTCATGCTCGCGCTGGGCGCCGTCTACCTGGTCTACCTGCTGGTCAGGCGGGGTGGGGCGAAGCGGCTGGCGATGCCCGACATGCACTCCATCGACGCGGAGCTCGCGGAGCTCGACGCGGACGCCGTGAACCGGGATCGGGTGCACCGGCCGTGACGACGATCCTGGCGATAGACCAAGGGACCTCCGCCACCAAGGCGGTCGTCGTCGACGGCGCGGGCCGGATGCTCGGTCTCGCCGAGCTCCCCGTCCGGCCCACCTACCTGCCCGGCGGCGGGGTCGAGCAGAACCCGAGGGAGCTGCTCGACTCCGTGCTCAACGCGGGCCGCAAGGCCGTCGCGCAGGCCGGGGTGCGCATCGACGGCGTCACCATGGCCAACCAGGGCGAGACCGTGCTGGCCTGGGATCCCGGCACCGGCGAGCCGCTCTCCAACGCCATCGTGTGGCAGGACCGCCGCTCGCAGGGCGTCTGCGACGAGCTGGCCGGCGACGGACGGCGGATCGCCGACACGACCGGGCTGGTCCTGGATCCGTACTTCTCGGCGCCCAAGATGGCCTGGCTGCGCCGCAACGTCACCGGGGAGGGGGTGGTCACCACCTCCGACTCGTGGATCGTCCACCACCTGACCGGGCAGTTCGTCACCGACGCCGCGACGGCCAGCCGGTCGCTGGTCACCCGGCTCGACGACGTCGAGTGGGACCGGGACCTGCTCGAGTTGTTCCAGCTCGGCGAGGAGCGCCTGCCGCGCATCGTCGCGTGCGACGAGCTGGTCGGCCGCACGTCCGCGTTCGGCGGGGACGTCCCCGTGGGCGGGCTCGTGGTCGACCAGCAGGCCGCGCTGCTCGCCGAGAACTGCCTGACGGCGGGCGACGCCAAGTGCACCTTCGGCACGGGCGCGTTCCTGCTGGCCAACACCGGCGGCTCGGCGGCACGTTCCACGGCGGGGCTGGCGGCGTCGGTCGCCTGGCGTGTCAGGGGCGAGACCACCTACTGCTTCGACGGCCAGGTGTACACCGCCGCCTCCGCGGTGCGCTGGATGCAGGACCTCGGCTTCATCCGCACCCCGGCCGACCTCGACACCGTCGCCGCGGACGACTCCGAGGGCGTCCTGTGCGTCCCGGCGCTGGCGGGTCTGGCCGCGCCCTGGTGGCGTCCGGACGCCAAGGCGGCGTTCACCGGGATGACCCTCTCGACCGGCCCGCACCACCTGGTGCTGGCCGTGCTGCAGGGGATCGCGGCGCAGGTCGCCACGCTCGGCGAGCTCGTGACGGGCGACCTCGGGCAGCCGCTGACCAGGCTCAGGGCCGACGGCGGGCTCACCAGGAGCCGGGTGCTCATGCAGGCGGTCGCCGACCTGGCGCAGGTCCCGATCGACGTCTACCCCTCACAGCACGCCACCCCGCTGGGCGCGGTGGCGCTGGCCCGCGCCGCGCTCGACCCCTCGCTGTCCCTCCGGGACGCGGTCGACGGCTGGGAGCCCAGCACCAGCTACGAGCCCCGATGGTCCGCCGAGCAGGCGCGGGAGTTCCGCGCCCGATGGGACGGGGCCGTGGCCGCGACCCTGACGAGAGAAGGAGAAAGGTGAACAGCACGCCGTCCACCACCACGTACGACGTCGCGGTGATCGGCGCCGGCATCGTCGGCTCGGCCATCGCCAGGAAGCTGGCGGGCCACGAGGTGAGCGTCGCGCTGCTGGAGGCGCGCGACGACGTCGGAGACGGTACGAGCAAGGCGAACACCGCGATCCTGCACACCGGATTCGACGCGACACCGGGCACCCTCGAATCCCGCCTGGTACGTGCGGGCTACCGCCTGCTGTCGCAGTACGCGGAGCGCACCGGCATCCCGGTCGAGCGCACCGGCGCCCTGCTGGTGGCCTGGAACCAGGAGGAGCTGGACGCGCTGCCGGGCCTGCGGGAGAAGGCGGAGCGGAACGGCTACACCGAGGCCCGGATCGTCGGCCCCGACGAGGTCTACCGGCAGGTTCCCCACCTCGGGGAAGGGGCCCTGGGCGGGCTCACGGTCCCCGACGAGTCCATCATCTGCACCTGGACGACCAATCTCGCCCTGGCCACCGAGGCGGTCCAGCGCGGCGCGACGCTGCTGCTGAACCGGCGAGTCCACGCGGTGGAGGACGACGGCGAGCACACCGTGCTGCGCACCTCGGGCGGCGACGTGCGCGCCCGCTGGGTGGTGAACGCCGCCGGCCTGGGCGCGGACGTCGTCGACCGGCTGTTCGGTTACGACCGTTTCACCGTCACCCCGCGACGCGGCGAGCTCCTCGTCTACGACAAGCTCGCCCGGCCGCTCGTCGACCGGATCGTGCTGCCGGTGCCCACCTCCCGCGGCAAGGGCGTGCTGATCAGCCCGACCATCTACGGCAACGTCATGCTGGGCCCGACCGCCGAGGACCGCACCGACCGCACCGACACCGGCACCTCGGAGCAGGGGCTCGAGTTCCTGCTGGGCAAGGGGGAGAAGCTGATGCCCAAGCTGCTGCGGGAGGAGGTCACGGCGACGTACGCCGGCCTGCGGGCCGCGATCGACCGTCCCGACTACCTCATCGAGGCCGACGCGCGGCGGTGCTACGTCCTGGTCGGCGGGATCCGCTCGACCGGGCTCACCTCCGGCATGGCCGTCGCCGAGCACGTCGCCGGGCTCGTGGAGAAGGCCGGGCTGGCACTGCGGCCACGCGAGGACCTGCCGGAGCCGCCCCGCATGCCCAACCTCGGAGAGGCGTTCCTCCGCCCGTACCAGGACGCCGCCAGGATCGCCGCCGACCCCGCGTACGGCACGGTGGTCTGCTTCTGCGAGCGGGTCACCGCCGGCGAGATCCGCGACGCCCTCCGCTCGCCGATCCCACCGGCCGGCGTGGAGGGGCTGCGCCGCCGCACCCGCGCGATGAACGGACGCTGCCAGGGGTTCTTCTGCGGCGCCGAGGTCAACCGATCGATGAACACCAGGCAGGACGACAGCCGATGACGACCGACCTCACCACCCTCACCCCGGCCGTCGTCATCGTGGGCGCGGGCCCGGCCGGTCTGACGGCCGCCCGCGCGCTCGCGCCGAGACTCGGCGGCGACGTCCTCGTCCTGGAGCGGGAGAGCACGGCGGGAGGCATTCCCCGGCACAGCGACCATCCCGGCTACGGCATCAGGGACCTGGGCCGCTTCATGACCGGCCCCGCCTACGCCCGCAGGCTCGTGCGGCAGGCGGAGGCCGCAGGGGCGACCATCCGGACGAACGCCACCGTGACGAACTGGGCCGGCGACCGCGCGATCGAGGCCACCACCCCGCAGGGCCGCATCCGTGTCGAGGCCGGGGCCGTCATCCTGGCCACCGGCGCCCGCGAGCGGCCCCGCCCCGCCCGGCTCATTCCCGGCGACCGCCCGCGCGGCGTCTACACCACCGGGCACCTGCAGAACCTCGTCCACCTCCAGCACGGCAGGCCCGGCAGGAGGGCCGTCGTCGTCGGCGCGGAACTGGTGAGCTGGTCCGCCGTCCTGACCCTGAGCGAGGCGGGCTGCAAGACCGTCCTGATGACCACGGAGTACCCGAGGCCGGACTCCTCCTCCTTCTTCAGCGTCCCCGGCCGGATCCTGTTCCGTACCAGGGTCGCCACCCGCACCCGCGTCACGAAGATCATCGGCCGCCGGCAGCTGGAAGCGGTGGAGATCGCGGACCTCGACTCCGGTGAGCGGCGGATCGTCGAGTGCGACACGCTCGTCCTCACCGGCGACTGGATCCCCGACAACGAGCTGGTGCGGGCCGCGGGGATCGCCCTCGACCCGGGAACGCTGGGCCCGCTGGTCGACAGCGCGTTGCGCACCGACCGTCCCGGTGTCTTCGCGGTGGGCAACCTGCTCCACCCGGTCGACACCGCCGACATCGCCGCCATCGACGGCTCGCACGTGGCCGCGTCCGTCCTCAGCTGGCTGGACGGCGAGGGTGTGCCCGCCGAGCACGTGCGCCTCGTCGCCGACCCGCCCTTCCGCTGGGTGGCGCCGGAGCTCTTCCGCCCCGGCGACCCGGCCCCCGCCCGCCGCCGCCTGCTCCTGTGGAGCGACCGGTACGTTCCGACCCCGCGGATCGTGCTCCGGCAGGACGGCAGGGTCATCGCGCACAAGCGCGTCTGGTGGCCGATGGCTCCGGGCCGGGTGTTCCGCGTTCCCGCGCACATCCTCACCGCCGTCGACCGGCGAGGCGGGCCCGTGCACGTGGGCGTGGAGTAGCGCGTCGGCTACTTCTCGAGCGAGTCGAGGTGCGCCGACAGCACCCGTGTCGCCCAGCCGGTCTCCGCTGACGGCGGTTCGTAGAGGAGATGGGCGGCCAGCCCGTCCAGGAGGGCGTGCAGGCGACGGGCCTCGAGCTCGACGTCGAGCCCCGGCGCGAGGACGGCGCCCTGGTCGAGCTGGCCGATCATCCAGCGGCAGGCGTCGCGCAGGGCGTCGTGGGCCTGGGCTCGTGGCCGCTTCAGGCACTCCGCCGCGTTCGCGGCGGTGAACAGGGCCGTGAAGATCTCCATCTCGGTGCGACGGTCGGCGTCGAGCGGCAGCATCTCGCGGGCCACGGCCTCGACGGTGGCCCGGATGGCCGGCCGCGGTGGGAGCGCCGCGACCCGGGCGCGCACCCGGTCGAGCACCAGCTCCAGGGCGAAGACCAGCAGCTCGGACTGGGTCTTGAACACGTGACGCAGCGAGCCGGTGGACAGGCCCGCCTCGGCCGCGACGGCGCGCACCGACACGTGGCCGACGCCGTCGCGCAGGATGACGCGCCAGGCCGCCTCCGCGAGTTCTGCACGACGCCGGCCGTGGTCGATGAGCTTGGGCATGGTTCATGTTAACGCAAGCGTGCTAGCATGGAGCTCCTTGGCAACACAGTCGTACTATCAAAAGGGCGCTCTCGCGCCCCCGGGCACCCCTTCGCGGGGCCACTCAGTGAACGTGATCGCGTACCCGTGACGGTCACGCGTCCTCGGTGCGCCGGGTGACGCGGCGCATCACCCGCAGCAGGTACGCGTCGCGGTCGAGCGGGTCGGGGCCCGACCGGGGCCGGGCCGGGATCGAGCCGCGTACCGGCTGGTAGTGGTCGAAGACGCAGTCCAGCACACCCTCTCCCCGCGTCAACCCCGGCAGCCGGATCTCCAGCTCGTGCACCGAGGCGGCGGGAATGTCCCCCTCCAGCAGGCACGACGTCCCCCGCGGAACCGGCGCCCGGGGAACGGCGCGCAGCCTCGTCAGCAGGGGCAGCACCGCCCCGAACGTGTCGGCGGGGATGTCGAGATGGAAGCGGTGCATGGGCTCGCACACCGTGGTGCCCGCCCGCCGCAGCGCGCTCATCACCACCAGCGGCGTGAGGTTGCGGAAGTCCGCGCCGGTGCTCGACATGCTCTTGTCGAAGGTGGCGTGCGCGTGGCTCTGCCGGGGCGCGTAGCCGGAATGCGTCATGGTGACCGTGCAGTCGATGACCTGCCAGCCGTGGAGCCCCTGGCGCAGCGTCTCGTGCACGGTCTCTTCGACCACCTTGACGAACGAGAACGGCATCGAGCCGAGCTCCACCTCCAGCCGGAACGCGACGCCCGCGCCGATCGGAGCGGGCTCGACGCGGAGCCCGACCGTCGCGAGAAACGGGTTGGCGTCCTTGCCCATGATCTCGGCCGCCGCGCCGGTGCCTGCCGGCCGTTCGACGCAGATGGTCGTCGTCTCGCGAAAGGTCACGTCGATGCCGTACTCGTCGGCCAGCGTCGCCTGGATGACCTCCTTCTGGACCTCGCCGTAGAGCGAGACGGAGATCTCCTGCCGGACGTCGTCCTGCCGCAGGTTGATCAGCGGGTCCTGCTCGGCGAGCTGGGTGAGCGCGGCGTGCAGCGCGCCCCTGTCGGCGGGACGGCAGGGGACGACGACCGTTTCGAGCGTCGGCGGAGCGAAATGCCGCTGCGAGGCCGCCGTCCCCGGCAGGCCGATCGGGTCGCCGATCCGGACGTCGCCGAGCCCCCAGAGCTTGCCGATCCGCCCCGCGCCGACCGACGCGCTCCGGACCGCTGAGCCGCGGTCGAAGACGCTGATCGCGGTGACCTTCTCCGCGCCGTCCTGGCGGAACCGCAGCCGGTCGCGTGTCCGAACCGTCCCGGAGAACATCCGGACGTACGCCACCTTCTCCCCGGCCGGGCCGCGTTCGACCTTGAAGACGGTGCCCGAGACGGGGCCGTCGGCATCGCCCTCGTCCGCGGGCAGCAGCTCCCGGACGCCGGCGATCAGGGCGTCCACGCCCGCGCTGGTGATGGCCGATCCGAAGAACACCGGATGCACCAGCGCCCGCCTGGTCTGCGCCGCCAGCGCGGCGCGGAGCCGGTCGTACGGGAGCGCGGTCTCGTCCTCGACGTACGCGGCCAGCAGCGCGTCGTCCCGCTCGGCCAGCAGCTCGGCCAGCCTGGCCGTGAAGGCGGTGTCGTCCGCCGGGTAAGGGGTGAAAGCGGCGTCGCGCGTGCCGAGGTCGCGCGCCGACCCCATCGAGACGATCGACGGTGTCAGCTTCTCCGCGATGCCGCGCAGCGTGCGCTCGTCCTGCGCGCCACTGCGGTCGATCTTGTTCACGAAGACGAGGGTGGGGATGCGCAGCCGTTGCAGCGTCCGCATCAGCACCCGGGTCTGCGCCTGCACGCCCTCGACGGCGGAGACGACCAGCACGGCGCCGTCGAGCACGCTCAGCACCCGTTCCACCTCGGCGATGAAGTCCGGGTGGCCGGGCGTGTCGATCAGGTTGACGGTGACGTCGCCGATGACGAACGACACGACGGCGGACTTGATCGTGATGCCGCGCCGGCGTTCCAGCGCCAGGGAGTCGGTCTGGGTGCTGCCGTCATCGACGCTGCCGATCTCGTCGATGACACCGGCGGTGAAGAGCAGCCGCTCGGTCAGGCTGGTCTTACCCGCGTCTACATGGGCCAGGATCCCCAAATTCAGCGTGCGCACTGAGCGTCATGTCCTCTGGATAGGCGGAAGGTGTGTGCTGGGTGGACATGAACGCTTCGCGCATTTCCGCCTCCTTGATCGATCGGCTGTCGTCGGGTAGTGCAGCAGACGGCCACCTCGGAGGCAACCGATTTGCTGCGCGGCGATTCTTCGCCTAAGTGATGTGTGTCACATATCTGCCCGCTGGTTCGCCGACGCCTTGCACGCCGTCAATCACGCCCGCAACGCCTCCGGCCTGCGGGTCCTGATCGCGGCCGAAGACGCGCCGGTAGGCGCCCGGCGTGGTGCCGACGGCGGTACGGAAGCGCCGCCGGAGGTTGACCGCCGAGGAGAGGCCGACGCGCGCGGCGATCGCCTCCACCGGCAGGCTGGTCTGCTCCAGGAGCGAGCGCGCGGCGTTGACGCGCTGGCCGAGCAGCCACTGCCCGGGGCTGGTGCCGAGCTGCTGGGCGAACCGGCGGGCGAGGGTACGGTTCGACAGCCCGGCCCGCTCGGCCAGCCGGGCGACCGTGAGATCCGCGTCCAACCGCGACACGGCCCACTGCAGCAGCGGGGCCAGCGACTCGTCCGCGTCGGCGGGTGTGGGCGGGGCGGCGTACTGGAGCTGGCTGCCCTCCCGGTGCGGCGGCAGCACCATGCTGCGGGCGACCTGGGCGGCGTACGCGGCTCCGTGATCATGCCGGACGAGGTGCAGGCACAGGTCGATGCCGGCGCCGGTGCCCGCGCTGGTGGCCACGTCGCCGTGGTCCACGTACAGGACGTCCGCGTCGACCTGCACCTGGGGGAAGGCGGCGGCGAGCTGGGCCGTCCGGCGCCAGTGGGTGGTCGCGCGGCGCCCGTCGAGCAGTCCGGCCTGGGCCAGCACGAAGGCGCCCGTGCAGATCGCCACCACCCGCGCCCCACGCCGATGCGCGGCCCGCAGCTCCTCCAGAACCGTTCCCGGTACGGGGTCGCCGGGCGGCTGCCACCCGGGGACGACCACCGTGTCCGCCCGCCGCAGGGCGGTCAGGTCGGCCTCGACCAGCATCGCGTAGCCGGTCGTGGTCCGCAGCGGGCCGGGCTGCTCGGCGCACACCTCGAAGTCGTAGTCGACGGGCAGTTCCGGCCGGACGGTGCCGAAGACCTCGGCGGCGCAGGCGAGTTCGAAGGGGGACTGCGGCTCGTTGAGCAGTGCCACCACCCTATGGCGAGTCATGGCAGAAATGTACCTGGGGATGTCATTCGGGACTCTCGTCCAGGCGGGCGTCCACGAGCCACATTGGGTGCATGAGTGACATCGCGAACACGTTGAAGACCGTCGTCCAGGTCGAGGAGGTCGCGCCGGTCGAGGTGGTCCCGGGGATCGTCCGCCGCAGGCTTCCCGCGACCGAGCACGCCCGCGGCTGGCTGATCGACTTCGCCGCCGGAACCGAATGGCCCGAGGTGGACGTGCACGCCACCGAGGAGCGGTACTACGTGCTGAGCGGGGAGGTGATCGAAGGCGAGGAACGCCACGGGCCCGGCACGTACGTGGTCTTCGCCCCGGGAAGCCGTCACCGGCCCCGCACCGAGACGGGCGCGCGCATGCTCGGGATCACGGTGCTGGCCGGCTGAGAGGTCTACGGCCTGGGGGCGCCGTACCAGCGCCAGGCGGTGAGACGAGGACGTCCGGGCAGCTCGCCGCGTCCGGTGGCCCACAGCAGGGTGGGCCAGGGGTCGGTGTCCAGCGGGGCGTCCGGGAACAGCCGGGCGAGCACTCGCGAGCACGGCCCGGACGGCGGCGCCCAGGCGAGGCCGAGTCCTTCCGCCAGGTCGTGCGTGTGGACCAGGGTCTCCACGATCCCCATCGCGGCGAACCCCTCCGGGTCCGACGTGCCGTGGACGTGGTGGGCTCGGACGTGCGACGGCGTCGTCCGCACCATGGCGACCAGCAGCGCGCCGCTCGCCTCCAGCACCTGCAACAGCCCTGACGGCCCCGCCGCGCGGTCCGCGTGGACGGCGTTCGCGGGGCCGCCCGGCCGGCGGCTCTCCCACACGAAGGGCACGTTGCCGTCCAGAGGCGGCGTCTGGGGGCCCATCTGGACGGCGTACGCGAAGAGGTCGTCGCTGAGGTGCTCGACGGTCTCCCAGCAGTCCCACTCCAGCGAACCGGCCTTGCGGTCCCACGCCGTGGGGGGCGCCTCGCGCAGGACGGCCACGGCGAGCCGCACGGCGAGCTCGAGATCGTCGGCGGTGACGGGGGAGGGGCCGGCTCCGGCAGATCGGGACATGCCAGGACGGTACCGCGACCACGGCACCCCAGCCGACGCCGGGCCCGCGCGGCCGTCTACCGGATGGCGGCGCGTTCCGTTCGGACGGCGTGCCCAGCCATGGTCTGAGCGCGTTCCGTTCGGACGGCGTGCCCAGCCATGGTCTGAGCGCGTTCCGTTCGGACGGCGTGCCCAGCCATGGTCTGAGCGCATTCCGTTCGGACGGCGCCGCCCGCTGATCACCACTCGTATGATCGCAAAGCCCGGTACCGACCTGCGCGCCGTCGTCCCGTCCTGAGGATGCTCATGAAAGCCATAGATCACCCACTGGTCCAGGAACTGCTGTCCCTGCGCCTCCCGCCGGACCACTTCGTCATCGCCGGCAGCGGACCACTGCTCGCCCACGGCATCAAGGACGACATCGGGGATCTCGACGTGGTCGCCCGTGACGAGGCGTGGTCCACGGCCCTGTCGCTCGGCACGCCGACCTCATCGCCGTTCGGCGCGCACGTGCAGCGGGTCGTCCTGCTAGATGGGAAGATCGAGATCTTCAACGGCTGGTTTCCTGAAAGCGGGACCGTCGACGAGCTGATGGATCGCTCCGACGCGATCGACGGCCTCAGGTACGAGTCTCTCGACGACATCCGCCGGTGGAAGCGGCGGCTCGACCGCCCGAAGGATCGCGCCGACATCGCCCTGATCGAGCGGCACGTGTCCCGGCTTCGATGACGCCGCAACCTAGGCGGCTTCGTTCTCCGCGCCTGCGGGGGCTTGTTGGGTGCCGCTGGTTCGGCCCTGGACCTGCGACCGGCTGCCGACCCTCGAGTAGCCGTAGTAGAGGACTGTCGCCACGACGAGGCCGATGATCCAGGAGATGTCGGCGCCGCCGAGGCGCTCCGCCATCGGGCCGGTGTACAGCGGTGTGTCGATGAACGGGATCTGCAGGGCGATGGCGATCAGGTAGGTGACGATGGCGGGCCGATTGACCAGGCCGTAGGCGCCGCGAATCTTGAACAGTTCGCCGATGTCGTAGTTACCGCGGCGGATGAGGTAGTAGTCGGTGAGGTTGATCGCGGTCCAGGGCACCAGCAGGTACAGCAGGAACAGTGTGACGTTCTGGACGGTGGTGAGGATGTGCCCCTTGGCCAGCAGGGCCCCGGCGGTGACCAGCACCGAGGTGACGAGGATGAAGACGGTCCGGACGCGGGCGTTCGCGGAGCCGTGGCCTTTGGCGGAGATCGCGCTCATCGCGGTGAGGTACATGCCGTAGTAGCCGTACACGCCGGCGGGGATGATGCCGATGAGGATGGCGAGCAGGATGACCGAACTCAGGCCGGGGACCTGGTGGCTCAGCATGCCGATGGCGTCGTCGCCTACCTGTTGGGCGCTGATGGTGGCGGCCAGGGCGCCGAGGATCATCACCCATGACGCGCCCAGGGCGGAACCGGCGTAGGTCCACAGGAACGTGGTGCGGGACGGCGTGTTCTCGGGCATGTAGCGGGAGTAGTCCGACACGTACGGCGCCCAGGTGAGTTGCCAGGACACGAAGATCGAGATCGCGAGAAGGATGGCGCTGAATGTCGGCGCGGGGCCGCTGGGCAGGTGCGCGGGCAGATGGGATCCGAGCGCGAACGTGAGGATCACGAACACGACCGCGGACAGGACGCTGACGACCCGGGTGGACAGGTGGATGAACTTGTACCCGACGATCGCGATGACCGCGGGGATCCCGACTTGGATGATCACCGAGGCGGTCAGGGGGATGTGCGCCCAGTGGGCCAGGGCCTGGCCGGTGATCACATTGCCTTCGATGGCGAAGCCCAGGTACATGGCGAGCACCATCGCGGCGGGTAGCAGGGCGCCGAAGAACCCGAACTGGGCTCGGCTCTGGATCATCTGCGGGACGCCGAGGCGGGGGCCCTGGATGGAGTGGTAGGCCATGAACAGGCCGCCGACGAGGTTGCCGATCAGGATGGTGGCGATCGCCCAGGTCAGGTTCAGCCCGACGGTCACCGCGAGCACGCCGGTCACGAAGGCGGTGATCTGGACGTTGCTGGAGAACCAGATCGTGAACAGGTGCCATGGCTTGCCGTGGCGTTCCTCGGCAGGGATGTAGTCGATGGAGTGTTGCTCGATCGCGTCGGTCAACGTTGGTGCGCGGTCCATGGTCAGGTCTCCTGGGGGACGATGGCGGGGTGCGCGGCGGCGCGGGCGATGGCGGACAGGGCGCGGATTTCATACGAGTTGTCAGGAACCGGTGCGTCCTCGGCGGAGAACTTCGCGACCAGCACATCGGCTACCGGGTCGAGCCAAAGGTACTGGCCGAAGATGCCGACGCCGTAGAAGCTGCCGTGATCGTCAGCCGGGACCCACCACTGGTTCTTGTAGGTGCCGTGGCGGGCGGCGTCGGGTTCCTCGCTGGTGTCGAACTGGCCGCCGCGCCGGGTGTGTTCGATCCAGGAAGCTGGGATGACGGCCTGGCCGTCGCGGTATCCGCGGTCGAGCACAAGGCGCCCGAACCGGGCCAGGTCCCGAAGCCGCATCCCCATCCCCGCGCACGCATAGGGAGCGCCGAACTCGTCGACGGTGATGAAGGCGTCGGCTTCGGCGCCGATCCGCGACCAGATGTGGCGTGTCATCAACTCTCGGTAATCCAGGCCCGCGGCGCGTTCGAGGACCCAGGCGAGCACGTCGGTGGTGCCGGAGCAGTACTGGAAGCCGGCTCCGTGCACGCCGGCACCGCGCAGCCCTGCCAGGAACCGGCGGGTTCCCGCGACGTCATCCGGCCGGCGGGGCCGCCACCCTGCGGCGCGATCGCCCGCGTGAACCTCCGCGTCCGGGTTCAGGTAGGCCATGTCATAGTGCGGCGCCGCGGTCATGTCCAGCAACTGCTGCACGGTGGCGCCGCCGAACGAGCCCCCGGCCAGCTCGGGGACGTACCGGGACGTGGGCGAGGCCAGGTCGATGAGGGCCGCCTCGACGAGGCACCCAGCGAGCATCCCGCAAAAGGACTTGGAGATGGACATGACGATGTGCCGCGTCGCAGGCGTGAAGTCATCGAGGTAGCGCTCGAACACGATCTGCTCGCCGCGCATCACCAACAGCGCGTCCGTGTGGGTACGCGCCAGGAACTCGTCCCCGCTGATCTCCGCGCCTCCGACCGGCGGCAGGGCGAGGGCGCTCCAGTCCAGCGGCTCGTCGGCAAGGCCGAACTCACGTGCCGGGCCGTCACCGCGCGACAGGGGGGCGCAGCGCACGAGTTGCTCCACGCGGCGCAGGCCCTGGCGGTGGTAGGGCGGTGTCGCCCAGTTCTGCGCGTTCGCCTCTGGCGAGTGGCGGCGGTCGTCACGTTTCATGCCGACGATGGTGACTCCGGTCTATTCCTGTGTCCAAGACCTAATGTTCGGCAGTATTCATGCCTAGTCGGTATAATGCGCCGTCATGGAGCTGCGTCACCTGCGTTACTTCCTGGCCGTGTCCGAGTGCGGGACAGTGACGGCGGCGGCCGCTCGACTTCATGTGGCGCAGCCGGCGATCTCTCGGCAGCTCCACCGGCTGGAACGCGATCTCGGCGTGGCGTTGTTCACGCGAAACGGGCCGCGCCTTGCGTTGACCCATGCTGGGCGTCAGATGCGCGACGTTGCCGCCGACATCGTGACCCGGGCCGACCGGGCGACCATGGTCGCGCAACAGATGGCGTGCGGGCTGTTGACCCGTGTGGCGGTCGCCGCGGCGCCGACCACGATCGAGTACGTCCTGGCGCCGTTCGTGGCCACACTTTCCTCGAGCGACCCGTTCGTCTCCGTTGACTCGGTCGCCCCCGATGCCGTTCACGAAGCGGTGCTGGCCGGTCACGATTTCGGCGTGGCCGCGACAGCGCCCCCGACCGGTCAGCTGGTCTGGACTCGTCTGACCAGTGTGCCGCTGCGCGCCTACGTCGCACCTGATCACCCATGGGCTCAGCGGCGGACAGTGCCGCTGGAGGAACTGGTGCATGCGCCGCTTCTCATCCCGCCGGCCACTGACCCGACCCGCCTCGTGCTGGACGAAGCGGTCGCCCGGGAACAGCTGCACTACGAGAGGTACGAGCAAATCGCCTGGCCGCCGCTGAGCCAAGCCCTCGCCGCGGCCGGACGCGGCGTCTCCATCGTCACCAACCTCGAGCGGTTCGGAGCCCGTCCGATCTTCGTCACCGACCATCGTGCCCAGAAGGTTCTGCTGACCATTCATGCCTGCTGGGACCCGGACCACTACGCCGCGACCGCGCTGTCGGAACTCGCCGCGCGACTGGCCGCTTTCGCCGACACCGAGGTGCGCGAGGCGGCTCACGCGGTCGGTTAGCACACCGGCTGGACACTCCTCGGCTTCCTCCACACCGCAGATGACAGGGCCGCTTCGTGCGGCGGCCTGGAGTCGTCACCCGTGCTCAGCGCGGTGGCGGTTACACGCAACCTCAACGGATCCTCAACGCGGCCCGGCCTACCTTCCTCTCATCGGTCACACCGACAGGAGAGGAAGACGACAATGACCACCTTCATCCGCAAGTCGCTCGCCGCACTGACCGTCGCGGGCGCCGCTTCGGCGGGTCTGCTGGCCACCGCTCCCACCCAGGCGAACGCCGACACGCAGACGATCGCCCATGCCCTCGGAAACGCCCCGTCCTGCGTCCAGGTCTGGGAGACGAAGGGCAACGTGACCAAGACGGGCTGGGCTCGGAACAACTGCGGCCATGCGCTCAACCTCAAGATCGTCTGGGCGAACGGCGGCGACGGCTCCTGCAGGCGCGTGGAGAACGGCGGGAGCATCGGGCACACGGTCGCCAGGTGGCCGCGCCGGTTCGACGGCGCAGGCCTGTGCTGAAGTGGACCTAGCGCCGGTACGGACCTGAGCAACAGCAGAACGGCCAGTGGCGACAGCGGGCTGAAAGAGGAACCGCCGCGGGCACACGCGCCGCAGCCACAACGGCAGGCCGAAGTACGGGTCGTCCGGGCCGGTCATACGGGGGACGGCAAGAGCGCGTCCCCCTGGCCGGCCGCCATCCGCGGGGCGCCCCGCGGATGGCGAGGTCGGCGTCGGCGCTCGTCACAGTGCACCATGGCCTCGTGATGTTCGGATAACCGCTCGTGGTCCCGCACGCATCGCCTGCGCTGACAGATCCACGACAGCGTCCTCTCTACCACCCACCTGATAGTGATCAATATGGCTCGCAAGGCTGTCCGCTTGGTCCTCGGCGCGGGGTGCCACCGCTTGTGACGGCGATCGATATCCGTACCGATATGAAGGAGTGATTCATCTCAATATTGGACATCACCGGACAGTTGCTGATCTTCTCGTCCGCATGACACGACATCTCCGACTCCACCTTGGGGTCGCGACCTTGACCGCCTCCGCTCTGCTGGGCGGCCTCGCCTCACCGGCGGGCGCCGCCGGCGTTGCGGCCCGGACGGAAAGCAGTGCCCCTTTCGGCTCGGACTTGAACAAGACGCTGAAGGAACTCGAGAAGTCCTACAACGGGCGTATCGGCGCGGTGGGCATCGACCTGGGA
Organism: Nonomuraea sp. NPDC000554; assembly: GCF_040300065.1. Classification (NCBI taxonomy): domain Bacteria; kingdom Bacillati; phylum Actinomycetota; class Actinomycetes; order Streptosporangiales; family Streptosporangiaceae; genus Nonomuraea; species Nonomuraea sp. NPDC000554. The sequence goes on along the minus strand of NZ_JBEPDC010000029.1, from coordinate 46,324 downwards.
ACCGGCAAAACGGTCGGTTACCGGGCCGACGAGCGCTTCCCGTTCAACTCCATGTTCAAGGTGTTCGCGTGCTCGGCAGTGCTACACAAAGCGCGCACCAGCGACTCCGGGCTGATGGACAGGGTGGTGCGCTGGGAGCCTGCCGAGATGGCCGAGCTGACCGCGAACTCCCCGGAGACCACCGAATACACCGACACCGGGATGACACCCGCACAGCTGTGCCGCGCCGGGATCACCAAATCCGACGGCTTCGCGGGCAACACGCTGCTGAAGCAGATCGGCGGGCCGCGCGGGCTGACCGAGTTCTTCCGCGCCATCGGTGATCGGACGAGTCGCTTGGACCGCACGGAGCCCACGCTGACCGAGTGGAAGCCCGGTGACGAACGCGACACCACCACCCCCGCGGCGGCTGCGCAGACCTTCAGCAAGCTCACCACCGGCACGACCCTCGACGCCCGCGACCGAGCGCGGCTGGTCGGATGGCTGAAGGGCAGCCTCACCGGTGCCAACCGGATCAAGGCGGGACTCCCCAAGGACTGGACGGTCGGCGACAAGACCGGCACCGGCGGCGGGAGCAACTATGGCACCGCCAACGACGTGGCGATCGTCTGGACGCCCGGATCGAAGGCACCGATCATCCTGTCGGTGCTCACCAACCGCAACGTCAACAACACGCCGCACGATGACAAGGTGATCGCCTCCACCGCGACCGCGCTGGCCAAGGCCCTCGGCAGGTTGTGACCGGCCATCGGGTGGTGACGCGGCGGCACCACCACTGCCCGCGACAGTCCAGACGACCGCTCGGGCGTTCAGATCCTGACGTAGACCGGCGCCACGATCTGGATCAGCGTGCCACGGCCGCCGGCAGCCGTCCCTGACGGCGGCCGCGCACGCAGCGATCAGCCCGGCGAACTCCAGAATCTCCCGCAGAAAGGGTGGGCATGCTCCGAACGTTGGGCTCGCCGCGCACCGGCACCATCGACACGCGTTCACGCGCGCCCTTCGGCTGGGCGCCGCTGGTAGTCCTGTTCATCGTCGGCTTCGTCGATCGGATCGAGTACAACCTGCTCATCGGCGTGCTTCCGGCCGTTCAGCGCGAATGGGGCTTCAGCGACACCGCCGCCGGCTCGATCGCGACGGCAGCCGCCCTGGCCGCGGCAGTCGTGACCCTGCCCGCCGGCTATCTGGCGGACCGGTTCAGCCGTACCCGGATCATCGCGGTGGTCGTGCTCGTCTGGGCGGTCGCCACGCTGGGCTCCGGCCTGGCCACGGGTTGCCTGACGTTCTACCTGATGCGTGTGCTGCTGGCCGCGGCCGAGAACATCGACAACCCCGCCTCCGGCAGCCTGCTCGCCGACTACTACCCGCGGGTCAGCCGGGCCAAGGCGTACGGGCTCACGCGCCTCACCATGCATCTCGGAGGTGTCGGGACGCTGCTAGGCGGGGTGCTGGCGGAGGTGTTCTCGTGGCGTACGGCGTTCCTCCTCATGGTCGTGCCGGGCGTGCTCACGGCAGTACTCGTCTGGCTGCTGCGCGAGCCGCGCCGCGGCGAGCTCGACCACCTGGTGGCGGCCGGCGACGCGTTCCCGCTCTCCGCCGCGTTCCTGGCCAAGCCGCCGTTCTGGCGGCAGTTCCGGCAGGTCCTCGCCATCCCCACCCTGACCTTCGTCTGCGCCGGCCTGTCCCTGCTCACTTTCGGCCTGTCCGGGATCTTCTACTGGCTGCCCACGTTCATGGTGCGCGCCTTCGGCGTCGGCACGGGCACGGCAGGCTCGCTGAGCGGACTGGTCACGATCGCGGGCACGCTGACCGGCACCCTCGTCGGCTCGTGGCTCGGCAGGAAGTGGCACGACACCCGCAAGGGCGGCCGCCTGCTGGCCGGCGGCGGCATCACGGCAGGCTCATTGGTCCCGGCCGCCTCACGCGGCCTCGGCTTCGCCGTCCTGCAACTGCTGATCACGGCCGGTGGCGCCTTCGGCTCCCTGGTCGTCGGCATCGCCTCGGACCAGCTCGGGTCGCTGCTCGCCGGGATGTACATCCTGGTGCTCCCGATGGTCGCTGGCGGGCTCCTGGCGCTCAAGGCGAGGGGGTCGTTCGAACGCGACGCGCGCGAGGTCATGGAGGCGGCTGGGCGGTGCTCCGCCCGGACGGTGGCGCATCAGCTAGGTTTGTCATGATCCGAGATCTCGTTCATGGCCCAGCGGGACCAGCGGCTCAACCGCCCGCCCGGACGGGGTGTTCGCCTGGCCGAGGGACGCGAGCCGGAGCCCAGCGCTGGGATCATCGATTCGCAGTCGCTGCGGGCCGCCGAGACCTCCGGCTGACCTTGGAGATCGTCAGGCGCAGGGACGACGTCAGCGGATTCGTCGTCGTGCCTCGCAGGTGGGTGGTAGAGAGGACGCTGTCGTGGATCTGTCAGCGCAGGCGATGCGTGCGGGACTACGAGCGGTTATCCGAACATCACGAGGCCATGGTCCTGTGGGCGATGGTCATCCTCATGGGACGACTCGCGCGATCCGCACCTCCCACATCAACCTGACGATCAGTTTGTACACGGGCAATCAGCGGCATGCGTCAGCCATAGGTTGACGATAGTGGGTGGCCGGCCGACTGTGCCGGTGGTCGATCCCGCGCTCTCGCCCGGCGAAAAACCACCTGCGTGCCGGAGGGCCGCTGAGGTAGCGTCGGCGGCCATGACCCCTCCTCGCGAACGCCCCGATTTCACCGCCGACGAGCGGACCCAGCTTGTCGGCTGGCTCGACATGCAGCGCTCGATCATCCGCTGGAAGTGCGAAGGGCTGTCCGACGCCGACGCGCACCGGGCCGTCCTGCCTGCCTCGCCGCTGATGACGATGGCGGGCCTCGTCTCCCACATGCGCTGGGTCGAGCACTGCTGGTTCGAGGTGCTCTTCCTCGGCCGCCCGGCCACGGGGCCGCAGTTCGAGGGCGAGGAGGACGCCGACATGATGGTCGAGGGCGTCCCGCTCGCCCAGCTCCTGGAGGAGTACGACCGGCAGTGCGCGGTGTCGAACGAGATCGTCGCCGCCCATTCGCTGGACGACGTGGGCAAGCACCCCGACTTCCGGTCCGCGGCCGGGTCCCTGCGGTGGATGCTGATCCACATGATCGAGGAGACGGCCCGGCACGCCGGCCACGCGGACATCGTCCGGGAGCTCGTCGACGGCGAGAAGGGGTACTACTGACCGGCTAGGGCCATCCGACGCCTGGCGAGGGCGCGGGGACGATCTGCACCTGGCCGGTCCGGGGGCCGCTGAACGGGTCCGCCGGATTCCACCGCGCCGCCAGGACGAACAGCGTCCTGCCGTCCGGGCCGCCCAGCATGCACGCGAACGGCCCCCGGTCGAGCTCGATCCGCTGCGACACCTCGCCGCCCTCGCGGACCCGCACGCACTCCCGGCCTCCCGACGAGGTCCACACGGCGCCTTCGGCGTCGACGCAGATGCCGTCGGGGCCGAGGCCGTCGGCCCAGATCCGGCGGTTCGACAGTCCGCCCTCGGCGGCGATGTCGAACGCCGTGAGCCTGCCCGCGAACGACTCGGAGATGATCAGCGTCGAGTTGTCGGGCGTGACGGCCATGCCGTTGGGGAACTCGATGCCGTCGGCCACCTGGCGCACCGACCCGTCAGGGGTGATCAGCGCGATGAATCCGGGGACGAAATCCGGTCGTTCCCGCCAGGGCACCCGCTGCGCCTCCTCGCCTTCACTCTGGACGCGCTCCAGGAAGGCCAGAAAGTCGAAGTCGGCGCCGTTGACGTAGATGTTGCCGCGACCGTCGACGACGATCTCGTTGCAGCCGCTGGGCAGGCCGCTCAGGTCGGCGTGGGGGACCAGCGAGCCGTCCGGCTCCCTGCGCAGGAGCCGTCCCGCGCGCTCCGGGTGCTTCGGGACGATCAGCAGGCGCCCGTCGGGCAGCCAGTCGATGGAGTGCGGGCCGACCTCCGGGGCGTGGACGACGACCTCGCTCCGGCCGTCGAGATCGACCGCGACGATCTCGTCCGCGCCCCAGTGGCAGAACCACAGCCGGTCCTCGTGCCAACGGGGCGACTCACCGACCAGCAGGCCGGTCATCAGGGTTCGCGGTGCGGGCATGCGACGTCCCTTCCTCGGATCCACCGGCGCTGCCGTCGGTCTGTCACCCTCTACACGAACGGGCCGCGTCCGGATCGACACCTGTCAGCCGGTGAGAATCCGCAGATCGGTGACGGTGTAGGAGAGCGAGGCCCGGAAGTCGACGCCGGTGACAGCGCGGCGAGCTCCTCGCCGCGAGCCGGGAAGAACGACGGCTCGACGCCCCCTCCGCCCTCACCCGGGACGCCTCAGGCGTGAGCGGCGCCCGACGCCTGAGGAGCGGCAGTCTTACCCTCCGCCTTACTCTCAGAGGCGTCACAACGAGTAGTTGATCACGTACATTCTGCGATTGGACGGGTGCCCGCCTGTCCGGCGGGGGCTTCCACCCGCCGCCTTTCCGTACCGCAGGAGTATGCGCATGTCGCTCGTCAAAGCCACCACGATCGTTCTGACCAGCGCCGCCGTGTTCGGCGCCGCACTGACCACCGCGTCCGCGTCGTCCGCGACCGCCGCTCGGGCCGCCGAGTGCGGCGTCCGGTCGGACGCGCGGCTCTACTGCGGGAACAGGGCCGGGGCCAGGGGCTACGAGCACCGGTCCTACGGCTCCATGATCAGAGGGACGTTGAACACGACCTTCAGCTGGTTCCAGTGCTGGGGCCACGGCGACCCCCACAGCGGCGGCAACGACATCTGGTACTGGACCAAGCTCGACAACGGCCAGTGGGGCAACGTGCCCGCCGTGGACGTCAACACCACGGTGGACCCCGCGCCTGGCCTGCGGGAGTGCTGACGAGCTCGGCCCGGTACTCAGTCGGCGGAGGTGTCCCAGGCCGCCTGACGGACCTCGAGGTGCGGATGGTCGCGCAGGTCGCGAAGGAGTTCCCGCCAGGGGTCCGCCCAGTCGGTCCGCTCTCCGGCGACGCGGGCGAGCGCTAGCGCGAACAGGCCCGCGGCGAGGTCGCCTCGGTCCGTCAGGCGCCGCGCCGCGGGCAGCAAGGCCGCGGGGGCGACCTCGGATACGGCGCCGTAGCGGCCGAACCGGTCCGACATCATCCGGCCGGCCGTCTGCGCCGCGAGGATGGGCCGGTCGCGGAGCAGGTCGGCCAGGGCGCACAGGGCATCGCCGAGCCCCGTGGTCCGGCCGTCCGCAGGCGTGGGGAGCACGGCCACGGCGAGCCGGGCCGCCTGTGACAGCAGGAGCGGCTGGGCGGCCAGGACGTTCACAGCGTCGCGGGCGAGCCCGCGCTGCCAAGGCCGTGCTTCCGGCAGCTGCATGGCGGCCAGTTGGCCGGCGATCGAGGCCACGCGCGCCTGCACCGGGGGCCGCGGCGAGACGGCCTGGCCGTCGGCGGGAACGGCGGCGGCCAGCCGGGCGAGCACGTCGAGCGCCTGCGCGCGGATGGTCCCGGTCCGCAGCAGGGCGAGGAACACCGGCATGACCGTCTCGCCGTCGGCCGTCCGTGAGTCGCCCACGGCCGTGAGGATCTGGTCGAAGCCGCCCTGGTACCAGCCCGCCCACGCGGCGAACGCCTTCGACCCGCGAAACCGCACGCCCGGATCGTCGGCAGCCATGAGGAGCCGGCGGACGAGGTCCGCGTAGCCGGGCCGGGCGGCGGGCGCGTACTCCAACGGGCCGGCCTGGAAGAGCGTACGCAGCACCGGCTCGTCGGCGTACCGGTCGGCGGCGGCCCCGAGCGCGTCCAGGGTTCGTGGATCCTCAGGGATGCGGCGCAGCGCCGACGCCACGGCCACCCGCACGTCGCGGTGCAGGCCGGGGTCCGCCCACGCCCGCAGCAACAGGTCCACCGCGCCTGGTGGCCGGTTGCGTTCCAGCTGGCGCGCGGCCTGCTTACGCAAGGTCACCTTGCCACCGGGATCAGTCAGCGCCTGCTCCAGAAAGTGCCCGAGCCGGGACGGGGCGACCGCGCGGCAACAACGTGCCAGGGCCGCCACCGCGACTCGGGAGGCGCGTCCGCGGGCGTGTGCAAGGAGCAGGGGCAGCGCCCGGTCGGGCACGTCGGTGCTCGTCAGGGCCCCGACGGCCGCTTCGGCCAGCACCGTCTCCTCCCGGCTCGACCAGGTCGCGAGCCGTTCGACGCCGCCGCAGATCCGGCCTGTCGCCTGGACGGCTGCCACCCGTACGGCGACAGGCAGGTCCCCGTCGTCGACGACGGCGGCCAGCAGCAAGCGCATGCGGTCGCGCTGATCAGGAGTCCATCTGCCCGCCACGCCACCGCTGACCCGCACCACCCAAGGACTGTCGGCGAACCGGCCCTGGCGCTCGCCCTCCAGCAGCGGTAGCAGCAGGTCGGTGCGGCGCCCGGCGATCGTACGCCAGACCGGTGGCAACGCGACGGCGGAGGAGTCCACGCGCACGAGGTCGGCTACGCGGTCTTCCCGCTCGGACGTGTCCTGCAGCCACAGCTCGGCCGCCTGGCGTGCGATCGGCACCGGTGCCGATCGCACGGCGGCGCGCAGGTCCTCCTGGAGTTCGTTCATGACCCACGCCCGCTGGCCGAGCGCCCGGGCGAGGGCCACGGCCAGAGTGAAGTCGCCTCGGCCGCGCCCCGCGCGCAGATGTGGGCGAAGCACCGCGAGCAGGTCGTGTTCCTGGCCCCGGCGCAGCACCCGATCCAGGCGGTGAGACTCCGCCGGAGCTTCGAGTGTCCGACGGCGCCGGCGGGTGGCGGCGGGCTGCGGCGCGGGCAGGCCGCCGGCGCCGTGCCGCGCCACCAGCTCCCCGTACGTGCGCAAAGCCCACGCGGTCAGTGCGGGAGCTGTCACGGGGTCGTGGTGTCGCAGGACCCGTCCGGCCAGGCGCCGGAGCGCGTCCTGGGTCGCGGGGGAGGAGTCCGGCGCCTGGACCGCGTCGGCGGCGATCCGGTCCAGCGTCCGGGCGTGGGAGTCGTCCAGCATGGACGGCGCGATGCCGCACATCGCCGTCAGCAGGCCACACCGCAGCGGGTCCTGCTCGTTGGCGGTACGCCGGGCCAGCTCGGCCAGGAGCGCCCGGAGCCGCGTACGGTCTCCGGCGCGGGCCGTGCACCGCACCAGCAGAGTCCTGGCCAGACCCCGGCGCCGCGGGTCGCCACCGAAGGCCGCCTCCCGCAAGGGGCCGGCCGCCTCCTCGTAGGGCAGGTAGGAGGTCAGCTTCAGCGGGATGTCGGGATCGTCCAGGCGGGAACGGGCCGAGTGCCACACCGAGGCGTGCCATCCGAGCATGCGCCGGGCCTCGATCGCCGCGCGCTCGGCGGGAAGTGATGCGAGCAGCGGCATCGCCCACAGCCCGGTGGAACCGCCTCTCCGCTCGGCGGCCGCGTCGAAGATCGCGGCCCGGCGACCGGGCGGCAGCGACCGCAGGATCGTCCCGAGGCGATGGGCGTCGGCCGAGGCGACGGCCAGGATCTCCGCGTCGGAGGCTGACCGCAGGTGGCTGATCAGCGCTTTCGGTGGGTCGGCCCAGCTTCTGGAGAACGCGCGGGTGAGCACCGCCGTGGCGCGGGCGGCGTCCGCCTTGAACAGCGCGCCCAGCACCGCCGCCGGAAGCCGGACGATCCGGTGCCGCAGGTCGTGCCGTTCCAACAGGGTCAGCAGGCGCGACGGCTCGGCGAGCGCCGCGATCGTGACTCCCGCGCCACGGCGTCGCCACCAGCTCCACACGTCGGCTCCTGCGGACAGTTCCTGTTCCGCGGCCTCCAGGACCGCACCGGGGTGTCGTTTGCCCAGCGCGGTCCACGAGGTCACCGCGTGAGCCACTCTCGGCAGCCACTGCGAGACGGTCGAGCCCCCGCAGGCCGGGAGCAACGCGGCGGCCTCGCGATCCCCCCACCGGTCGTGGACGTCGTGCAGCAGTTGCTCCGCCAGCGCTGGCGGCGCGCGTGCACCAGCGTGCGGTACAGCGCCAGACGCAGTTCGGTGGGGGCGTCCTGAAGAGCGGCGGCCACCGCCGGGTCCGGGACGGGGAGGGTCCGTACCGCTCGTAGGGCCGCGCGGCGCAGTCCCATGTCCGGCCCGGCGAGGATCTCCTCGACGAAGCCGAGATCTCGGGCCGCCATGGCCACATGCAGCGCCGTGCGCCGTCCGTACCCGCCCCGGGAGCGCAGATCGCCGAGGAGGGCGCTCAACTGGGAGGTCCCGGCCAGCCGGCGGGCATGCAGTGCCAGTTCCCGCATGCGCTGCGGGTACGGCATCGGATCGAGACGGGCCAGCAACTCGGCGGCGGGGATGGCGATATCGTCGGCCGGCTCGCGGGCCGGCTCACTGGGCCTCAACGGCCTGGGCGGAGACCGCCCTTTCCATCAGTCATGCCGTCGATGGTGACCGATCACCCCTTCGCCCCGCAAGTCCGAGCCGAACTCCACCCGGTCAGACCATCCATCCATCCTCCTCGACGCACGTCACGGGATGACGTCCGCCACGATCTTGGTGGCGGCCTTCCGGCAGGTCGAGAGCCGGCCGCTGATGTTCGCCTGGGCGGCCGAGTTGCTGGCGCACAGCCATCCGCCGACGGTCGCGACCCCGGCGCTGCCCTGTTTGGGGGTGTCTGCCCGGTAGTAGGTGCGGAAGGTCCGCAGGGCGGTGCGGCAGTCGATGCGACCCGCGGCGACCGCCACCGCGGCCATGGGGCCGCCGCCGGGCGGCTGGATCTCGCCGCACACGGTGCCGGGTCGGGCGAGCGCGGGCCGAGGCGTCGGCGCCCTCGTTTCGGGAGCCCGAGTCTCAGGAGCCTTCGTCTCAGGTGCCTTGGTCTCGGGGGCCCGGGTCTCGGGTGTCTTGGTCTCGGGGGCCTTGGTCTCCGGCAGCGGCGTCCCGGATGCCGGCGGCGGCGATGTGGCGGGGGAGGTCGGCGCCGTCTGAGGCTCCGCCGCGCCCCCGCAGGCCGTCAGGGACAGCAGTAACACCGAAACGCAGGCAATGACAGGTGGACGCACCAGCAGGACTCCGTGGATCGACTTCGAGGTCCGCGCAGTCTCTCACGCGCCGCCGGCGCGCCGTTCAATGGCCCATCCCGTCATCGGGCCGCGCGCCGCATCGTCTCGGCCATCGGTGATGGTGAGCCAGGCCAGCTCGGCAACCTCCCCCGATGAGCGCAAGCCGCGACCACGCAGAGAGCCATCCGTGAGAGGTCAGCCGGGGATGGGCTCGTCGGCGAGGTAGGGAGGCGCGGGCTCGTACTGCATGTGGCGGCGCACGGCTCGGGCGTGGTCGCGGCCGTGGAGACGGCCGACGAGCCAGAGCGCGCTGTCGATCCCGGCGGCATGCACGTCCTGGCACGGTGCGCGGGCGCGCCGCGCGATGCCGGGCGTCAGCGGGAAGCGGGTGCCGGCTCGCCGAGGGTGACGGGCACGACCCAGGCGGCGGTCGCGTCGTCGTGCAGCTTGCCGGGCCGTGGGAGGCCGTACGCCCGCTCGGCCGCACGCACCTGGATGAGCAGGCTCGCCGGTCCGCCCTCGGACGCCGACGCCAGCAGCTCCTCCCACGACCGGCCGTACCATTCGACCAGGCGGGTGACGCCGTCGGTGAACATGCCGACGCCGCGGACGCCGGCCACGTCCACCGTCCCGGTGAGCGCCTCGGACGCCGCGGCCGGGTCGGTGGAGGCCACCCAGAATCCGCCCGGCCGGTTCCGCGACGACTCCACCACCTCCAGCGAGTACGGCCTGCCGCCGGGAAGGTGATCCGTGCGGTCGTCGTGGATCACCTCGACGGTGCCGTCCGCGTGCAGCACGCCGATCGGCGAGTCGCACAGCACCAGGTATTCGAGCTGGTCACCGCTGCGGCGCAGGATGGAGATCGTGGACGACGGTGAGTTCGGATCGGCCAGGTCGCAGCTGCCCGCGTGCGCGCCCATCGTCGCCGAGATCGCCTCGGCGAGCACCTCCGAGAGGGGCAGCGCGCTCTCGATCCGCTCCGCCACCGACCTGGCCAGCGTGCGCACCAGCCACGGCACGTCGTGAACGCAGCCCGACGCCACGCCAGGCGCGGGGGTCGCGCCGTCCAGCACCGCGACCCAGTCCGGTCCGGCGATCACGTAGTCCTGGTTGACCGTGCCGGGGGCCGGGGCGGTGGCGTAGCTGACGTGCAGCATCGATCCTCCAAGTCGGTGAAGCGCGGCCAGGGACAGTCTGCCCGGCCCGTCGCCTCACCCGAGCGGCTGCCCCTCATCGTCGGCCGGCCGGCGGACGAGGCCGGGCACGGTTCAGTGGGGAACGGGCGATCACCGGCATCCTCGGCTGAGCCGGGAGCCCACCGTGCTCCGCGAGCGCGTACGACATCGGGACGGCGGCGGGGATGCTCATCTGAGCGAGGCTCTATCCGCTCGGTGCCCAACGCGTTGCATGGAGAGACGATGATCGGGTACGCCTGGTGCCATGTCCGTTGCGCGGTGTGCGGGATGGCTGCTGGCCGGGCGGTACCGGTTGCGGTCCGAACTGGGCCGGGGCGGTATGGGAGCGGTGTGGCGCGCCCATGACGAGCTGCTCGATCGCGACGTCGCGGTCAAGGAGGTCATCATCTCCAGTCGGTCCGAGGCCGATCGCGAGACGCTCCTCTGCCGGACGATGCGGGAGGCGCGCATCGCCGCCCGGTTGAGCCATCCGCGCATCGCGGCCGTCTACGACGTGGTGCTGGCCGATGAGCGGCCGTGGATCGTGATGCAGCTCGTCCCGGCGCGCAGCCTCGCCGAGGTGATCGGCGAGCGGGGCCCGCTGCCCGTGCTGGCCACCGCCCGCGTCGGGCTGGACGTGCTGTCCGCCCTGCGTGCCGCGCACGCCGCCGGTGTCGTGCATCGGGACGTGAAACCCGCCAACATCCTGCTCACCGGCGACGGTCACGCGATCTTGACGGACTTCGGGCTGGCCACCACGCTCGGCGACGAGGCCGATCTCACCCAGGCGGGCATGGTCGTCGGCACACCCGCCTACATCGCGCCGGAGCGCGCCCGCGGCGGCCCGGCCACCCCACAGGCAGACCTGTGGTCGCTCGGCGCCACCCTGTACGCGGCCGTCGAAGGCCGCTCGCCCTTCGGCCACAGCAGCGAGCTGGCCACCCTGACCGCGGTGCTGACGTCCGGGCCGGCGCCGTTCGAGCGGGCCGGGCCGCTCGCCCCGGTCATCACCGGCCTGCTGTGCAAGGATCCGGCCCGGCGCACCGGCGCTGACCGCGTTCACGACCAGCTGCTGCGCCTGGCCGCCCGGTCCGACAAGGGGGCGAGGGCGGCGCCGTCAACCGTCCCCTCCGCCTCGGGCGCGACAGCCGACGCCCGCCCGCCCGAGACGACGCGCCGGCACGAGGGCCCGCCGCAGACCGCGCCCCGGCTCGTCGGGCGGCCCCGAATGACGCGGCGGAAGATCGCCGCACACTGGCGGCAGGTGGCCGCGGTGGCGGCCCTGGTCGTCAGCGTCGTGGCCACCACCCGGTGGAGCGCCGCCCCGGACGGTCCCGCCGACGTCGCCCCCACCGCCGCGCCGCACCCGGCCGGCATCCTGGACGCCCATCAGGTCTCCGACAGGCGGCATCCCATCAAGGCCCCCCGGCGCGAGTTGGCTGTCGGACGTCCGGAGGCCCGGCGCGAGCGCGTCGGCGGACGCCCGGAGCCGGCCGCCGTCACCTCCCACCGGGCCCGCGTCCCACCGGGGCAGGCCAAGAAGGCCAAGCCGAAGCGGGCCACGTACAAGGCGGTCGGGCACGGCCGGGGCGGCAAGCACTAGGTGTACTGAGCTGAGAGGCCAGGTACGCGGCCGTCGTTTCGCCAGCGCGCTGTGTCAATCCAGGCTGACAGGATATAGCCTAAGACGTCCGCCACGCCGAGGTCGCGGTGCCAGGCGGCCTGCGAGCACCCTGGCGGGGGAGGAAGTATGAGGGAGCCCGGCCGGGCCATGTGGCCGCTCTATGCGGCCGGGTTCACCACCGCGTTCGGCGCGCACGCCGTCGCCGCCAACCTGGGCGGCCTCAGCCACGACGCGGTGACCTCGCTGCTGGTGCTCGGCGGGCTGCTCGCCCTGTACGACGGGGTCGAGATCCTGCTCAAGCCCGTCTTCGGCACCCTCGCCGACCGCGTCGGCGCACGTCCCGTCCTGATCGGCGGCCTGATCGCCTTCGCCGCCGCCTCCGCGCTGTACGCGGCGGCTGACAGCCCCGGCTGGCTGTGGGCGGCCCGGCTCGGGCAGGGCGCCGCCGCCTCCGCCTTCTCCCCGTCGGCCTCCGCCCTGGTCGCCCGGCTCAACCCGGCTGCCAAGCGCGGTCGCGCCTTCGGCGGTTACGGCTTCTACAAGTCCATCGGCTACACGCTCGGCCCGTTGCTCGGCGGCGTCCTGGTGTGGGCCGGCGGGCTGCGACTGCTGTTCGCGGTGACGGCGGTGCTCGGCGCCGGCGTCGCGGCCTGGGCCGCCCTGGCCGTCCCCGCCGTGCCTCCGCTGCCGCGCGACCGTCAGACCGTGCTTGACCTGGCCAGGCGGCTGAGCGCGTCCTGGTTCCTCGTGCCGACCGCGGCCCTCGCCGGCGCGACCGCCGCCCTGTCGGTCGGAGTCGGCTTCCTGCCCGTCTCCGGCGCGGCCGCCGGGCTCGGCACCGTGGCCACCGGCGCCGCCGTCTCCGTCCTGGCCGCCTGCGCCGCGCTCGTCCAGCCGGCGGCCGGACGGGCGCTGGACACCGGGCGGCTGACCACCCGTGCCGGTCTGGTGGCCGGGCTGCTGGCCACCGCCGCCGGGCTGGCCTGCGCGACCCTGCCCGGCCTGCCCGGCATCCTGGCGGGGGCGGCCCTGATCGGCGCCGGCACCGGGCTGATCACCCCGCTCGGGTTCGCCGCCCTGGCCGCCTCGACCCCGCAGGAGCGCCTGGGCCAGACCATGGGCTCCGCCGAGCTCGGCCGCGAGCTCGGCGACGCCGGCGGTCCGCTCCTGGTCGCCACGATCGCGACGTTCTCCACCCTCGCCCTCGGCTTCGCGGCCCTCGCCGCGCTCCTGGCCGCCGGGCCGGTCGTCGCCCTCGTGATCCTCATGGCACACCGCCGCACCACGTCCTCGCCCTCCTAGGTCACCCACGGACGGACGGCACCTTCTCCTTCGCCGGCCGGCCGGCTGCTTCCGCGCGCTTCGCCCAGGGCGCCTGGTAGGCCCACTGCCAGGCCAGCTCCAGCGGCCCGCGCTCGAACCGGCGCAGCCACAGCGAGCTCAGCACGACGAACAGCAGGCAGATCCCGGCCCACGCCCCGGGCACCCACCACGGGCGCAGCCAGTCGAGCTGGGCGGCCAGGCCCAGGCCCCAGCCGTAGCAGAGCGCGCTGGCGGCCAGGTTCTGGAAGACGTAGCAGGACAGCGCCGTGCGTCCGACGTTCGAGATGGCCCTGCGGACCACCCCCGGCGAGCCGCTCATGCGGAGGACGATCGAGGTGATGGCCCCCAGCAGGCCCAGGGCGACCAGCGGCGCCAGGATGTAGCGGTCGACGGCGAACCAGGCGGGGCCCGCGTAGGAGGTGAGCAGGTTCAGCGGCGCGGCGATCCCGAGCCCGATGATGGTCAGCTTCCTGCGCAGGCCCGCGCCGCGCTCGTCGAAGACGCCGGCGCGCAGCAGCCGGCCGCCGAGCAGGAACAGCACGATGCCCATCGGAATGATGAAGATCAGTTCCGAACGGTAGAGGGGGAGCTGCTGGAAGCGGGAGGCGACCTGGTCGGTCCAGCTGCCCTGGCTGTAGAGGGTGGTGGGGACGGCGCGGAAGGCGCTGTCGCCCGCGGCCAGCAGGCCCAGCGTCATGAGGCTGACCAGGGCGACGAGCGTCGTGCCCGCCGTGATCATCCAGATCCGTACCGTGCGTTCGCTCCTGCCGATCAGGTACGCGACGATCATGGAGGTGATCGCGTACCCCATCAGCACGTCGAACTCGAAGATCAGGACGTAGTGCAGCGCCCCTTCGAGGAGCAGCAGGGTCGCGCGCCAGAGATACCTGCCGGGCCAGGTCACCCCCTTGCGCACCGCGCTGCGGTACTGCAGCTCGAGGCCGATGCCGAACAGCAGGGTCAGCAGGCCGAGGAACTTCCCGTTGGACAGGAACCGCAGGAACGACTCCACCACGCCGATGTGGCCGCCGAGCCCCATCAGCTCCGCCGGGCCGCCGGGATTGGTGAAGATCCAGATGTTCGTTCCGAGCGTGCCCATGATCGCCACGCCTCGTAACACGTCCAGTGCGTCTATGCGTCTCGTCATGCTTCCAGCGTCGCCGCTCGGAAGCCCGCCGACCTCGTACCACCAGGCGAAAACGGCCGTACATCCATCGATGTACGACCTGCGTCTTTGGACGGCGACGGCCGGGCGACGACTACAACGATCGGTGGTGGTTCACGTGATCTCGCGGTCACGCGGTGCCGAAGGTCGGGGGTGAGCGACGCAGTGCACCTCCGGCACGTCGTGGAGCGTCCACGGGAGCGCACGCTACAGGCGCTCGAACCCGCGGACCCGCTCCCAGTCGGTGACCGCCGACTCGAAGGCCGCCAGCTCCGCGCGGGCGGCCTGCGCGTAGTGCCCGACGACCTCGTCACCGAAGACCTTGACGGCGAGCTCGCTGGACTCCCACCGGTGCAGCGCCTCGGCGAGGGTACCCGGCAGGCGCGGCACCGAGGGGTCGGCCAGCGCGTTGGCGGCGTGCGGAGCCGGCAGGGGCAGCCGGTCGTCGATCCCGTGCAGCCCCGCGGCCACGACGGCGGCCACGGCCAGGTACGGATTGGCGTCCCCGCCGGGCACCCGGTGCTCGATCCGCAGTGACGCGCCCGAGCCCAACACGCGGATCGGGCAGGTGCGGTTGTCGCGCCCCCAGCTGACGCCGGTGGGGGCGAACGCGCCCGGCCGCAGCCGCTTGTAGGAGTTGACGTTCGGCGCCATCAGCAGCGCGAAGTCGGGAAGGCAGGCGAGCTGCCCGGCCACGAAGTGCCGCATCAGCTGCGACATGCCGCCGTCCACCGTGTCGTCCGCGAACACGGGCGTGCCGTCCTTGCCGCGCAGCGACAGGTGGACGTGGCACGAGTTACCCTCGCCCTCGTCGAACTTGGGCATGAAGGACAGCGCGCGGCCTTCCTGCGCGGCGATCTGCTTGGCGCCGTCCTTGAAGAAGACGTGGTTGTCGCAGGTGGCCATCGCCTCGTCGTAGCGGAAGACGATCTCGTACTGGCCGGTGTGGCACTCCGCCCGGGCGGTCTCCATCCGCAGGCCGGCGCGCACCATCTCGCGGCGGATGCGGCGCACCACCGGCTCGATCCCCGACAGCCCCTGCAACGCGTAGTCGACGTTGTGGCGGGTCGCCGGGGCCAGCCCGTGGTAGCGGCGCTCCCAGGCGTCCTGGTAGGAGTCGCGGAAGACCAGGAACTCCAGCTCGGTGCCGGCGAACGCGGTCAGGCCCCGTCCGGCGAGCCGGGCGAGCTGGGCGGCCAGCACCCGGCGCGGCGCCACCTCGACGGGCGCGCCGCCCGGCCAGGCGGCGTCGGCGAGGACGAGCGCGGTGCCCGGGTCCCACGGCAGGGCGCGCAGCGTGGCGGGGTCGGGGTGCAGCAGGAAGTCGCCGAAGCCGGTGTTCCACGCGTCGATGGCGTAACCGGGACCGGTGCCCATGTCGACGTCGCAGGCGAGCAGGTAGACACAGGCGCCGAAGCCGTGCCTAGCCGCCTCCTCCAGGAAGTACGGCACCGCGAGCCTGCTGCCCTGCAGGCGTCCCTGGAGGTCGGGAACGGCGACGATCACCTCCTCGACGCGGCCGGCCCCGGCCTCGGCGCGCAGCCACGCGTACGTGTCGGTCACATCAGCTCCTCGAAGACGGCCAGCGGGTTGGGGACGGAGCCGTGGACGACGTCGAAGCCCTCGTCACGCTCGGCACGGTCGTGGAAGGCCCCGCCGAGCAGCTGCTCGCGGTTCAGCGCCACCCGGTCGAACTCCGGCGCGAGCAGGCCGAACTCCTCGTAGTGGTCGGCGAGCTCGGGGAAGCGCGCGTGGTAGCGCTCGACCTCGGCGCGGACCATGCCCCAGAAGTCCCGCTCGGGCACGCCGAGATGCTCCTCGGCCAGCGGGGCGAAGAACCGGAAGTGCCCCGCGAAGACGGCGCTGAGCAGCGAGTGCGCCAGGTCGCGGGCGGGCCAGCGCAGCAGCACCGCTCTGCCGCGCGCCGACAGGGCGGCGTACTCCGGACGGTCGTCCGGCAGCAGGTTGACGTCCTCGGCGAAGTCCTTCAGCGCGATGCCGATGGGGACGTCGGCGGCGTCGTACAGGACGACGGTGTTCTCGCCGTGCGGGCAGAAGGCCACGCCGTAGTGGTAGAGGTAGTGCAGCAGGCCGGGCAGCAGGCCCGCGAACAGACGCGCCAGCCACGCCGACGGCGCGAGCCCCGACCGTTCGACGAGCTCGGCCACCAGCGCGCGGCCGTCCGAACCGACCGTGAGCAGCGACGCCATGGTGCGGGCCCGCTCGCCGTCGCGGAGCAGCGCCGCCACCGGCTCGCGCCACACCGCGCCGAACAGCTCGTGATAGCGGTACGGCGCGTCGCCCACGGCCTCGTACAGCGGGTGGCGCACGGCGACGGCGGCGACCTCGCCGAGCGGATGGAAGCGCAGCTCGTCGCGCAGGTACGGGTCCGCGTCGCGGATCCCGTGCAGCCAGGCGCTCACGTCGGGCGCGGCCCCGGTCGGCTCGGCGGACAGGCCGCGCCACACCAGCGTGTTGCGGATGAGGAGCGGCACCTTCACGTTGCGGCGCCGCGGATGGTCGAGGTTGGCGAGCGTGCGGACGGACTGGAGGGGACGGTAACGGTCCGGGCCCTGCCCGAGCAGGACGATCCGGCCGTCGGCGCGGTAGGGCGCGAACAGGGGCTCGACCGCTTCGTCCCAATGGAAGGGGTGGACGGGCAGCCAGGTGAAGTCGGCCGGGTCCAGGCCGCTGCCCGCGCAACCGCCCTCCAGGACGGCCGCGAACCGCTCGCGGGTCCGCCCGTCGAGCTCGTCGGCCAGCAGCGTGCCGGCGTCCAGCCCGGGGACGCCGGAGTATCCGGAAAGGGTGGTGTGCACCGCCGCCCACAGCAGGCGCACGACGCCCGCCGCCTCGGGGGCGTAGGCGGCGGCGTCGGAGGCGGAGAAGCCCAACCGGCCCTTGTTCAGCAGCATGCAGGGGTGGCCGTCCTGGTGCGCCTCCAGGTCCAGGTGGTCGAGGTCGGCGAGCCGGGCGGCGGGCAGTGCGCGGGAGAGGAGCTCGGCGTCGGCTCGGCGGGTGGCGGTGAGCTCGCGCAGCACCTCGGCCGTGGTGGGGCCGTCCCAGCCCAGCGTCGCGCGGGCGTCGAGCAGGAGCCGCTCGGGCCCGGCCTCGCCGTCGGCGGGGTGCCTCCGCAGGGTGCCGTCCACGAGACGCCACGTCCCGAAGGTGCCGCGTCCGGCGCGGAACGTCCAGCGCACTCCGTCGCCCAGGTCCAGCCGGTAGGCGTCGGGGCGGCCGCCGTCGGGGTCAGGCCGCGGGACGAGCAGCTCCTCGTAGGCGAACT
Source organism: Nonomuraea sp. NPDC000554 (assembly GCF_040300065.1). Classification (NCBI taxonomy): domain Bacteria; kingdom Bacillati; phylum Actinomycetota; class Actinomycetes; order Streptosporangiales; family Streptosporangiaceae; genus Nonomuraea; species Nonomuraea sp. NPDC000554. The sequence continues at coordinate 28,731 of NZ_JBEPDC010000029.1, read as the reverse complement.
CCTCGACCGCCTTGGCGAGCAGCCGCCGGCCCGCGCGTGCCCAGGCGTCGCGGATCGGGGGGTTCATCGGTGGATCTCCTCTGCGTGCGCGAAGGCGGGAATGGGGTCGGCAAGCGCTGTCTGTGGCGCGCCGAAGGTCGTCCAGGCGGCCCGGGACGGGACGGGAAGCACGGTGCGCCCGGCGGCCGCGTTGAGGATCGTCGCCGCGCGCCACGCGCCGAGGGTCAGGTCGGGCGCGCCCACGCCGTGCGTGTGCGTCTCGGCGTTCTGGACGTAGAGCGAGCCGGAGACCCGCGGGTCGAGCGTCACCCGGTACTCGCCGTCGACCTGGTAGCGGCCCTTGGCGTCCCAGTCGATCAGGTCGGCGAGCGGGTCGAGCAGGGCGGGCCGGGCCGCCGCGTACCCGGTGGCCAGCACCACGGCCGAGGTGCGCAGCGCGAAGCCCGTTCCCTGCTGGCGGTGGCGGCAGGTCAGCAGGTAGCCGGCTCCGTCCGCGGACGCCTCGGTGATTTCCACGCCTGGGTGCAGCGCCGCGCGGGGCTCGGCGCCGCCGATGGTCCGCTCGTACAGCTCGTCGTGGATGTCGGCCAGGGTCTCCCCGCTGACGCCCTTGTACAGCTGCCACTGCTCACGCACGAGCCGCTCGCGGGTGGCCTCGGGCAGGCCGCGGAAGTAGCGGACGTAGTCCGGGGTGAAGTGCTCCAGGCCGATCTTCGAGTACTCCATGGGGGCGAACGCGGGGGTGCGGGCCAGCCAGCGGACGAACGGCCCGCCGCCGCCCTGGCCGTCCTGGCGCCGCAGCAGGTCGAGGACGACCTCCGCGCCCGACTGCCCCGCGCCGATCACCGTCACGTCGTCCGCGGCGGCCAGCCCGGCCCGGTGCGTCCGGTAGTCGGCGCTGTGCAGCACGCGCCCCACGTGCGCCCCGGTCAGCAGGGGACGCAGCGGCTCCGGGACGTCCGGCGTCGTGCCGACACCCAGCACCACCTGCCGGGCCAGCACCCGGGTCCGCGCCCCGTCGGCCGAGCGGTACACGACCGCGAACGCCGCTGCCCCGTCGTCCCACTCCACCGCGACGACCTCGGCGCCGAACCGGCACGAGGGCAGCCGGTCGGCGACCCAACGGCAGTAGTGGTCGTACTCGCGCCGCGGGATGTGGAAGCGCTCGGAGAAGAAGAACGGGAACATCCGGTCGTGGCACCGCAGATAGTTCAGGTACGACCAGCGGCTCGTCGGGTCGGCCATGGTGACCAGGTCGGCGAGGAACGGCACCTGCAGGACCGTTCCCTCCAGCAGCAGGCCGGGATGCCACGAGAAGGCCGGTTTGGCGTCCAGGAAGAGCGAACGCAGCCCCGGCGCGCCGTCGCAGAGCGCCGCCAGCGAGAGGTTGAACGGGCCGATGCCGACTCCGACCAGGTCGTAGGGGGCGGTCAACGTCGCACCTCCGTGAGGGGGTTGGGCAGGTCGATGTAGACGGACTGGGCGCGGACGTCCCCGACGAGCTCGTCGAGCCCTTCCACGCAGGTCAGGAAGTTGCCCTTGCAGCGCAGCACGGGCGCGTCCAGGAGCAGGTCGAGCAGCCCCTTCGCGCCCAGCTCCGCCTCCCGCAGCCGCTCCAGCGCGCGGCGCAGCACCCGCAGCAGGTCGGCCTCGTCGGCGAGGCCGAGCGCGCCGAACGCGCCCACCAGGCCGAGAAGGTTGTTGACCCCGAGGTAGTAGGCGACCCGCTCGTCGACGAAGGCGTCGTCGAAGACCAGCTCCACGCCGCCGGCCAGGCCGGGCAGCAGCCGGTCGAGCTCGCCGGCGCGGGAGGCGGCCACGTAGTAGCCCTGGCTGTCGCGGTACCAGCCCGCGCTGGGGAGGCCGTCGCCGTCCAGCGTCACCAGGGTGTTCTGGTGGTGCGGTTCGAGGGCGATGCCGTACCGCGCCTGGAGCCGGATCAGCGGGACGGCGAGCACGTCGAGGTAGCGGGCCAGCCAGCGCGCCGACGCCTCGGCGGTGGACGTGCCCAGCGCCCGGGCGGCGCGCTCCACCGCGGCCGACAGCAGGGCGCGGTGCCGGGGCGCGCTCCCGTCGCCGGGGCCCGTGCGCTCCGCCAGCAGACCGGCGACGCACAGGCCCTCGCCTGCGCCGCCGCGGAAGGGGTTGTCGCGGATCGCGGTCTCCAGACCGGTTTCCGGGCCGTCCGTGCCCACCGAGATCCAGGCGAAGTCCCGCAGGACGCGGAACTCCGGGTGCTCGGCGCGCAGCCACCTGGCCGGCCCGCGGGCCAGCAGGCGGGCGGCCCGGACGCCGAGCCGCATCTCGCCGCGCAGGTTGTTGCGCCGCGAGTTGGTGATCCGCATGCCGAGGGAGAGCTTGAGCATCGTCTCCGCGTCCGGCCGGTGGACGGTCCGCACGGAGGACGTCGGATACCACGCGGGACCGCCGGGCCCGAGCGGGCGCAGCAGCCCCGCGTCGACCAGCGCCGCGATCTCGGGACGGCGCAGCACGTCGCGCGCCTGCCACGGGTGGGCGGGCACCGGGACCGTCCCGGAAGGCAGGTCGAGCCCCGCGGCGAGCGGACGCACCAGGTCGGCCGGGGGACGGCCGTCCGCGCTCTCGCCCGTGACGACGTCCGGGTGCGCGGCGAACCAGTGCAGCGGGAACGAGCCGCGCAACTCGGGGGAGTAGGCGTCCAGCTCCCCGTCGGACGCCTCCTCGCGGCTCTTGGGCGCGGGGTGGAACGGGTGCCCCAGCAGGAGGGCCTGTTCGGCGTCGAGGAACGGGGTCGGCCCCCGCCCGTCGGGGCCTTCCTCGCGGCGGCGGGCCAGATGGACCGCGGTCCGGCGGGCCGAGTCGAGGACCCGGCTGACGGCGTCCCCTCCGAGGTGGGACGGCATGCTCCGGTTCACGGTCGTCTCGCGGATCGCCGCCCAGGCCACCAGCGCCACGGCGTCGGTCGGGCGGGCCGGGGTGACGAGCGGCTCGCCGAAGCGGTGCCAGCCGGTCAGGGACCGGTGCCGCACCGGGACGCTCAGCCTCACCCCGGCGGCCGGGAAGTCGAGCAGCAGCCGCTGCCCGGTGGCGGGGACCTCCGTCAGGGTCTCGCGCACGTAGGCGCGTAACAGCGTCTCCACCGCCGCCGCCCCTGCCGCGCGCAGCGGATCGGGGTGGTCGAGCGGATCGGCGGCCTCCGCGGCCTGCTCGCTCACCGGGCGGCTCTCGGTCACGGACAAGCGGTGCTCGCTCACTGGGCGGCTCTCGGCCACGGACACGCGGTGCTCGCTCACAGGTCGCCCCCCTCACTGTCGCTCGGCCTGCGTGGGCTCACAGTTGGTCCTCCTCGGCCTTGCCCGCCGCGACGACCCCCTGGAGCAGCCGCTCGACCTCGGCGGGCGTGGTGTGCGGGTTGAGCAGGGTGAGTTTGAGCCGGACCCGGCCCGGGCCCTCGCCCGGGAGCTCCGTGCGGCCGACCACCGCCGTCCCCTCGCGCAGCAGCCTGCGCCGCAGCCCGGCGTTCACGCGGTCCGCCCGCGCGGGGTCCGACGGCAGGTAACGGAACAGGAACGTGGTCAGGACGGGGTCGGCGTGCAGGTCCAGCCGCGGGTGGGCGCGCACCGCCGCCGCACCGGCGTGGGCGAGGTCGTGGCAGGCGTCGACGAGCCGGCCCAGCCCGTCGCGGCCCAGCGTCCGCAGCGTCACGGCGATGGTGAACGCGTCGGCGCGCCGGGACGTGCGCAGCGACAACCCCAGCAGGCTGGGATAGCCGGCCTCCTCGTCGTCGGCCGGGTTGAGGTAGGCCGCCCGGCGGGCCAGCGAGGCGTACGTCTCCGCTCGCCGTACCAGGAAGACGCCGGCCGGGATGGGCTGCCAGCCCAGCTTGTGCCAGTCCAGGGAGACCGAGTCGGCCAGCTCGACACCGTCCAGCAGCGGCGCGAGCCGGTCCGACAGCAGCGCGCCGCCTCCGTACGCGGCGTCGACGTGCAGCCAGGCGCCGTGCTCGGCGGCCTGCGCCGCACACTCGCGCAGCGGGTCGATCGCCCCGGTGTCGGTGGTGCCCGCCGTGGCCACCACCGCCACGGGCCGCTCGCCGCGCGAGACGCTGTCCCGCAGCGCCTCGGACAGCGCCCGCGGGTCCATCCGCAGCTCCCGGTCGACGGGGACGGGGACGACCGCGTCCTCGCCGAGTCCGAGCAGGGCCGCCGCCCGGCGCGTCGAGAAGTGCGCGGCCTCGGAGGCGAAGATCCTCGCGCGTGGCGCGGTTCCCGGCACTCCGGCCAGCTCGATCCGGCGCCCGCTCGCCCGGCCGAGCACCAGATCCCGCGCCAGCATCAGGCCCATCAGGTTGGACTCGGTGCCGCCGGAGGTGAGCACGCCGGCGGCCCCGGACCCGAACCCCACCAGCCGTGCCAGCTCCTCCAGCAGCAGCGTCTCCAGCGTCGTCGCGGCGGGCGCCTGGTCCCAGGAGTCCAGCGACGGGTTGAGCGCGGACACCGCCAGGTCGGCGGCCACGGCCACGGCCAGCGGCGGGCAGTGCAGGTGCGCCGCGCAGGACGGCTCCGCCGGATCGGCGCTGCCGTACGCCAGCAGGGCGGTCAGCCTGCCGAGCGCGCCGCCCCGATCCGGGTGGGCGAGGGCCCGCGCGACCTCCGCGCCGAGACCCTCGGGGCTTCCGGCGGGAACCGGCCCGCCGCGCCGCGCCGCGCCCGCGGCGAGGGCGTCCAGCACGGTACGCACCAGCGGCTCCAGGACGGCGGCCCCGCCCCCACCGCCGGCCAGGGTGGCCGCTGCCTCTGGACCACCGTCGGGCAGTTCGGGTTCCCGGCTCATGCGGAGCGCTCCGCGAGCCGGGGGCCGGTCACCGCGGCGATGGCGTCGGTGAGCCGGTCCAGGACCGCTTCGACCTGGTCGTCGGTGATGGTCAGCGGTGGCAGCAGCCGGACCGTGGAGTCGTACCGGCCGCCGAGCTCCACGATGAGGCCCCGGTCCAGGCACGCGGCGCGGACGTCCGCCGCCACCTGCGGAACCGCCGGGCGCGCCCCGCACGCATCGGGCGCGGCCGCAGCGTCGACCAGCTCGACGCCGAGCATGAGGCCGCGGCCGCGCACGTCGCCGATCGCGGGCAGGTCCGCGCGCAACCCGTCGAGCCGCGCCGCCATCCGGGCGCCCACCACCGCCGCCCGTTCCGCCAGGCCCTCGCTGGAGACGTACCGCAGCGTCGCGGCCCCGGCGGCCATGGCCAGGGTGTTCCCGCGGAACGTGCCGGTGTGCGCGCCGGGCAGCCAGCCGTCGTAGTCCTCGTGGTAGACGAGCACCGCCAGCGGCAGGCTTCCGCCGATGGCCTTCGACATCACGATGGCGTCCGGCACGATCCCGCTGTGCTCGACCGCCCAGAAGGCGCCGGTGCGTCCGACGCCGGTCTGCACCTCGTCGACGATCAGCGGGATCTCCCGCTCGGCGGTGATGCGGCGCATCTCGCGCAGCCACGCGTCCGGGGCGGGCACCGCGCCGCCCTCGCCCTGCACCGCTTCCAGGATCATCGCGGCGGGCGCGACCACGCCGCCCGCCGGGTCGTCGAGCAGCCGCTCGATGTACGTGGCCGACAGCCGCGCACCCCGCTCGCCGCCGACACCGAACGGGCAGCGATACGCGTACGGGTACGGCAACCGGGTCACGTCGGCCGCGATCCCGGGCACCGGCGTCTTGACCGCCACGTTGGCCGTGGCCGCCAGCGCGCCCGCGGTCATGCCGTGGTAGGCGCCGGTGAAGGCCAGCACGCCGCGCTGCCCGGTGGCGGTCTGCATCAGCTTCAGCGCCGCCTCCACCGCGTCGGTCCCGGCGGGTCCGCAGAAGTGCACGCGCGCCCGCTCGGCGAAGGCGCGGGGCAGCGTGGCGAACAGCGCCTCGGTGAACGCGTCCTTCTCCGGCGTCGCCAGGTCCAGCACGTGCAGGGGCGCCCCGCTGTCCACGGTTCGGCGGACGGCCTCCAGCACGACGGGATGGTTGTGCCCAAGGGCCAGCGTCCCGGCGCCGGACAGGCAGTCGAGGTAGCGGCGGCCGTCGGCGCCCTCGATCGTCATGCCCTCCGCACGGACCGGGACGATCGGGAACGAACGGGCATAGGTGCGAGCCGAGGACTCCCGGGCGCGCTGGCGCCGCAGGACGGCGTCCGCGCGGTCATCGGTCACTGCGGTGATGTGCGTGCTCATCGATCAGGCTCCTGAAGCAGGTCGGGTACGGGTGAGCTCACAACGAGTGGCGTTCGGCGACGGGGTGTCCCAGGAAGCGATGCATGGCGAACTCCCAGCCGTAGGACCCCGCGTACGGGAAGACGACCAGGTCACCGGCGCGCACCCGGTCCACCCGGACGTCGCGCAGCAGGGTGTCCTCCGGTGTGCACAGCTCGCCGACCACCGTCACGGTGGCGTCGCGGGCGGCGGGGCGCGGGCAGCTCTCCCGCCACCGCTCGACCGGCAGCACGGCGATGTTGTGCACGATCTCCCACGAGGTGGGCAGCTGGAAATGGTTGATCCCGCCGCGAACCATGACGAACCACTCGCCGTACGAGCGCTTCACGTCGATCACTTCGGCGGCGTACCAGCCGCAGTCGGCGACCAGGAAGCGTCCGGGCTCCAGCACGACCCGCACCCCTGCGGGCGGCTCGACCCGCCCGGCCAGCTCGCCGAAGCGGGCCACGTCGAACGGCTTCCCACCCTCGAACGCGACGCCGATGCCGCCGCCGACGTCGACGAGGCGCAGGTCCACGCCGTTCGCGCGGGCGGTCCGTGCGCTCCACTCCACGCACCAGCGCAGGTAGGCGGCGTGCGCGTCGGCGTCGAGGTTGCCCGAGGCCGCATGGACGTGGAAGCCGACCACGTCGAGGCCGGGCAGCCGCAGGGCCTCGCGCAGCACGCCGGGCACGTCCGGCTCGGCGACGCCGAACTGGGACGGGGTGCCGCCCATCCGTAACGATCCGCTGACGGGGCTGCGCGCGGGGTTCACCCGCAGCGCGACCCGCGCCCGCACGCCTTCGGCGACCGCGATCCGGCTGATCCGATGCAGTTCGAGCAGGCTCTCGGCGTTGATCGCCTCGGCCTCCGCCCGGACGAGCGCGGTCAGCACCGGCACGGACTTCGCCGGGCCCGCCGCCACGACCCGGGCCGGCCGGCGGGCGCCCAGGGCCAGCTCCAGCTCCGAGAGCGACGCGACCTCGAACCCGTCCACGTGCGGGGCGAGAGCCTCGACGACGCCGGGAAAGGAGTTCGCCTTGACGGCGTAGTAGACGGCCGCCCAGCTCGGCAGGGCCGCGCGCAGCTCGCGGGCGCGCTCGGCCGCGATCGACCCGTCGTACACGTAGGCCGACACCGGCTGCTCGCGCCGGGCGAGGTCGAGCAGGCGGAGGCGGAGCGGCGTGGGAAGCGCGTCCACCGGGTAGGCGGAACGCGGGGCGGCAGAGGGCGGGAGCTGGATGGACAAGGACGCACCCCAGAGGTAGGCATGGCGCCGGGCGACAACTTAGGGAAGCCTAACCTAATAATTCGCCATCCTGAAGGGCCAACCGGATCTTTCGCTGATCGTCTGCCGGCTTGGTGATCAAGGCGCACGGGGAGATCTTTCGGCGTTTCGCCGTGCGTCCAGAAGGCCGCCGCGTCACCATGCTCCATGGCGAACCTGCAGATCAGCGCCCTATTTCTGCGTGAAGTGGGGCACAGCGGGCGGCTCGTGGTGGCGGCGCGGGCGCTACGGACGTTCGGGTACGGCTGCACCAGCGTGCTGCTGGCCGAGTTGCTCAGCCAGGACGGCGACGCACCGTGGCAGACCGGGCTGCTGCTGGCGGTGGCGTCCGCGGGCTCGGTGGCGTTCAGCCTGGTGCTGGGGCTGTTCGCCGACACCTGGGGACGCCGCCGGGTGCTGATCGCGTGCGGCTGCCTGATGGCGCTGGCCGGCACGGTGTTCGCGGTCAGCGAGTCCTACCCCGTCCTGATCGCCGCCGCCTTCATCGGGACGATCTCGCCGTCCACCAACGACAACACCCCGTTCTCCGGCGTCGAGCAGGCCATTCTCGCCCAGACCTGCCATCCGTCCCGGCACACCCGCGTCTTCACCTGGTACAACGTCATCGCCCTCGGCGCCGGAGCGGCGGGCGGGCTGGCCGCCGCCGGCCTGGGCCTGCAACGGTGGGTGTCGGCCGCCGACGCGGCCTTCGCACTGTACGCGCTGCTGGCCGCCGGCACCGTGCTGCTGTTCTGGCGGCTTTCCCCCGACGCCGAGGCGCCGGCGCGGCAGGACGCGTCCGGCGAGCGGGCCCAAGCCAGGGACGGCGAGCGGGTGCCGTGGCCGGTCCGCCGGTTGGCCGGACTGTTCGCCCTCGACGCCTTCTCCGGCGGCCTGGCCGTGCAAGCCGTCCTGGCCTGGTGGTTCGCCCACCAGTATGGAGCCACCACCGCCCAGCTCGGCCTGGTCTTCTTCGCCGCGAACCTGCTGCCCGCCCTCGCCCAGCTGGGCGCGCCCCTGCTCGCCTCCCGCCGCGGCCTGCTGGCGGCCATGCTGCTTCCGCACGCCGCCGCCAACGTGCTGCTGGCCTGTATCCCGCTCGCGCCCACCTTCGGCGGCGCGGTCACGCTGCTGCTGCTCCGCCAGGCCTTCTCCAAGATCGACGTGCCGGCGCGGCAGGCCTTCACCGCCGCCGTCGTCGCGCCCGCGTACCGGACGACCGCGGCCAGCATGACCAGCCTGGCCCGCAGTGTCGCGGTCTGCGTCAGCCCCATCGCCGCCACCCTGCTGCTCGACGGCCCGCTGGCCGTCTTCGGCGCGCCGCTGCTGCTCGGCGCCGCCCTGGGCATCGGCTACGACATCACCGTCTGGCGCACGTACCGCACCACCCCGCTCAGCGTCGGCTGACCCCATGCCCGCCCGCGAACCGGTGGCGGCGCACGACCACGCCGAGCACCCGTCCTAGAGGATCTCACCCCTGCTTGGGGCGTAGAACCGGGACGCGGCCGTCGCGGGCGAGCAGCCGGGTGAGGGCCTGTGCGAGGGCGTCGGCCGGGTGGTCGGGCAGGGCGGGCTCCCGCCAGGCGACGAACTGGTCGGGACGCACCAGCAGCGCGCCGTCCGCACCCAGGCCGGCGATGCCCGGCCAGCGTCCTTCCGGGTCGGTCAGGCCGGCCCCCGGGGCGATCTTGTGCGCTGCGAGTTCCACCCCGAGGCGGACGGCCACGTCCCGGGCTGCCTGCACCCACCTGTCGCCGCCGGCGCCGGTCAGCAGGGTGAACCCGGACCGCACCAGGTCGAGGGTCGACAGCCGCCGGCCGTCCTGTTCGATCCAGAGGTGTGGGAGGCGGGAGCCGGGGGTTCCGTCCAGGTCGAGCTCGACGTCCTCGCGGGAGGGCAGTTCCGGTCGCGGGTCGATCACCGCGCCGGAGTCGTAGCGGTAGCCCAGGTGCACGACCGGCGCGTTGACGACGCCGGCCGCGGCGCGCGCGGCGGCCGTCTGCGGGTCGTGGTCCCAGTGCAGCCGCGGATCGGCCAGCCGCAGCAGCGACTGCTCCAGCGCGAGCGCCCCCACGGGACGCCGTTCGGCCTCGTAGCTGTCGAGCAGGCCGGGACCGGCCTGGCCGGCGAGCACGGCGGCCAGCTTCCAGGCAAGATTGTGCGCGTCGGCCATCCCGGTGTTCAGGCCGAACGCGCCCAGCGGCGGCACCACGTGCGCCGCGTCACCGGCCAGGAACACCCGCCCGGCGCGGAAGCGGTCGGCGAGCAGGCCCCGCATGCGCCACGGCAGCGTGCTGAGCACCTCCACGTCCAGGTCGGGGACGCCGATCGCCGCGCGGATCAGCTCGCGGCAGCGTTCGGGGGTGAAGTCCTCGGCCGTCTGGCCCGCGTCCGGGTCGTAGCTGAGGTGGAAGGTCCATTCCTTCTCGCCGTCCACCGTCATCAGCATGCCGGGCGAGTCCGGGGTGGTGATGTCGCAGGCGACGAAGGACTGCCCTTGCGTGTAAGGGCTGAGGTCGGCGCCGAACAGGATGTTCATGTTCGGGGTGCCGAGCCCGCCCGGCCCCGACGTGCCGATGCCGAGCGCGGTCCGCACGTTGCTGCGCACGCCGTCGGCGGCCACGAGGTAGTCCGCCCGCACCACCTCGTGGTCGTCGAGGACCGCCGTGACACCGTCGGCGTCCTGTTCGAAGGAGAGCAGCCGGGTCGCGTAGCGGACGGTCGCGCCGCGCGCGCGTGCCGCCGGCAGCAGCACCGAGTCCAGCCGGTGCTGCGGGCAGGTGCCGCGGATCGCGCCGGGGCTGACCCGGTCGGCTCGCCATCCCGGACGAGCCATGGCGGCCCTCGGCAGGCTGGACAGGTCGGCGGAGGCCAGCGTCGTGGCGGAGATCTTGCCGAGGTTGCCTGCCGACATGTCGATGGCCACCGCGTTGACCTCCTCCTGGAGCCCCGCCTGTCGCAGGAACTCCACGGTCCGCGGGCCGAGCCCGGTGGCGCGGGGGTGGCGGGACGGCCCCGCCTGGCCCTCCACGACCAGGGACGCGACGCCGTGGTGGGCCAGGAACAGCGCGGCGGCCAGGCCGACCGTGCCGCCGCCGGCGATCAGGACGGGAACTCGGGTCTCGGGCATGTGACGCCTCCTCGTTATGGCTACGGTGTTCTCATTCGGAAACACCGTAGCCATTACGGTACGCTGTTCGCAACAGCCCAGATGAGGAGGACCGTGATGGCCGATCAGGGGAAGGAGCCGGCCTCCGTCCTGGTGTGGAGCAGGGACCAGCGCACGCCGCGCCGCCAGGCGCCGAGCGTGGAGCAGATCGTCCGGACGGCCGTCGTGATCGCCGACGCCGAGGGGCTGGCCGCGCTGTCGATGCGCCGGGTCGCCGCCGAGCTCGGCTCCGGGACGGCCTCGCTCTACCGGTACGTCGCCAGCCGCGACGACCTGCTGGATCTCATGATCGACAAGGTGCACGGCGAAGACGGGCCGCCCACGCTGTCCGGCGACTGGCGGGCCGACCTCACGAGCGTCGCCCAGCACACGCGTGCCACGCTGCTTCGCCATCCGTGGCTCGGCTCCGAGCTCACCGGCCGGCCGGCGCTCGGCGCGAACTCGCTGCGCCAGCAGGATGTCGCGCTCACCGCCGCCGCCGCGCTCACCCCTGACATCACCCTCGCCGCCAACGTCGTCGACGCGGTCCTGGCGTACGTGTTCGGCACGGTCGCGCAGGAACTGGCCGAACTCCAGGCGCAACGGCGCTCCGGCCTGACCGAGGAGCAGTGGCGGGCCGGCGTCGGCCCCTACATCCGCGAGGTCATCGACAGCGGCGCCTACCCGCAGTTCGCCCGCCGGGTGATCGAAGCCGAGGACTCCACCCCGGACGAGCGCTTCGCCTTCGGCCTCGCGTGCGTGCTCGACGGGGCCGAGGCCAGGGTGCGCGGCACGCGCTGAGCTTTCACCGGGGTGGCCGCGGTGGGGCGGGTGAATGTCAGCGAGCCGTTCGGTGCGCCGTCGACTCTGCGAAATGTCCGTGTTGTTGGGCTATGCGGAGAATCGGGCCATGCGTAAATCTTCCGCCGCTGTCGCCGCGCTGATGGCGGCCCTGGTCGCCGGCGCCGTCACTCCCGCGTCGGCCGACGCCCAGGGGGCCCGCGGCCCCTCCCTCAGCTTCGCCCTCCTTGGCGACACCCCGTACGGCGCCGACCAGCGCGCCGCGTTCCCTGCGCTGGTCGACGCGGTGAACGCCGACCCGGACGTCCGCTTCGTCCTGCACGCCGGTGACGTCAAGGACGGCGGGTCCACCTGCGACGACGCGCGCTTCGCCGACCTGGCCAAGCTGTTCGGCACCTTCGACGACCCGTTCGTGCTGACCCCCGGCGACAACGAGTGGACCGACTGCCACCGCACCGCGGCGGGCGGCTACGTGCCGACCGAGCGGCTGGACGCGGTCCGCACGTTCTTCTACCCGAAGGCCGGCCACACGCTCGGCCGCCACCCGATGGGCGTGCGGACCCAGGCGTCCGACACCCGGCACAGCGCCTACAAGGAGAACGTGCTGTTCCGCCGGCAGGGCGTCGTGTTCGCGACCGTGCACGTGGTCGGCAGCGAGAACGACCTGGCGCCGTGGGCACAGCTGCCGGGCGGCGACCGTCCGGACCTGCGACTGGCCGAGTTCACCGCGCGCAAGGCGGCGGCCCTCGACTGGATCGACACCGCCTTCGACACCGCGGGCCGGACGAACGCCCCCGGCGTGCTGCTCATGATGCAGGCCGAGCCGACCGACACCCAGGGATTCGCCGAGATCCGCGCCCGGATCACCGACCGTGCCAAGGCGTACGGCAAGCCGGTCCTGCTCGTGCACGGTGACGAGCACGTGTACGAGGTGGAGACCGGCTACGCGGGCGTCCCCAACCTGACGAGGCTGGAGACGTACGGCGTCACGGCGACCCAGTGGCTGCGCGTCACGGTCGAGCCCCGCTCGCGCGCGGTGTTCTCCTGGCAGCCTCAGACCGTGCCCGCCTCCTGAAAGCCCCGTCGCCCGGTGGCGCGCCAGCGTGCTGCCGGGCGAGGCCGGTCATCGGCGTGACGCGGCACGGGCGAGCAAATACGGGACCATCCGCCGATGCACCGGGCCGACGAGCGCCCAGAGCGGGCGCGCACCCCGTCGCGTGTAGGTGACGGTGCTGGTCAGGACGACGGTCGAGCCCGCCTCGCGGAGCCGCAGCTGAGCGGTCATCAGCGCTGACCGCACGGTGAGAAGGACCGAGCCGGGCTCTGACGCGGCGATCCGCCAGCCGAGAACGTGGTCGGCGGACGGCCGGGGCCCCAGCCGCAGCCCCAGGACGCCGCGCCACCCCACGAGCAGGAACCAGCGCACCGGCGGCGGCGCGTCCTCGAAGACCGCGCGTGCCCATTGCTCGGGCGAGCGCGCAGCGCCGACGCCGGTCGTGACCTCGAAGGCGTCCGTGTAGTCGGGCGCGGCGGTGCCGGGCAGGGACGCGGCGACTCGACGTGCCCGAACCGGGCCAGGCCGGACGCCCATGCTCTCCTCCATCCACGAGTTATTTAACACGTGTACAGTAAGAGCGTCATTTCACACGTGTCAAGTAAGCTGCGTCCATGGTGGAAAGGAGACGGCGGCTGGCCCCGGAACAGCGGCGCGGCCAGCTACTCGACGTCGGCGCCGCGATGTTCGCCGAGCACCCTTATGAGGACGTGCTCATGGAGGACATCGCCGCGCGCGCCGGCGTCTCCCGCGGGCTCCTGTACCGGTACTTCCCGGGCAAGCGCGAGCTGTTCGCGGCGATCTTCAAGCGCGACAGCGACCGGCTCCTGGCCGCCAGCCGGATCGACCCCGGGCTTCCGATGGCCGAGCAGGTGAAGGCCGGGCTCGACGCGCACCTCGACTACTTCGCCGCGCACAAGCACAACATCCTCACCGCCAACCGGGGCGCGCTCGCCGGCGACCCGGCCATCCAGGCGATCATCTCCGACGAGCTCGCCACGCTCCGCAACCGCCTGCTCGACGCCCTGGGCGAGGAGAAACGCGCCCGCGAGGTCGCGTCCGCGGCGCTGCACGGGTGGCTGGCCTTCGTGCGCGCCGTGTGCGTCGAATGGCTGCAACACTCGCGACCGTCGCGGGACGAGGTGCGCGACCTGTGCCTCCGCGCCCTGGGCGGCCTCTTCCCCGCGCAGACGGGCCTCGACCGGCTCACCGGCCCGCACCCGACCGCCCCCGAGCCGTCCGAGCCCGCCGACCCCTGACCGTTCGACCCGGCCCCGGTCACGCGTCGCGCAGCCGGAGCAGCAGCCCGCCGCCCAGAAGCGCCGCCGCGGCCCAGGCGGCGAGCACGCCCAGGCCCGCCCACGGGCTGAGGGGCAAGGTGGACAGGTGAGTGGTGGCCTGGACGGCGAGCCCGGCGTTCATCGGCGAGATCCGCCAGAGCAGCACCTGCCAGCCCGGGTCGGAGACCATGAAGGGCAGCACCGACAGGACGTAGAGCAGGCCGAACACGACCCCGACGGAGGCGGCGGAGTCCCGCACGGCGATGGCGACGCCGAGGCTGAGCAGGGCGACGAGCGCGAGGTAGAGCACCGAGCCTGCCGCGGCCCGGAGCGTCGGCCCGTCGGCCAGTGACAGGGGCGGGAAGCCGTTCTCGGGAGTGAAGCCGTTGCCGGGCAGGATGAGCCGCCCGGCCAGCACGGACCCGAGCACGGCGAGGGTCCCCGCGGCCAGCGTGACGCCGGTGAGGACGACGGCCTTGGCCGCCAGGACGGAGTCCCGGCGCGGCATCGCCGCCAGGGTGGTGCGGATCATGCCGGTGCCGTACTCGCCGCTGATCGCCAGCACAGCCAGGATGACGACGACCGCCTGCCCCGCCTGCACCCCCATGAGGCTGAGCTTCGGGGCGTCGTAGGTGCACCCCGCCGCCCGGCAGGACACCGTCGCGGCGGCCGCGGCGCCCAACGCCGCGGTCAGCGCGACGACGGCGAGCAACAGCCAGCCGGTGCCCGGTGCGGTGCGCAACTTGGTCCATTCAGCGTGCAGTTCTCGTCTCACGCGTCCCTCCGGCGCAGTCGGACGACGGCCAGGCCGAGGGCGAGCGCGGCGTAGCCGCAGAGCACGGCGAGCCCGGCCGATGGCGCGAGCGGGTAGTAGCCGCCCTGCGGGCTGTAGTAGCCGAGCACGTGCGCGTACTCCGGGATGCTCTGCTGGATCGCGAACCCGGCCGCCGGGGTGAGCCGCAGGAGCCACTGCGACACGCCCACGGGCAGGACGGAGGCGGTCGCGAGGACGTGGGGCACGACGACGACCGCGATGGCGGCGGTGACCGCCGCGGCGCTGTTCCGGAACAGGGCGCCGAGAGCCAGGGCGAAGACGGCGACGACGGCGAGCAGCGCCGCTGTGCCGGCCACGACCCGCAGCTCGGTGAGCGTGCTCACCGGGAGGACCTGGTTGCCGTTGGAGCGCAGGATCCGCGTGCCGATCGGGACGACCGCGCCGGTGGCGGCCAGCCCGGCGACGAAGGTCACCGCGCCGACGACCAACGCCTTGGCGGCCAGCATCCGGCCGCGCCGCGGGCTGGCGAGCAGGCTGGTGCGGATCAGGCCCCGCCGGTACTCGGCGGTGATGAACAGCACCGCCACCACGATCACCACGATCAGCCCGGCCAGCATCCCGGACAGGGGGCTCTCGACGGTCATGCCTTCGGTGCTCGGCCCGATGTCGCCGACCCCGGTGACGGTGAACGTGTCGCCGGACTGGGTGAACCGCCCCGGATGGTGGGGCTGCCCGTCAGCCTCGTAGACGACCCCCACGTCGTCGTGGGCCCACGTGCCGCCGGTCGCCTTGCCCTGCAGGCCGACCTGGTCGAAGGCGGCGGTGGTCTCGGAGAAGCGCACCGCCACGACGGCCCCGCCGAGATCGCCCTGGGTCACCGTCATATCACCCGGGGAGGCGGCGAACAGCCCGATCCGCACCGTGGCCGGCAGCCCGGCCAGGACGGCGGTGCCGACCCTGGTCCACTGCCGGCCGTCGCCGGACTCGTAGCCGGTGAGGGTGTCGCCAGAGCGGGTCAGCCGCAGCCAGCGCGGCGCCTCCTTCGAGACGCCGCCCGGCCGTCCGGCGACGTCGTGGGTGAAGTTGTCCTGCATCCGCACGCCGTGCTCGCCGGTGATCATGACCGCCGCGTAGGCGGAGCCCTGCCGGACGCCGTCCTTGACCATGATCCCGGCCTTCCCCCACGGCACGACTCCGGGCGCGACCCGCCGGACCCCCGGTTGCGCGTCCGGCAGGCGCTTCTCGCCGGTCATGGAGGTCACGCGGACGGTGATGCTGCCGTCCCCGTCCAGCGGCTGGTGGACGAAGAAGAAGTGGTCCGTCACCGCTTCACCGCCCGGCCCCACGACCAGGGCGGGGCAGGCTTCGTCCGGATCGCCGCACGAGGTGGTGGTGCCCGACGCGGACAGCAGCCCGAGCAGCACGATGACCAGCGTCGCGACCGCCAGGCCGAGCACCCAGCCACGGACGGTCCTGAACTTGGTCCACTCCGCGCGCAGCAACTGGGCGAAGCCGTCGCGCCCGGCCCGCAGGCCCGAGCGGCACGGGGCAGTGGTGGTCGCGGGGGTGGTCATCGTGCCGCCTCCTGCCCGGCTCCCGCGGCGGCGCGGAACTCGACCGCGTCCCGGGTGAGGTCCATGTACGCCTCCTCCAGCGTCGCGCGATGGGCCGCCACCTCGGAGAACGGCACCGCGCTCCGGTTGAGGAGCGCCACGACGTGCTCGGCGGCCAGCCCGGAGACGGTGAGCGTGTCGCGGTCGGTCGCGGCCACGGTGGCGCCGGCCTGCGCGAGCACGCTCATCGCCGCCGGCCGCGCCGTGGTGCGCAACGTGACGCGGCCCCGGGACGCGGCCGCGATCAGCTCGGCCACACCGGTGTCGGCGACGACCCGGCCGCGGCCCACCACCACGAGATGGCCCGCGGTGTCCTGGAGCTCGCTCATCAGGTGGCTGGACACCAGCACGGCGCGGCCCTCGGCGGCCAGCGACCGCAGGAAGCCGCGGATCCACACGATGCCCTCCGGATCCAGGCCGTTGACCGGCTCGTCCAGCATCAGCATCGGCGGGTCGCCGAGCAGCGCGGCGGCGATCCCGAGCCGCTGCCGCATGCCCAGCGAGTAGCCGCCCGCCCTCCGCCGGGCCGCCGACTCCAGCCCCACCAGCCCGATCACCTCGTCGACCCGCCTGGACGGCAGACCCTGGGAGTGGGCCAGCCACAGCAGATGGTTGCGGGCGGTGCGGCTCGGCTGGAGCGCGGCGGCGTCCAGCAGCGCCCCGATGTGCCGCAGCGGGTGGCGCAGGCTCCGGTACGGCCGCCCGCCGATCAACGCCCGGCCCTCGTCGGCCGCGTCCAGGCCGAGGATCACCCGCATCGTGGTGGACTTCCCCGCGCCGTTGGGGCCGACGAAGCCGGTGACCTGCCCCGGCCGCACGGTGAAGGACATCCCGTCCAGCGCCGTGGTCTGCCCGAACCGTTTGCGCAGCCCGGACACTTCGATGGTCGCTTCCATGCCAGGCAGAGTAGGCAACGGCGAAAGCGCAGGTCGTCACGCGGCGGAGCGATCTTGGCGGTCCCTGGTGCGAGGGACGTCCCCTCGCTCACGCGAGGGATGCCAGGATTCCGGACAACCGCGACAATGGCCTGCGTGGATCGAGCGTATGACCGGTCAGGGGGATGGGCCTCCGGGTGGCGGAGGGTCGCCGCGGTTCCCCACGCGCCCGTCGTGGCCGGCGTGCTGCTGGCGCTGCTCGCGCTGGCCGAGTCAGTCGCGCACGCCCGCACCACCCCGCTGGCGTACGAGTTCGGCCACACCGTGAGCCGGCCGGTGGGCGAGGCAGTGGGCATGACGGTGGGCGAGACGGTGGGGGCGACGGTCGCGCACCTCGGCGGCCCGCCTCCGGCCGCGGGTCCGGGCGCCGCGCTGTACTACGTGGTGTTCGGCCTGCTCGGCCTGGCCGCCACACTGCCGATCGCGCTGCTGTGGGCGCAACCTGCCGCAGCGGCGGCGGTCGTCTCCGCGACGAGCCTGCTGTCGGCCGCCGCCTTCCAGACGCTGACCGTGGCGGGCGTCGCCGCGCAGCTGCTCGCCGCGTACCGGCTCGGCCGCTGCGGCTCGCAGCGGCCGGCCCTGCTGCTCGCCGCGCCGTTCCCGGTGCTGGCCCTCGCCTACCCGGCCGACGGCGAGCTGCGGGTTCTCGTCCTGCTGCTGGGGTGTCTGGCCCCGGCGGCGGCGCTGGCCGGGATCGCCCGGCGGGCGCGCGGCGAGGCGCTGGCCGACACGGCCGCCCGCCAGGTCATCGCCGACAGCCTGCTGGAGCACACGGCACGCGGCGAACGCGCCCGCATCGCCCGCGAACTGCACGATGTCGTCGCCCACCACATCTCCAT
The DNA here is from genome assembly GCF_040300065.1 of Nonomuraea sp. NPDC000554. Classification (NCBI taxonomy): domain Bacteria; kingdom Bacillati; phylum Actinomycetota; class Actinomycetes; order Streptosporangiales; family Streptosporangiaceae; genus Nonomuraea; species Nonomuraea sp. NPDC000554. The sequence continues at coordinate 10,810 of NZ_JBEPDC010000029.1, read as the reverse complement.
GGTCGCCGTGCAGGCCGAGACGGCCCGGCTGGCCATCCCGGGAATGCCGGACGCCGGCGCGCAGCGGCTGTCCGCCATCGGCGACACCGCCAGGGCGGCGCTGACCGAGATGCGGCGGCTGCTCGGCGTGCTGCGCGAGGACGCCGAGACCGACGCGGCCGACCGGCAGCCCCAGCCCGGCCTGCGCCTGCGGGAGCTCAACGAGCTGCTCGACGAGTCACGCGCGGCCTCCGGGACGGGCACCCGCCTCATCCTGCGCGGCTCGCCGGTCACCCTCGACCCCGGCGTCGAGCTCGCGGCCTACCGCATCGTCCAGGAGGCCCTCACCAACGCCCGTCGGCACGCGCCGGGCGCCGCCGTCGACGTGGAACTGCACTACACCGGCGACGCGCTGCGGCTGCTCGTCCGCGACAACGGGCCGGGCCAGTCCACGGCGGGGGAGGGGCACGGGCTGTCCGGCATGCGGGAACGCGCCGCGGCCGTCGGCGGCGAGCTGCGCGCCGGCCCCGCCACCGGCGGCGGCTTCCTCGTCGAGGCCCGCCTGCCAGGAAAGGACGAGACGGCCGCATGAGCGCTCAGCCCCCGCCGATCCGGATCGTCGTCGCCGACGACCACCTGGTGGTGCGCACCGGATTCGCCGAACTGCTCGGCACCCAGCCGGACTTCGACGTCGTCGCGACCGCGTCCGACGGGGTGGAGGCGGTGCGGGTCTGCCGCGAGCTCTCCCCTGACGTCGTCCTCATGGACGTCCGCATGCCGGCCATGGACGGCATCGAGGCCACCAGGCGGCTCGCCGGCTCCGCGGCCGACGGGCCGCGCGTCCTCATCCTGACGACCTTCGACCTGGACGAGTACGTCTACGACGCGCTCCGGGCCGGAGCCAGCGGCTTCCTGCTCAAGGACGTCACCGCCGAACGGCTCTTCGACGCCGTGCGCGTCATCGCCGCCGGCGAGGCGCTCCTGGCCCCGGCGGTCACCCGCCGCCTCATCAGCGAGTTCGCCCAGCTGCAGCCCAAGCCCGACGCCTCCGCGTCGGCCGCGCTCGGCGCGCTCACCCCACGCGAGACGCAGGTCCTGCGACTGGTCGCCGAGGGCCTGTCCAATCCGGAGATAGCGGCCCGGCTGACGGTCACGGAGGAGACCGTGAAGACGCACGTCAGCCGCGTGCTGAGCAAGCTCGGGCTGCGCGACAGGACGCAGGCGGTCGTCACCGCGTACGAGACGGGCCTGGTCGTGCCCGGCACGCGCGGGCTGTGACGCGTCCCGACCCGCCGCGGGCCGGTGTGCCTGGCCGCCGGCGACCCTGCCTGCGACGGGCTCGAGGTGGCGCTGAAAGGCGGGCAGGTGGGAGGCGACGACTACGTCCTGCGCGCGGCGGCGGGCGTCACCGATCCGGCAGCGCCGAGCGGACGGCCTCCTCGGTCCGTCCGACGACCGCCGAGCCGTCATCGGCGGTGATGATGGGACGCTGGATCAGAGCCGGATGGGTCGCCAGCGCCGTGATCCAGCGCTCGCGGTTCGCCGCGTCGCGGGGCCACCCGTCCAGGCCGAGGCCGGTGGCCGCGCTCTCGCCGGTGCGGGTGATGTCCCAGGGCTCGAGGCCGAGCCTGCCCAGCACGTCGCGCAGCTCCTGCTCGCTCGGCGGGTCGTCCAGGTAGCGCCGGACGGTGTAGTCGGCCTTCTCGGCGTCGAGGACCGACAGCGCCGAGCGGCACTTGGAACAGTCGGGGTTGATCCAGATCTCCATGCCGTCTCCTGCCACGACCTCTTCGAACCTGTCGCGACCAACCCTAGAGCCGGGCGTCACACGGTTTAGACGCGCTCCGATGAGTTCCGCGCCGTCGTACGGTCTTATGGGTCACGTGGGAGGCGTGAGGCACGCCCATGACGTGAAGGAGCAGGCGATGAGCGCTTCAGGACTGTCGACGGCACGGCTCGGGCGGATGCGCGAGGTGCTGACCGGCCACGTCACCCGCGGCGACGTGCCGGGCCTGGTCGCCATGGTGGCGCGGCGCGGCGAGGTGCACGTGGAGGCGGTCGGCACGAGGGAGGCCGGTGGGGAGGGCGGGCCGATGCGCCGCGACGCGATCTTCCGGATCGCCTCGGTCACCAAGCAGATCACCGCCGTGGCGGCCATGATCCTGGTGGAGGAGTGCCGGCTGCGGCTCGACGACCCGGTCGACGACCTGCTGCCCGAACTGGCCGGCCGCAGGGTCCTGCGGCGGCCCGACGGGCCGCTCGACGACACGGTTCCCGCGCTCCGGCCGATCACGCTGCGCGACCTGCTGGCGTACCGGCTGGGCATCGGCGCCGTGCTGGCGGCGCCCGGGGAGTACCCGATCCAGCGGGCGATGGACGAGGCCGGGCTGTCCCCTGGCCCGCGGGCCGCGGAGATCGGGCCCGACGAGTGGCTGAAGCGGCTCGGCGCCCTGCCGCTGATCCACCAGCCGGGGGAGAAGTGGATGTACCACACCGGCTCCGACGTCCTGGGGGTGCTCATGGCCAGGGCCACCGGGCGGCCGTTGGAGGAGTTCCTGAGGGAGCGCCTCTTCGAGCCGCTCGGCATGAAGGACACCGGGTTCCACGTCCCCGCCGGCAAGCTGGACCGGCTGCCCGCCGGCTACAGCCCGGATCCCGCGACCGGCGCGCTCGTGCTCGCCGACGACCCCCGCGACTCCCGGTGGGCGCGGCCGCCCGCCTTTCCGTCCGCGGGCGGGGGACTGGTCTCGACCGCCGACGACCTGCTGGCCTTCTGCACGATGATGCTGAACAAGGGGATGCTGAACAAGGGCCGGCACGGAGGAGAACGCATCCTGTCTAGGCCGTCGGTCGAGCTGATGACCACCGACCAGCTCACCGAGCAGCAGAAGGCCGAGAACACCGTGTTCTTCGGCGGCGCGAGCGGCTGGGGGCTCGGGATCAACGTCGTCACCCGGCGCGACGACCTGGCCAACGTCCCCGGACGGTTCGGCTGGACCGGCGGCACGGGCACCTGCGTCTACACCGATCCGGCCGAGGAGCTGATCGGCATCCTGCTGACCCAGCGGTACATGACCTCCCCGACGCCGCCCGCCGTCTTCCGTGACTTCTGGACCTGCGCCTACCAGGTCATCGACGACTGAGCGGACCACCACCGCCGAAATAGCCGGTTGCCCGCCGGTCGGGCCGCCTGCTCTACTCCCATCGACACACCCGCCGGCCGAGGAGGCGAAATGAGGCACGCGTTCATGTCCGTCCAGCACGCCCCAGTCATCCACGCAAAGGACATGACGCTTGTCGACCTCGTTGACCTCGGGGAGGGCAGCCTCCGGTAGGCGCGTTCTCCGCTCTCTCCTGCCAGGGCCAGGCCCGGCCGGGCTCCTGGCTCTCGCCGTCGCGGCCGCGACGGCGCTGCCGCTCGCGGCGCCGCAGTTCACCCGCCGGTTCGTCGACGACGCCGCCGGCGGCGCGGGCCTCCACCAGCTCACGCTCATCGCGCTGGGCTACCTCGCCGTGGCCGTCGCCGGGCAGGCCGCCCGGATGGTCACCGCCTGGCTGGCCAGCAGGGTGGCCTGGGACGGGACCAACCGGCTGCGCGAACGGCTCGCCGAGCACACGCTCGGCCTGGACATGGACTTCCACGGCAGGCACACGCCCGGCGAGCTGATCGAGCGGGTGGACGGCGACGTGGTCGCGGTCGCCGACTTCGTCGTGGCGTTCCTGCTGGACGTGGTGGCCAGCGCGCTGCTGCTGTGCGGGGTCGTCGTCGTGGTGTTCGCCGTCGACCCGCGCATCGGCGCGGTGCTGCTGGCGTACTGCGTGCTGGTCGCCCTCGGCATGATCCGCGCGCAGCGCCTCGCCGTGCCCTCCGCCATGCGCGCGCGGGCGGCCGACGCCGCCCTGTTCGGCTACCTGGAGGAGCGGCTGGCCGGGGCGGACGACCTGCGTGCCAACGGCGCGGGCGAGCACGCCGTCCGGCGGTTCTACCAGGTCAGCGCCGCGCTGTGGCGGACCGGGCTGCGCGCGAGCGCGGTGGGCAGCGCCATCCTGGCCGCGACGAGCGTGGCCTTCGCGGCGGGCACGGCCCTCATGCTGGCGTTGTCGGGCACGCTCAGCGTCGGCACCGCGGTGCTGCTGTTCCAGTACACGCTCATGGTCCGCACGCCGTTCGAGCGGCTGATCGACCAGCTGCGCCACTACCAGACCGCCCTCGCCGGGCTGGGGCGCATCGGCGACCTGCTGGCCGAACGGCGCACGCCGGCCGTGTCCGCCACGGTCGGGGAGCTGCCCGCGACCGGGGCGCTGCGCCTGGAGCTGGACGCCGTCGACTTCGCCTACGACCTCGCTCACGATCACGGTGCCGAGCCGGTGCTCAAGGGCGTCACGCTCAGCCTGGCGCCGGGCGAGACGCTCGGCCTGGTGGGCCGCACCGGCAGCGGCAAGACCACCATCGCCCGTCTGGTGGCGCGCCTGTACGACCCGACGGCGGGCGTCGTCCGGGTCGGGGGAGTGGACCTGCGCGACGTCGACGCCGCGTCGGTCCGCAGGAGGATCGGCGTGGTCACCCAGGACGTGCAGCTGTTCGACGCCACCGTCCGCGACAACCTCACCCTGTTCCGGCCCTTCGCCGACGACGACCGGCTGCGGGAGATCCTCGCCGACGTCGGCCTCGCGGGCTGGGACCTCGACGCCCGGCTCGGCACCGTCTCGGCGGGGGAGGCGCAGCTGCTCGCCTTCGCGCGGGCCTTCCTCGCCGACCCCGGTCTCGTGCTGCTCGACGAGGCGTCCAGCCGGCTCGATCCGGCCACCGAACGCCGCATCGAGCGCAGCGTCACCCGGCTGCTCACCGGCAGGACCGGCGTGCTCATCGCGCACCGGCTCGCGTCGCTGTCGCGCGTGGACCAGATCGCCGTCGTGTCCGACGGCCGGATCGTCGAGTACGGCCGCCGGGAGGACCTCCTCGCGGACCCGGCCAGCCGGTTCGCGCGGATGCTCGCGGAGGTGGGCCGGTGAAGCCCGTCATGACGGTGGCCGGCGCGCTGGCCCGCTTCGACCTGCGCCGCTACCTCGTCGGCGGCCTGCTGTGGCTGCCGGCCAGCGTCCTGCCGCTTGTCAGCGGGCTGATCCTGCAGCGGCTGTTCGACGATCTCACCGCCCGCCGGGTGCCGTTGCTGCTGTGCGCGGCGTTCGTGGCAGTGGAAGTGGTCCGCGGCCTGACGATCGTCATCGCCTGGACGTACGGAGACTACTGGTGGAGCGCGGCGGCGACGCTGCTGCGGGCGAACGTGCTGCGCTCGGTCCTGACCGGCAGGGGACGGGTGCCGCACTCCTCCGGCGAGGCGGTCGCCCGGCTGCGCGACGACGTGAGCGACGTGGTGGAGTTCGTCGACGAGTCCGTGCCGCTGGCCGGAGCCACGCTCTTCAGCGCGGTCGCGCTGGCGATCATGGCGTCCATCGACCCGGTCATCACGCTGGTCCTGGTCGTGCCGACGGTCGCGATCGGGGTGCTGAGCCGTCTGATGAACCGGCTGATCAGGCGGCTGCACCGGCAGGCCCGCGGGCTCGGCGCGGCCGTCACCGGCCACCTCGGCGCGATCTTCGGCGGCGTGCTGGCCATCAAGACCGCCGGCGCCGAGGAGGCGGTGCTGGAGCGCCTGCGCCGGCACAACCGCCGGCGTCGCGAGGCGGCGGTGCAGGATCGGCTCGCGACGGACCTGCTGAGCACCGCCACCGGCGCGACCGTCGAGATCAGCATCGGGCTGGTCCTGCTGCTGGCCGCGCCGGCCATGCGCCGCGGCGACTTCACGGTGGGCGACCTGGCGCTGTTCACCACCTATGTCGGCTGGCTCACCGCGCTGCCGCGGAGCGTCGGCGTGATCCTCTCGCGGATGCCCCAGGCAGCGGTCTCCACCGAGCGGCTCACCGCCATGACGGGCCCGGGGGAGGACCTGGCCCGCGACACCGGCGTCTGGTTCCGCCGGGAGTACCCCGCCGCGGCGCGCCCGGCGCCCGGTGACCCGCTGGACGTGCTCCAGGCGCGCGGCCTCACCGCCGCGCACGGCCTGCACGGGGTGGACCTGGAGATCAAACGTGGATCGTGCACGGTGATCACCGGCGCGGTCGGCGCGGGCAAGACGACGCTGGTGCGCGCCCTGCTCGGGCTGGAACCGCTGACCGCCGGGACGATCCGCTGGAACGGCAGGCAGGTGGCCGACCCGGGCGGCTTCCTGGTGCCGGGCCGGGTCGCCTACGCCGGGCAGGTGCCGCGGCTGTTCTCCGCCTCACTGCGGGAGAACCTGCTGCTCGGCTGGCCCGCCGACCAGTTGGAGCGGGCGGTGGAGCTGGCGGCGTTCGACCGCGACCTGGCCGCCATGCCCGAGGGACTCGACACCGTCGTCGGCTCCCGGGGCATGCGCCTGTCAGGCGGCCAGGCGCAGCGGGCGACCGCCGCGCGGGCGCTGGTCCGCGCGCCGGACCTGCTCGTCGTGGACGACCTGTCCTCGGCCCTGGATGTGGAGACAGAACGGCAGCTGTGGGAGCGGATCACCGGCGTGTCGACGCTGCTGGTCGTCTCCCACCGTCCCGCCGTGCTGGCGCGCGCCGACCAGATCATCGTCCTCGACCGGGGCCGGGTGGTCGGCACGGGGACGCTGGACGAGCTGCTGGAGAGCTGCCCGGAGATGCGGCGGCTGTGGTCGCTCAGCCCGCTGGACGATCCGGGATCGGCGTTCAGCGTGGCGTGACGAGCGCCCGCAACAGCTCGCGCAGGGTGTCCTGCTGGTCGGCGGTGAGCGTGACCAGCGGGGACTGGGCGCCCAGGCGTTCGACGACGTCGGCCCGGCAACGCTCTCCGGCCGGGGTGAGGACGATCTGCTTGGCGCGCCGGTCCGTAGGGTGCGGCCGGCGTTCGAGCAGCCCCTGCTGTTCCAGCCGGTCGAGGACGAAGGTCGCGTTCGACGGCTCGCAGGACATCCGGGTGGCGAGTTCGCGCGCGGTGATCGGCTCGGACAGCTCGCGGAGCGCGACGACCTGGGTCGGGGTGAGCCCGACCTCCTCGGCGATGCGGCGCACGTGGACGTCGAGCCGCTGCGCGAACTGGTGGACCAGCTTGCACACGTCGCGATCGATCTGGCCGTCCGTCACCAGTTCCGGCTGCCTTGTCATGTCCTCAGCGTAGCGTTCCTGCTTCGAACTATGATAGTTCTAGTTCGCATTATTCGAACTAGATGTATTTGGGGCGTTCTTCGTGCCGCTTCCTGTCTTCTCTCTCATGCTGGTGGTCTTCAGCCTGACGACCGGCGAGTTCGTGATCGTCGGCATCGTGCCGGACGTGGCCGCCGACCTGTCGGTGTCGATTCCCGCGGCCGGCGCGCTGGTGACCGCCTACGCGATCGGCATGATCGTCGGAGGGCCGGTGGTCACCGTCCTGACGGCGCGGCTCGGCCGCAAACCGCTCATCGTCGGCCTCGTCGCGGTGTCCGTCCTCGCGAACCTGGGTTCGGCGGTGGCGCCGAACTACGCCGTTCTGCTGGTGGCGCGGTTCGCCGCCGGCCTGATCGTGGCCACGTTCTTCGCCGTCGCGGTCGCCACCGCCGTCTCCATGGCCCCCGCGGGCAAGCAGGCGTCCACCGTGGCGAAGGTCGCCCTGGGAATGAACCTGGGCATCATCCTTGGGACGCCGATCGGCACCCTCATCGGGCAGAACCTCGGCTGGCGGGCGACGTTCACGACGGTGGCCGCGTTCAGCGTCGCGGCCCTGCTGCTGGTGCTGCGGTTCGTCCCCGCCCAGCCCGCCGTCGCGACGGGGTCGGTGCTCGGCGAACTGCGCGTGTTCGCCAATCGGGACGTCCAGCTCGCGATCGTCCTCACCGCGGTCGGCAACGTGGGCATCATGACCGTCTTCACGTACATCACGCCCCTGCTCACCGACGTCAGCGGGTTCGCCGCCGGTTCGGTGCCCGCCCTGCTGCTGGTCTACGGCGCCGGCGCGGTGGCCGGGAACTTCCTCGGCGGCTGGCTGTCGGACAAGGCCCTGATGCCGTCGCTGACCGGCCTGCTCGCCGTGCTGACAGCCGTTCTGGCGCTGTTCTGGCTCGTCAGCGGGGTCCAGGTGGCCGCGGTGGTCATGACCTTCGTCATCGGGGTGCTGGCGTTCGCCATCATCCCGGGCATGCAGACGCGGGTGCTGTCCACGGCCGGCGCGGCCCCGACGCTGGCCGTGGCGGTCAACGCCTCCGGCTTCCAGGTCGCCGCCGCGTTCGCCGGCTGGCTGGGCGGTGAGGTCATCAGCGGCGGGCCGGGCCTGCGGTCGATCTACCTCGTCGGCGCGCTCCTCACCGCGGCCGGCCTGGCCGTCGCGCTCTACAGCCTGCGACGCGACCGCGTGCCGGCCGCCCGCGCCTGAGGCTGTCGCCTCCTGTGGGCCCGGTGTCCAGCCGGATGGTGGCGGAAGCCGGCGCCCCCTTTCTTTCAGCAGCGATCGACATGAGGAGTGTGCATGAGTAGCGCAGCAGGCAGGGCGCTGGAGGGCAAGGTCGCCCTCGTGACCGGCGGGTCGCGCGGCATCGGAGCCGCGACCGCCCGCGCCCTGGCAGCCGACGGAGCCGCGGTGGCGATCAGCTACTCCGTCTCCGCCGACGAGGCCGAGGCCCTCGTGTCCGACCTCGGACGCGCCGGGGCCCGGGCCGCCGCCTACCGGGCCGATCAGGGCGACCCCCGGCAGGTCGGCGACCTCGTGGCCGCCGTCACGGCCGACTTCGGACGGCTCGACGTGCTGGTCAACAACGCCGCGACGTACGTCGCCGGCAGAGTCGACGACGCCGACGGCGACCTGGCGGCCTTCGACCGGCAACTTGCCGTCAACGTCGGCGGCGTCACCGCGGGCATCCGGGCCGCCGCCCGGCTCCTCGGCGACGGCGGACGGATCATCACCGTCGGCTCCATGCAGGCCGTCCGCCCCGGATTCGCGGGCGTCGCCGACTACGCGTCGACCAAGGCCGCGATCATCGGCTACACCAAGGGTGCGGCCCGGGACCTCGCGCCCCGGGGCATCACCGTCAACGTCGTCCAGCCCGGGTCGGTGGCCACCGACATGAACCCCGCGGACGGACCCTTCGCCGACGTCCAGCGCGCGGCCAACGCGATGGGCCGCTTCGGGAGGCCGGAGGAGATCGCGGCGGGAATCGCGTTCCTGGCAGGCCCGGGCGCGTCCTTCATCACCGGCACCGTCCTCACCATCGACGGCGGCTACCTCGCCTGATGCGACGCCGGTCGACGAGCCGGACCGCCGCGGTCGAGGCACGTCGCGGGCAGGTAAGGCCCTCCCTACCACGAAGCGGGGGATGTCCTGCTTGGGGCGGCCACGCGTGGGGGCATAGCGTCCTGTCGTGATCAAGAACCTTCCGCGCATCGCCGCTCTCACCTGCGCCGCCCTGGTGGCCACTGCGCCTCTGACGACGACCGCCGCCGCGGCGGCTCCCGCCAGAGGCGCCCTGGTGAAGGCCGAGCAGTCGGCCCGCATGACGAGCGCCGAGGTCAACGCCTTCCTCGGCAAGGCGGGCTTTCCCGAGATAGCGGACGCCAAGGGCGTCGACGTCTACAGCGTCAGCTACCGCACCGTCGACGTGCAGGGCAGGCCCACCACGGCCACCGGATCGCTCGTCCTGCCCCAGACCTCCGCCCACGACCTTCGCGTGGTCAGCTACAGCCACGGCACGATGGCAGACAAGCAGGAAGCGCCCTCGGTGGCGTCCAAGGGGGAGGGCCGCTACCTGCCGGTCTACTTCGCCGCGCACGGCTTCGCCGCGGCCGCCGCCGACTATCTCGGCCTGGGCGAAGGGCCGGGCGCGCACCCGTACATGCACACCGCCACCGAGGCCGGGGCCTCCGTCGACTTCCTCAAGGCCGCCCGGACGCTCGCCGGGCAGCACCAGGTCACACTCGACAAGCGGATCATGGTGACCGGCTTCTCCCAGGGAGGCCACGCCGCCATGGCCCTTGGCGCGGCCCTGCAGAAGGACCGCGACCTGGACGTGTCCGCGATCGCGCCCATCAGCGGCCCGTTCGACATCGAGCACGCCGAGTTCCCGGCCGCGGTGGACGGCACGCTCGACGGGCGGTCGGCGGCCTTCTACCTCGCCTACTGGCTGACCTCGATGGACCGGGTCTACGACATCTACCAGGAACCGTCTGAAGCCTTCCGCCCGCCGTACGACGCGAAGGTGACGGACCTGCTCGACGGGAGCCACGACCGGGACACCATCGCGGCCGCCCTCCCGTCCACGCCGGACGAGCTTCTCACCCCGGCCTACCTCGGCAAGCTCGGCAAGCCCACCGGCCGGTTGCTGAAGGCGATCAGGGAGAACGACACGACGTGCCGCGACCTGCGACCCGGGGCGCAGGTGCGGCTCTTCGCCGCCACCGGCGACCGCGACGTGGTCGTCGCCAACTCCGCGAGCTGCCTGAAGGAGCTGCGGGCGCGGCATGTGGACGCGACCCTCACGGAGGTCGGCGAGGTGAACCACTTCGGCTCGCTCAGGCTGTCGCTGCCCAAGGTGCTGGCCTGGTTCCAGCAGAGGTCCGGCGCCTCTGCCGGCTGACCGGCCGCGCTTACGGGTCGCCGTCTGCGGGAAGCAACCGGGGAGCAGCCGGGAGCGACGTGGATGGGGGCCCGTTGAGACTCGCGGGCGCACGCGTGCTGATCACCGGCGCGTCGTCGGGCATCGGCGCCGCGACGGCCCGGGCGATGGCCGCGTCCGCTCCGCTACGGCGACCTGACCAGGATCATCGCCGGGGTCAGCCAGAAGATGCTCACCCAGACCGTACGCGGGCT